>NZ_BAABCW010000003.1:0-399824 GCF_039539305.1 Aquimarina addita | reverse complement strand
ACGTACTACTAATAAAGACTCAAGGTGGTTATAGCATCGGGGCTCACCTCTTACCATTCCGAACAGAGAAGTTAAGCCCGTTAGCGCCAATGGTACTACAATCGTGGGAGAGTAGGTCGCCGCCTTCCTTAAACCCTTCATAAAATATTATGAAGGGTTTTTTTATATCCGAAAATTAAAAAAATAAAATTATTCACTTTTTTATGACGAATCAAACTCAATAACTAACTTAATCAATGAAGAATCACTCTGAATATTCCATTTATTATGAATTTGTTAGCAAAAACAGGAAATTAATTTTGATAAAATAACCCCAGGTTACTGACTAAAAGCTTTACTTTGATAAACGACACAAAAAATCAGGAAATATTATGAGGAAGACGTTGGTATATTTTATGGTAGCTATGATTATTGTTTTTTGTCTTTTTTACGCGTATACAAGCTACAATGAAGTAAGTAGAGGAGAGCAAGCTCCGAATTTTAAGGCAGAATTAATAGATGGTACACCATTTCAACTGTCGGATTTACAAGGGAAATATGTATTACTTGATTTTTGGGGATCCTGGTGTCCTCCATGTCGCAAAGCAAACCCAAAATTAGTTGCACTTCATCAAAAATATCCTGATAAATTGACAATAGTTACTGTAGCTTTAGAGAAGGATTCTACATCTTGGAGAAAAGCTGCGGATAAAGACGGGTTTACTTGGAAAAATCAAATTGTAGATCAGAATAAATTCGTTATGTTATCTTCTATCGCCAGAATGTATAGCGTACGGGGAATTCCTTCAAAATTTTTGATCTCTCCTAAAGGTATGTTGATGGAGAAGTATTCATTTGCACAAATTGATAGTGTGCTTTCTATAAAATAAAGAGAAAGATAACGATTTAGATGGTTTGATGTATTATGAATTATCGCATCTTTTTTTTAAATTTATTATTTTCAGTAATTTATTATTTTTGCAAACTTAAATTATCTATCAATAAAAAGAATCAGTTATAAGAATTTAAAAATTAAAAAAATATTATAGATTATTTGTGTCAGTGTGTAAATTATAATTATAAAGATTGAGTTATTCTACGAAACAATTTTTTAGACTTTTGGGTAATGCTATTTTATTTTGGTCAATTGCATTATGCTTATTTATTGTGATTCGATACTATGCTCTTGGTGATGAAGAGGGTCTTGATAATTCTGTTGTAGAAATTCAGGATTGGCTAAAAATAGGAATTATTTATGGTACAATCATAGGATTTTTTTATACTATTATTGAGTTTTTATTTGATAATTATCTTTCTAAAAGATTACCGTTATGGGTTGTTCTTGTTCAGAAATCTATTATTTACCTGGTTGTTTTGATTTTGTCTACAAGTCATGTTTTTGAGCTTATGGAAACAGAATTGGAATTAAATTATTTACATGAAGGGTATTGGTGGTTTTCTAGTAAAATTTTTTGGATTATAGTTACATATTTTATCATAGCTTCTTTGATATTTTCTTTTATTAAGATTGCAAATGAAAAATTTGGCAGAGGTGTTTTTGTAAAACTTTTATTAGGAACCTATAGAAAACCAAGAGAAGAACAACGAATTTTTATGTTTCTAGATTTACAATCATCGACTGCGATCGCTGAGAAACTTGGACATTTTAGATACAGCGAATTAATTCAAGACTGTTTTTTTGATTTAAATAGAGTTTTAGGTGCTTATGATGCAGATGTTTATCAATATGTTGGTGATGAGGCTGTATTACATTGGCCATATAAAAGCGGTGTTAAGAACCTGAGATGTATTAAAATATTTTTTGCTTTTGAAAAAAGGCTGATTCGAAATAAAAAGCGCTACATAGCTAAATATGGTTTATTGCCAAAATTTAAGGCAGGTGTGCATGGTGGTAAACTTATTGCTACTGAAGTTGGAACCGTCAAAAAGGAAATAGCATTCCATGGTGATGTAATTAATACAACGGCCAGAATACAGGAAAAATGTAATACCTATGGAGAGTTACTGCTTATTTCAGAAAGTTTGTTACACGCTTTAAAGTTAAAATCTCGTTTTGAGGTAAAATCAATGGGTAGTATCAACCTTAAAGGTAAAGAAGAAGATGTAACTTTATATTCGATAAAAAAGATAAAGATAAAATAAATTATAATTAAGCGTTAAGGAATAAAGAGACACTAAGCACTAGAAATATGGATCTGATGTTCTAATTGCGATAGATATCTATTTTGAAATAACAGAATCTAAAAAGACCCAAATGCAAATAGCGATTTGGGTCTTTCCTTTATTATATAATTATTTTGTAAAATAATTAATCTTTAAAAACGCTTCTTGAAATTACAATTTTCTGTATTTCGCTGGTTCCTTCATAAATCTGAGTGATTTTAGCATCTCTCATCAATCGCTCTACATGATATTCCTTCACAAAACCATTGCCTCCGTGGACTTGAACAGCTTCTACAGAAACCTCCATGGCAACTTGTGATGCGTATAATTTTGCCATTGCTCCAGATAAATCGTAATTTTCGTCATTATCTTTGTCCATAGCGGCTTTATATACTAACATTCTTGCTGCTTCAATTTGAGTGTGCATATCAGCAATTTTAAAAGCAATCGCTTGATGATTCATAATTTCGGTTCCAAATGCTTTTCGAACTTTAGCGTAATCTTTGGCTAGTTCGTAAGCTCCTGCAGCAATGCCCAATGCTTGAGCAGCTATTCCAATTCGACCTCCTGCTAGAGTTTTCATAGCAAATTTAAAGCCAAAACCATCTTCGCCAATTCGGTTTTCTTTAGGTACTTTGACATCATTAAAAATAAGAGAATGAGTGTCACTTCCTCTAATCCCCAATTTATCTTCTTTTGGACCAATTTCGAAACCTTCCCAGCCTTTTTCTACGATAAAAGCATTAATTCCTCTGTGTTTTTTTTCTTTATCGGTTTGAGCGATGACCAGATAATAATCTGCTGTACCTCCATTAGTGATCCAGTTCTTAGTGCCATTAATCACATAATGATCCCCTTTGTCTATTGCGGTAGTTTTTTGTGAAGTAGCATCACTTCCCGCTTCTGGTTCTGATAAACAGAAAGCTCCAATAGATTCGCCATTAGTAAGTTTAGAAAGATACTTAGCTTTTTGTTCTGGGGTACCATAGGTATCAAGACCCCAGCATACTAATGAGTTGTTTACAGATACAATGACAGAGGAAGAGGCGTCAATTTTAGATAATTCTTCCATCACTAATACATAAGATAAGGTATCCATACCTCCGCCACCATATTCTGGAGAAGCCATCATTCCTAAAAAACCAAGTTCTCCCATTTTTTTTACTTGTTCTTTTGGGAATTCTTGTTTGTTATCTCTTTCTATTACTCCAGGAAGTAATTCTGCTTTGGCAAAATCGCGAGCAGCATCGCGTATCATTAGTTGTTCTTCGGATAATGTAAAGTCCATATTAATTGTTATTTACTGTGCGTGCATAACACGCGTTTTGTATGTTTTGATGAAAATAAATTGTAAAATCACCTTAAATTTTGATGATTTTACAAATATACGCTATAAAAATATAGTTTTAATGTTTTTTTAATTTTTTGATGTTTTGATTTTTGTAACGTATAATCTAAATATGTTAATTTTTTGTTTTTCTCCGGTTAGGCCCAAAATGAATATATTAAATTTGAGCTCATAAATTTCTTTAATTTCAGGGCTAGCCCTATTTAGTTTTTTATATTTGTGAAGTTACTTTTTGATATAAACTCAGTTTACTAAAAATGATATTTTAATGAGACAGCACTAACTCCTTTATGGAGGTCTATTTTTAATTATAAAATCAGTATTGGGATTTGATCCTAATAATAAGTTGTTGTTTACATAAAATATAATTTTAAAAATGAAAGAATTATTAAAGAAATACGAAGATAAAGCACCCGAAATAGTTTTTAACTGGAGAGATTCTGAAACTGAGGCTGAGGGCTGGACTGTAATCAATTCATTGAGGGGTGGTGCAGCTGGAGGAGGAACCAGAATGAGAAAAGGTTTGGATATGAATGAGGTTTTATCGTTGGCAAAAACGATGGAAGTTAAATTTACAGTTTCTGGACCTGAAATAGGAGGGGCAAAATCGGGTATTAATTTTGACCCTTCGGATCCTAGAAAAAAAGGAGTGTTGGAACGCTGGTATAAAGCAGTTTCTCCGTTATTAAAAAGTTATTACGGAACGGGAGGCGATCTTAATGTAGATGAAATCCATGAAGTGATACCGATCACCGAGGATTGCGGAGTTTGGCATCCTCAAGAAGGGGTTTTTAATGGTCATTTTCAACCATCGGAAGCAGATAAAATAAATAGGATTGGGCAATTGCGTCAAGGAGTGATTAAAGTATTGGAAAACACAATGTTTTCACCTGATGTAGCTAGTAAATATACAGTTGCTGATATGATTACGGGGTACGGTGTAGCGGAAGCAGTACGGCACTATTATGATTTATATGGAGGTCATATAAAAGGAAAAAGGGCAGTAGTGCAAGGATTCGGAAACGTAGGGTCAGCTGCCGCTTATTACCTTTCTGAAATGGGAGTGAAAATTGTGGGTATTATTGACCATGCAGGTGGGTTGATTAATGAAGAAGGCTTTTCTTTTGAACAAATAAAAGAATTATATCTCTCTAAAAAAGGAAATAAATTATTTAGTAAAGAACTAATTCCTTTTGAAGAACTGAATGAAAAAATATGGGCATTACAAACAGAAGTATTTGTACCTTGTGCAGCATCTCGATTAATTACAAAAGATCAAATTACCCAAATGATCAATTCAGGATTAGAGGTAATTTCTTGTGGTGCTAATGTGCCTTTTGCGGATAAGGAAATATTCTTTGGTTCAATTATGGAATATACAGATGCAAAAGTGAGTTTAATTCCGGATTTTATTTCTAATTGTGGTATGGCAAGAGTATTTGCCTATTTTATGGAGCGTAGGGTGCAAATGACGGATGAAGCTATTTTTAAAGATACTTCACAGACCATTAAAAATGCTTTAGAAAAAATTCATAATAAAGATTATTCTAAGACAAATATAAGTAAAACAGCGTTTGAAATAGCTTTTAAACAATTGGTATAATTATACAAATCAGCTAAAACCAAAAAACAATTATGTTCAAATATTTTTTAGGCAATAGTCCTACTTGGTTCAAATCCGTAATGATCGGATTCCTAATTTTTAATGTATTTTCTTATTTTGCTCTGGGTCCTATGGTCACTGCCTGGATTTTTATTGCTGAATTTATTTTCACATTAGCTATGGCATTAAAATGCTATCCTTTACAATCTGGAGGGTTATTAGCGATACAAATATTAGCATTAGGTCTCACAAGCGCATTTCCTACTCCCGCATTTGATAGTAATCATAATCCGATCTTGGACGCAAATGGAGAAGCAAAGCTCAGCGGAGTGTATGTGGAGGTGGCTCAGAATCTGGAGGTTGTATTACTATTAGTATTTATGGTTGCAGGAATTTATTTTATGAAACCATTGCTAATGTTTATTTTTAGTAAGGTTTTTACCAAAATAAAGTCAAAATTAGTTTTATCTCTATTATTTGTCTTTCTATCTGCATTACTGTCTGCATTTTTAGATGCACTAACGGTTACTGCCGTTCTAATAAGTGTAGCAGTTGGTTTTTATGGTGTATATCATAAAATTCATTCTATGGATTCATCAGATTATGACAAGGATGGTACACTTGATAGAAAAGAACTAAGTGGAGAGACCTTAGAGCAGTTTAGAAGTTTTTTGAGAAGTCTGATTATGCATGGTGTAGTAGGTACTGCCTTGGGTGGTGTTTGCACGTTAGTAGGGGAACCTCAGAATTTACTTATTGGAGAGCGAATGGGATGGGATTTTATACAATTTTTCATTAAAATGGCTCCTATTACAATACCTGTGTTATTTGCGGGGATGTTAACTACTGTTGTTCTGGAAATGACAGGTACATTTGGTTTTGGAGCAAAATTACCAGAAGTAGCGAGAAGAATTATAGAAAGTTATACAGAGGAAGAAGATGCTAAGAGATCTAAACAAGCTACCTATGGATTAATAGTACAGGCGGTTTCTGCTATTTTATTAATTATAGGGTTGGCACTTCATATTGCACCGGTGGGTTTTGTAGGATTAGGGTTGATTATTATTCAAACCGCTTTTATGGGAATTACTGATGAACATCATTTGGGACCAGCATTTGAAGAAGCGTTACCATTTACCGGGCTTTTAGTAGTCTTTTTTGTAATTGTAGCTATGATTCATGATCAACATTTATTTTCCCCGATTATTCATTGGGCATTACAATTTGATCCATCACAACAGCCATCTATCTTTTATCTGGCAAATGGTATACTTTCTATGATAAGTGATAATGTTTTTGTTGCAACCGTGTATATTGGAGAAGTAAAGCAAGCTTTTGATGCAGGAGAAATAACAAGAGATCAGTTTGAAAAACTGGCGATAGCAATCAATACAGGGACTAACTTACCAAGTGTTGCGACACCTAATGGTCAGGCAGCATTTTTATTTTTGCTAACATCATCATTAGCACCGTTGATTGATTTATCTTATGGTAGAATGGTAAAAATGGCACTTCCGTATACAATAGTGTTAGGAGGTATTGGTTTATTAGGAATAATTTATATCTTATAAAGCCCCATCTGAAACATACTTAACCTGTATAATTAACGTTAGTATAGTACATACTGAAAATAATAAGAATATCTATGACTCATTTATTACTGCTTAGTGCTTTTGTTCAAAACACTAAAGAACTTCCTCCAGAAACAGAGGAGCCTGCTTTATCAATAATCGATTTGTTATTAAGTGGAGGACCCGCTGGAGTCTCTATTATCGCAATTCTTTTTGTATTACTTTTTGTAGCAGTCTACATTTATTTTGAGCGTATTTTTGCAATCAAAGCTGCTTCAAAGATCGATGAAAGCTTTATGGATCAAATTAGAGATCACGTAGCCAGTGGTAAAATAGAAGCTGCAAAAATTTTATGTGCGCAGACTAATAATCCAGTATCAAGGTTGACAGAAAAAGGAATTTCTAGAATTGGTAGCCAGTTAGATGATATTAATACGGCAATAGAGAATGCGGGTAGATTAGAGGTATATAAATTAGAGAAAAATGTAAGTGTTTTGGCAACGGTTGCTGGTGCTGCACCTATGATTGGTTTCTTAGGTACCGTAATTGGTATGATCTTAGCGTTTCATAATTTAGCGTCCAGTTCAGGAAGTGCAGATATGGGGTCATTAGCAGAGGGTATTTATACGGCAATGACTACTACTGTTGCAGGGCTAGTGGTAGGAATTATCGCGTATATTGGATATAATCATTTGGTAGTTCGTACGGATAAAGTTGTGCATCAAATGGAAGCTACCGCTGTGGATTTCCTTGACCTGTTAAACGAACCGGCTTAGTATGAATTTAAGAGGAAGAAATAAGGTAAGTCCTGAGTTTAGCATGTCTTCAATGACAGATATTGTGTTTTTATTGTTAGTGTTTTTTTTATTGACATCGCCTACAATTACTCCAGAGGCGCTTGATTTGATTTTACCTAAAGCAAAGGGAAAAAGCTCAAGTGTTCAGAATATATCTGTAAGCATTACTAATAAGTTACAATATTACATAGATGATGAGCGTATAACTCAGAGTACATTAGAGTCAACCTTAAAATCCAGACTTGCTGGACAGAAAGAACCAACGATTATTTTAAGAGCAGAAGAAGGAGTGCCGATTGAGAAAGCGGTCAGTGTTATGGATATCGCAAATAGAAATAAATTCAAGGTCATTTTGGCAGTAAAACCCGAATAATGAATGCTAAAGTTAGATACAAAACATAAAAAGAAATCTTTTATACTCACCACAATATTACATGTGTTGATTATACTACTATTGTTTTTTCTTGGGTTAAGTCAGATCGATCCTCTGGAAGAAGGAGGGATTTCAGTTAATTTTGGAACAACAATAACTGGGTCAGGTGATTTACAGCCTGAGGAAGCTATCCAATCCTCTCCAAAAGAAACAACCCCAGAACAACCAAAAGAAAATATACCAGAACCAGAACTGGAAAACCCTGAAATTACTGATAAGGTAATCACTCAGGATATGCAAGATGCGCTAGCGATAGAAGAAAAACCCAAAAAAAAGCCAAAGGAAGAGGTAGAGAAACCGAAGGAAAAGCCTAAAGATAAACCAAAAGAGCAGAAGCCTGTAGAAAAACCAGTAGAGAAACCTGTTGAAAAGGTAGAAGAAAAAAAGCCTGATCCTAAACCTGATAAATCTACATTGGATATCCTAGATAGTTTTTCTAATGGTCCTAAGAGTGATGGTACTACACAAGGAGGAGAAGGAGATGACACACAAGCTGGAGATAAAGGAAATCCGAATGGAAATCCTTATGCTACTAGTTATTATGGGCAACCAGGTACGGGTGGTAAAAATGGAATCGGTTATGGGCTGAATGGAAGAGGAAGACCTTCAAATTCCAGTGTACAACAAAATTGTAATGAATCTGGGATTGTAGTGGTAAAAATAGTAGTAGATAGACAAGGGAAAGTAATTCAAGCCACTCCTGGTGTAAAAGGTACTACAAACAGTGCTTCTTGTCTTTTGGATCCGGCTAAGAAAACGGCACTGACATTTAAATGGAAACCAGATTCTAAGGCACCTACCAGACAAATAGGATTTGTAGAAATCAAATTTGGATTAGGAGAATAAAATCATGAATTACAGGGAAACGCTGGATTGGATGTTTGCTCAATTACCCATGTATCAGCGTGAGGGGAAAAGCGCATATAAAGCGGACTTGTCTAATACATTTCATCTAGCTTCTTACTTAGGGAACCCAGAAAAGGCTTTTAGGAGTATTCATGTAGCTGGAACTAATGGAAAAGGTTCTACAAGTCATATGTTAGCTTCAATATTTCAAGAGGCAGGATATGTGGTGGGTCTATATACTTCACCACATCTTAAAGACTTTAGAGAACGTATCCGTATCAATGGGCAAGAAATTCCGGAAGGCTATATCATTGATTTTATAAAAAAGCATAAAGAATTCTTTGAAAAATCTCGCCTATCTTTTTTTGAGATGACGGTAGGGTTAGCATTTCAATATTTTGTAGCATCAAAAGTAGACATTGCGATTATTGAAGTAGGGCTAGGAGGAAGGTTAGATTCTACTAATATTATTACTCCAGAAATTTCAATAATCACTAATATTGGAATGGATCATACTCAGTTTTTAGGAACTACCTTGGCACAAATAGCATCAGAAAAAGCAGGTATTATTAAACAAAATATTCCTGTAGTTATTGGAAGAACAACTCCTGAAACCAAAGTTGTTTTTAAGGAAAAAGCGAATGAAAAAGAAAGTGATTTGTTTTTTGCGGAGGAATTTAATGGCTTGCTGTATAGTACAGATCTAAAGGGAATGTATCAAAAAGAAAACATCAGAACGGTAATGACTGCTTGCCGCGTTTTGAAAAAAAATGGATGGAGAATTGAAGAAAAATCCGTTAGAAAGGGGCTGAATAATGTTGTTAGCAATACAAAACTGTTAGGTAGGTGGCAAATTCTAAAGCAACATCCCAAAGTAATTTGTGATACTGCACATAATGTGGATGGATTAACACAAGTTATGAATCAACTTTTAGAAGAGAAGTTTGAAATATTACATATTGTTCTGGGGGTTGTCAATGATAAAGATTTGAAGACTATTTTACCATTATTTCCTTCTGAAGGAATCTATTATTTCTCTAAACCTGATAATAAACGAGGATTAGATCCAAAAATTTTACATAAAGAAGCATTAAATTTTGGACTAAAAGGAGATTGCTATAATTCAATTAAAAAGGCGTATCAAGCTGCGTTACAGAGTGCTACTGATAAAGATGTGATTTATGTGGGTGGTAGTACTTTTGTGGTAGCAGAAATAATTTAATTTTTCTTTGAAATTCTTTTGGTAGACTGTAAAACTGTCTTATATTTGCATCCGCAATCAGGAATAAGATTGATTGTTATAGTAGGGCGCTTAGCTCAGTTGGTTCAGAGCACTTGGTTTACACCCAAGGGGTCAGGGGTTCGAATCCCTTAGCGCCCACAGAAAAATCCTAAAGTTTTAAACTTTAGGATTTTTTATTTTTTTCTGTTTAAACACAACTTTCAAGAATGATTCATTATGAATACTATGAGATATATGCAGATGTGTAATGAATTACGCTTTTTGCAATATATTGTTGGGTATTTCATTTTCTTGATCTTGTTTGATTGATTCCAGAAAATTAATAAAAATGGTTAAATCTTCTTCTTCAAGTATTGTTTTGAGCATTTTAACCGTTTGTCTTTTACCTGTATTGTCTATATAATCGATTAATATTTTTTTGTTTTCAATTCTAATTATTTGAAAATTTTGATTCTTTATTAATTTTGCTGATCCGGCAACACCAAGTTTTATTTCAAAATGTTTCGGAAAAATCTTAATTATCTTATGAGTACTGTTTAGTGCAACCATAGTTAATTTTAGTACAGCCAATACTAGAAATAGTATGATTACTTTTTTTAGGATAATAAGTCCGGCTATAAATAGGAGCAACATCAATCCTGTTAAAAAGTACCCTTGGTTTTGAAGTTTTTTACTAAGTCCAAATGATCTAATTGCTTCCATATTCTTGTTCTATAAATTTTTGTTCTTTTACTTCATTCATTGCTTTTTTGACTCCTACTACACCTACTAGTCCGATAGGAACAAAAAGGATACAACCAACAATATATAAAATACCTCCAATTTTTATTTTATTAATAGACATCAAAATAAATCCTATTACGCTTATAGCAACTGATATTAATGAAGGTATGGCGAGAATACTATATCTGTCTGAACTAAACATGAAGAGCGTTATAAAGCTGTTTATTATAAGTCCTAATATTAGAAGAGGTAAATTATTTTTCATCTTTTTTGTTTTGATTATTAATTCTTAGCTAAGATATCTATGGTTTCTTATATATAAAATACTAAAAATAGAAACGCTCTAAATTGATCGATATTCGATTTGATTTTTAAGTTATCTGTAGTTAAGGTAGAATATGGAATTACGAGGTTACTTTTTGGATTTACCTAGAATTGCATAGTGGTGGCAGTAATTGAATTGTTTAAGATTTAGATAACTAAATTACGAATTGCATGATCAGTATAAGAATTACGGATAGTATTATTGCAGGCTCGAACATCTTTCTTGTTCAGTTTAATCAATAGAATTTCTCGAGACTAAGCCTCGAGTATAGTGCATAGAATCAGTATAAAGGAGTCTTGTTTCCTAATTCTTGTAGCGCAGCGGTCTTGTTTTTGACACCTCGCATCCTTTGGTTGAGGCGCTTAATTTCTGTAATAACACATTACATCTCATGTTACTACAGAGAAGCGGTACGAAGTGTATTTACTATACTAGGATTTTTGAGATATATGATGTTTTTACAGTATATACCTGTTGTTGCACTCAATCTGGTTTATGTGTATTAACAACTAATTATTATTGTATTAGGAGCTAAAACTAAGAGATGAACCCAACTAAATGTATTAGCTGTTTTGGTTTTTAAAAATCAGGAACCTGTGATTTAAAAATTTATATATTATAGCAATTCTAAAATGCGTTCTAGTTTCATGCCTCTGGATCCTTTTATGAAAATAGCTTGTTTTTCTGTCTGTGGAGACCAGTGGTTAGCTAAACCTTCGTAGGAATTGAATTTTTTAATACGAGCGTCGTCGGATTTAGTTGCGTAGAAATTGTGACCGATTAAATAAATAGTGTCAAAAGAGAGGCTTAAAGCTTGGTCTACTATTTTCTGGTGTTCCTTTTCTGATTCGTGGCCTAGTTCAAACATATCGCCTAAGAAAACGGTTTTAGAATCATATTGTTGTTGTTCAAAATTATCTAAAGCCACACTTATGCTTGATGGATTGGCATTATAAGCATCTAAGATGATTGTGTATTGATTTTTGTTGATAATCTGAGAACGATTGTTCTCTGGAATATAGGACTCTATAGCTGTTTTGATATTTTTTTCTTCGATTTTAAAGTAATTACCAATCGCGATTGCAGCAGCTACATTTGTGAAGTTATAGGATCCAATTAAGTTACTTTCTATTATTTTATTTTTATATAAAACAGATACCATTGGATTCGATTTCAATAATTTTATAGTAACATCACTTTCGTCTTTTTGGGAAAATGTATATTTTTTTATAGCTGCAGCTGCTTTAGAAAGTTTTTGATCTTCAGCATTTAAAAAAATGAGGTTATTATTCTTTCTTAAATGTTCATAGAGCTCTGTCTTTCCTTTTAAAACTCCTTCTATTCCTCCAAAACCTTCTAGATGTGCTTTTCCTATGTTGGTAATATACCCATAATCAGGATTAGTTATATCAGATAAAAAGGCAATTTCTTTAATATGATTTGCACCCATTTCTATAATCCCCATTTGTGTGTGTTCACTCATGGATAGTAATGTTAGTGGCACACCAATATGGTTATTCAGATTTCCTTTTGTGGCAACTGTGTTAAATTTAGTAGATAATACGCAATTAATAAGTTCTTTTGTGGTTGTTTTTCCATTACTGCCTGTGAGTGCAACTATAGGTATTCCTAATTGTTTTCTGTGATAGGAGGCTAATTCCTGCAGGGCGCTTAATGCATCGTTCACAAAGATATGCCTTTCTGATTCATCATATTTTTTTTCATCTACTATCGCATAGGCAGCTCCTTTTTTTAAAGCTTGACTAGCATATTCATTTCCATTGAAATTAGTTCCTTTCAGGGCAAAGAATAAGTTGTCCTTTTTCAAGCTACGGGTATCTGTACAAACTCCGCTACTTTTCAAAAACAATTGATATATCTGATTAATTTTCATCGAGTATAAGGTATTAAAAAGCCCTAACAGTTCTGCTAGGGCTTTTTTTATAACGAATTTTGAAAACCTTTATTAATTAGTCGGTTTATTATGTTTTGGTGTTTTCTTGTTTTTAGCTTTTTCTCCAACTCTGGACATTGCATTTCTAAAACCTATGTAATCTGTTGACATATCCTGAGGGAAAAATCTTCTTTGAGCAGGATCTAACCAGTATGCTCTATCTTTCCAAGAGCCTCCTTTATAAACTCTTACTTCTTCACTTACGATAGTACTTCTTTTACTAGATTCATCGTAACGTCTATCTAACTTAGTACTGTCTTCTTCGTTTGGCTCTACACTATGAACCGGAGAATTGTACATTCTTCTGTTTGGAATACTACTATCCTGAAAACCTTCATAATATCTGGAAGAACTTTTATCACCATCTCTAAAGTTACGATTATCACTTTGAGTAAAGTTTGTTCGTAAATATGTTTCATTTTCATCTACAGGAGTCTGTAAAATCCCTCCTGGTAATACTCTTGCTACAATTTTTCCATTACTTAACGTATCGTATATAATAGAATCTGTAGTTACTATTTTTACAGTTCCGTCAGGATTAATAGCATTTTTAGTATATACATTTCCTCTGTAGTAGTTAAAATCGTTGTATTCATCATCAACAATAGGTCTGTATACATCAGCTACCCATTCTGCAACATTACCAGCCATATCATATAAACCATAATCATTAGCCTCGTAAGTTCCTACAGGGGCAGTGATATCTGCACCATCATCACTCCATCCAGCGATACCACCATAATCACCATCACTTTGCTTAAAATTTGCTAATTGATCACCACGTGTTCTTCTTTTTCCAGAACGCGTGTACTGACCATCCCATGGATATTTTTTTCTTCCTCTATAGATATTGTAACTTCTTAGTTCTACAAGTGCAAGCGCAGCATATTCCCACTCTACTTCAGTTGGAAGCCTATACTTTGGCAATAATAGTCCATCTTTACGTTGGATGTATAAACCTGTAGAATCATTTCTTTTTTCGTATTGCTCAGATGCTCTACCACCTCTCGTAGCTTCATCGTTACCTCCATACGTTTGTGAAGGAGCATTTAAATAAGTTTCAGTATCAAATGTGCTCTCTGCAGAAACGTCTTCAAAAGGAGCATTTTCTTTAATAACCCTTTCTTCTTCTAATATTCTTTCATTAGTACGATTGGTTCTCCAATTACTAAATTCTACTGCCTGAATCCAGTTTACACCTACTACAGGATACTGCATATATGCAGGGTGACGTAAATAGTTATTAGTCATCATTTCATTGAAGCCTAATCTGTTTCTCCAAACCAAAGTGTCAGGAAGTGCTCCATGATATATATTCTTGTATTTTGGCTCGGTAGGAGGATATACTCTTTTTAACCAATCTAAATATTCCAAATACATAATATTGGTAACTTCGGTTTCATCCATATAAAATGATTGAACGTGCTGTTGATTAGGAGTATTGTTCCAATCATGCATTACATCATCTTGTACACGACCCATAGTGAAGGTTCCTCCTTCTATAAAGGCTAAACCTGGTCCGGTCTCTTGTTCCTTGTAATTTGTGTTTACCTGAAATCCACCATCTTTGGAATTATACTTCCAACCAGTGGCTCTGGAGCTGCTGCCATAATCAGTCTTGTTACAACTAAAAAGTAAAGTACTTATGGTAAGAACCAGTAGCAACTTATAAACTAACGCGTTTTTCATAATCTTAAATTCGTTAAAGTAGATATTAGGGATCGCAATATAATAATTAACGTTAAATTTACCCTAATATTTTTAAAATAATATCAAATCATAAAAAAAAAGTGATTTTATGATTGACTTTGGTTTAACGTATTATTTTTGTGTTTATTATTATTAGGTGCTAAAAACTAAAATTAACAGCGTACTAAAAGTGTGTGAATCCCGTTATATGCTATGATGAAGAAAATTATAATTTTATTTTTACTTTTAATTTCGAAGCTGGTTTCGGCACAATCCAAGCAAAACGTTGTCATTACTTGGAAGGATATACAAATTAATACAACTACTACTACTGCAATAATTCCTGGTTTTGATGAAGAAAATTTTGAATATCGTGAGGATTTGGGCGTCATTTTTACCAAACGATGGGAAGAATCAGGCGATATTAATCCATCTACTGCAAAAATCACCAATGTCGTTTATGAAAATGTCTCCAGATCACAATTAAAGAGTTTGAGAATTGATCAAATTCCTGAAAACACAAATTATAAAATAAAATCTTCTCAATCCAGAACAAAGAAATATGGTTTTATTAGTCTTAGTCCTATTATAAAAAACGGGAATACCATCAGAAGGATTGTGTCATTTGATATAGAATATCAAAATGTGAGTAGAAAATCAATAGTTCAAAAACAAGCAATTAGTAGTTCTGTATTGTCTTCTGGAGATTGGTATCGATTCTATGTTAGTAAAACGGGTGTTTTTAAAATAACACCTTCTTTTTTGAATAGTTTAGGGATGGATGTTTCTTCGGTGAACCCTGCAACTATTAAAATTTATGGTAATGGTGGACAAATGTTACCACTTACCAATCAGGATAATACAGAGTTTGATCTTAGGGAAAATGCTATTACTGTTGTAGGTGGAGAAGATGGGAGTTTTTCTGGGGACGATCATATATTATTTTATGGAGAAGGAACCGAAGGGTTTGGGTATAATGACGAAAATATGACAAATATTAATTTGTATGCTGACAAGTCCTATTATTATATCACGGCTGGTGGAGTAAATGGTCGAAGAATATCAAGTTATGTAGAGCCTTCGGGCGCTGCATCTACTCAGATAAATTCATTTACAGAATACCAATTTTATGAAGTAGATGAATATAATTTGTTAAATGTAGGGAGGCGTTGGTTTGGTGATCGTTTTGATATCGAGTCGGATCGAAGTTATGAATTTGATTTCCCAAATTTAGTTACTACTGAACCTGTAGAATTAAATGTAGTAGCTGTAGCAACATCTAGTTCTGTTTCTACAATGAATATTGCGCTTAATGGATCACAAAGAGGGACATTAAGTTTTTCTGCAATAGCAGGAAATACTTTGGGCTCAGAGAGAAGTTTTACCGAAGAGATATCTTCTGCTTCTAGTAAAATTGTTGTTGGGCTTACCTATAATAATAATGGTAATCCATCTGCTCAAGGATATTTAGATTTTGTTAGTGTAAAGGCAAAAAGAAGGTTGATAGGAACAGGTAATCAAATTTCTTTTTTTTATGAAGATGCTGCAATATTAGATGGCATAGGTGGATATACAATTTCTGATGCAGCTTCTATTTCTCAAGTATGGGATATTACTAATCCCTCAATGATTTCCAGAATTGTGAGTAATAATGCTGCTACTATTACTTTTAAAGCAATCTTAGGGGAGTCAAGAAAATATGTGGCCGTAGTGCCAGATGATTATTATGAACCATCATCAGATGCTATTACGAGAGTAGAAAATCAAGATATCAAAGGGACTATTTTTCTAAATTCTCAAGGGCAATTTGAAGATGTTGATTATGTAATTGTAACTAATAATGAATTGTTTCAAGCAGCAAATAAGTTGGCAGATCATCATAGGCAGGTTAATAGTTATAATGTAAAGGTGGTAGCGTTAGATCAAATTTATAATGAGTTTTCCAGTGGAAAACAAGATATTGTAGCTATCCGAAATTTGATAAAGTATGTATATGACAATGCATCAGATCCTTCTAAAAGATTAAAGTATCTATGTCTTTTTGGAGATGGATCGGTGGATTATAAGGATAGAGTGAGTACGGGTGGGTGCGAAAACAGCAATATTGTACCGGTTTTTGAAAGTTTAAATAGCTTCTCACTAGTGAGTTCCTTTGCGACCGATGATTTTTATGGTGCTATGGACGCTGAAGAAGGGTTAATGGGTGCTGGTGATCAACTGGATATTGCAGTAGGAAGGGTTTTAGCAGATACACCACAATTGGCGGATGCAATGGTTTCCAAAATTATAAATTATGATGATGAGCAGGCTTTTGGGAGGTGGAGAAACTCTGTGTTGTTAATAGCAGATGATGTAGATGAAGATTGGGAAGAAACCATTCAGCTTACTCTGGATGAATTAGGAAATGATCTTAATGAGAGAAAGCCTTTTGTGAATCTCAATAAAATTTATGCAGATGCATTTGATCAGGAGTCTTCAGCATCAGGAAATAGATATCCTGAAGTGAATGAGGCTATTACCAGCGCTATAGAAACAGGAGCTCTCCTTGTTAATTATTTTGGGCATGGAGGAGAAGATGGATTGGCAAAGGAATTTATCTTTAATAAATCGGATGTCATAGAATTAGAAAATTCTAGTAAGTTACCTGTGATGATTACTGTGACCTGCGAGTTTACTAAATTTGATAACCCTTGCAGAGAAACTGCTGGAGAGTTAATGTATTGGAATACAGAGGGCGGGGTAGTAGGTTTAGTGAGTACAACAAGAGAGATTTTTGTAAGAGTTGGTATTACGGTCAATGATCGATTATCTGAGTTTTTATTTCCTGAAGGTGATACGTATCCTTCAGTAGCAGATGCTGTTAGGTTGATGAAGAATTCTTATACTGATAGTAGTAGGAGGGTTGTTTTCTTTTTTGGAGATCCGGCTATGAAGCTAGCGATTCCTGAGCCAAATATTCGTCTCACAGCAATTAATGATCAACCTTTGTCTCAGCCATTAGATACATTAAAGGCATTAAGCAGGATTACAATGGCAGGTGAAGTAGTGAATGCTTCTGGGACACTGATCTCTGATTACAATGGAGTTTTGGAAACTACGATTTATGATAAGAAGATTGATAAGGTGACATTAGCTAATGATGGTACCGTAAATAGTGAAGGTGATATTATTAGGCTTAATTTTGAAGCCTTGGGGGCAACTATATTCAGAGGTAAAGCATCAGTGACAAATGGTGTTTTTGATTTAGAATTTGTAGTGCCTAAAGATATTGGTATTCCTGTGGATACCGGGCGGATTAGTTTTTATGCATCTAGAAATGGTGTGTTAGAAAATCAAACAGGAGCAGATGAAACAATTTTGGTAGGAGGATTAAATGAAAATGCTCCAGAGGATCTTGTTGGTCCTGAGATACAATTGTTTATGAATGATGAAAGTTTTGTGTCTGGCGGAGTAACTGATGCTTCTCCTATTTTGATCGCAAAATTACAGGATGAGAACGGTATCAATACAGCAAGTGGAATTGGTCATGATATCTCTGCAGTATTAGATGGAGATGAATCAAATCCATTTATTTTAAACGATTTTTATGAAACAGAAATTGATGATTTTACCAGAGGGGTCGTTAATTTTAAATTTAAAGATTTAGAACCTGGATTACATACATTGTTATTTAAAGGGTGGGATGTGTATAATAATTCTGCTACTCAGGAAATACAGTTTGTAGTTGCAGAAGCTGGTGGTTTTAGTTTAAGCAATGTGCTTAATTATCCTAATCCATTTGTTAGTCATACGGAGTTCTGGTTCGAGCACTCCAGTTCAGCAAATGATCTTTTAGAGGTGCAGGTACAAGTTTTTACTGTATCAGGAAAAGTGATTTGGACAAAAAACCAAACGCTCTCGGGGAAAACAGCGTATAAGGAGGATATTCTCTGGGATGGAAAGGATGATTTTGGAGATAAATTAGGAAAAGGAGTGTATGTATATAAGATTTCTGTAAAATCAACGTTAAGTAATGAGCGAGTTGAAAAATTTGAAAAACTTGTAATATTGTAAAACTAAATAACTTTATATTTGTCTAAATCAATTTTCAATATGAGAAAGATCATCATGCTTGGGGCGGTGTTTTTGTCACTTTATAGTGGTAAGGTACAGGCACAAGAACAAAACAGGGCTATAACTACAGCTACACCATTTTTATTAATTGCAGCAGATGCCAGAGCAGCGGGTATAGGTGATCAGGGGGTGGCGACATCAGCAGATGCATTTTCACAGCAATGGAATCCGGCTAAATATGCGTTTTCATCTAAGCAACAAGGGGTGGGAGTGAATTATACTCCATACTTGAGTAGCTTAGTTAATGATATTTTTTTAGGAAATGTTAACTATTATAATCGTTTTAATGAAAGAAGTGCGGTGGCTGCGAGTTTTAGGTACTTTAGCCTTGGTGAGATAGAATTTAGACAAGGAGCGGATGATGAAGGAAACATACAGAAACCAAATGAATTAACGTTTGATGTGTCATATGCATTACAGTTAAGTCCTGTTTTTTCTATGGGTATTGCTGGTCGCTATCTACGTTCTGATTTACGATTACAGAATGCAGACAATGACGCTAGTGCTGGTACTAGTTTTGGCGTTGATGTAGCTGCGTTTTATAGAAGTGAAGAAATTGCGTATAATTCTTTTAACGGAAGATGGAGAGCAGGGGTTAATATCTCTAATATTGGACCAAAAATGAAATATGATGATGCTGGGCAAGAGAGTTTTATTCCTACGATCTTTAGAGCAGGAGTTGGTTTTGATTTTATGTTAGATGAGTATAATAAAATAACACCTTCTTTAGAATTTGCAAAATTATTAGTGCCAACACCGTTAGATCCAGATGTTAATGGAGATGGTGATATTACAGCTGAAGAACAAAACGATGCTAATGAGGAATATGAGAACATTGGTGCATTTGGGGCTATATTTTCTTCTTGGGGAGATGCGCCAGATGGTTTTAGTGAAGAGCTTCAGGAATTTACCTGGTCGTTAGGAACAGAGTATATGTACCGTGATGTATTTGCTTTTAGAGCAGGATATTTCAACGAGAGTGAAGAAAAAGGAGCACGTAAGTTTGTTTCTCTTGGAGCTGGGTTTAAGTATACCATTGTTAATATAGATATTTCTTACTTATTTTCTACCTCTGCAGTAAGAAGTCCATTAGAAGGAACACTTCGTTTTGGTTTATCATTTAATTTTGGTGAAGACTACTACGACAGATAGCGTTTTATTAAGATATGAAATACAGAAAAAAGTATCAGGCGATAATGTTTGATACTTTTTTTGTTTGTGCTACATTGGGATTAATTTTAGAATAAATATCACAGAATCTTAGCTGCTACATTTTACAATTAAAAAGTTAATAACAGTATCTTGTTTCTAGACTTTGATTTTAATAGGCAATGTTTTGGTTTTTTAAGGAATAAGAAGAAAAAAAACGGTTGAGAGGTTTTGGAGAGGGCAGGAAATAGCTTTTGGTGGTTTTTTAAATTATAGTAAAGAATGAAGGAATTAAAAATTACATCAACATTACAGATTTATGATGCATTTGAAGAGTTGCCAGAAGATATTCAGCAATTAATGCGACAATCCTTTGAGATCAGAGATAAAGCATATGCACCTTATTCAGAGTTTCTTGTGGGAGCTGCTATATTGCTAGAGAATGGAGAAATCATTCTTGGTAATAATCAGGAAAATGCATGTTATCCTTCTGGTTTATGTGCAGAACGAACAGCGATTTACTATGCTGGAGCAAATTTTCCAAATGTTCCAGTTTTAAAAATGGCATTATCTGCAAAATCATTAAAACATTCTTTGTTAACACCTACGCCTCCATGTGGTGCTTGCAGGCAAGCTATTGCGGAGTATGAAATAAAGCAGAAGGCTCCTATTGAAATCTTTTTTATGGGAGAAACAGGAAAAGTGGTGAAATCTTGTTCTTTAGCCAATTTATTGCCGCTAATTTTTGATAATTCATATTTATAACGTTTTCGTAAATTTTTATCACTAAACTCCTTTCTCTTTACTAATGAATATATTATTTTTGTTTTTCGCTTAATTGAGAAATTAACAATAAAATTCTATAATTTTTAGAAGCGTTGGCAACAAAGCTGGCTTAATTTTGAAATATCATTACAATTCTAGATGAAAAAAGTTACTAAAGAAGTTTACCTGAAGTGGTATGAGGATATGCTTTTCTGGAGAAAGTTTGAAGACAAACTTGCACAAGTATATATCCAGCAAAAAGTAAGAGGTTTTTTACATTTATATAACGGTCAGGAAGCTATTTTAGCCGGAGCGTTACACGCGATGGATTTAACTAAGGATCGAATGATTACTGCATACCGTAATCACGTACAACCTATCGGTATGGGAGTTGATCCCAGAAGAGTAATGGCAGAATTGTACGGTAAGGGTACTGGTACTTCTCAGGGAATGGGAGGTTCTATGCATATTTTTTCTAAAGAGCACAGGTTCTATGGAGGTCATGGTATTGTAGGAGGTCAGATTCCTCTAGGAGCAGGATTGGCTTTTGCAGATAAATATGCAAAACGAGATAATGTTACATTAACTTTTATGGGAGATGGAGCTACACGTCAGGGATCTCTACATGAAACATTTAACTTGGCAATGCTATGGAATTTACCAGTTGTTTTCTGTGTAGAGAATAATGGATATGCGATGGGAACTTCTGTAGAGCGAACTGCTAATCATACTGATATCCATTTATTAGGAGAAGGTTATAAAATGCCTAATTCTGCTGTAAATGCAATGGATCCGATAGCAGTCGCTGAGGCTTTTGATGTAGCAATTAATAGAGCACGTACAGGTGGAGGTCCCACCTTTTTAGAATTAAAGACCTATCGATATAGAGGACATTCTATGAGTGATGCTCAAAAGTATCGTACTAAAGATGAGGTAGCAGAATATCAAAAAATTGATCCTATTACACAAGTTCTTGATGTGATCAAAGATAAGAAGTATGCTACGGATGAAGAAATAGCAGTTATAGATAAAAGAGTAAAAGATAAAGTTTCAGAATGTCAGAAATTCGCTGAAGATTCTCCGTTTCCGGAAAAGAATTTGATGTATGACGTTGTATATGAACAAGAGGACTATCCATTTTTATCACATAAACCACAATAGATTATGGCAACAGTAATTAATATGCCGCGATTGAGCGACACCATGGAAGAAGGCGTTGTCGCGAAGTGGCTTGTTAAAAAAGGAGATACGATTAGTGAAGGAGACATTCTTGCAGAGATCGAAACTGATAAAGCAACCATGGAGTTTGAGTCTTTTTATGATGGAGTGTTACTTCACATTGGGATTGAAGAAGGAGAAACTGCTCCTGTAGATCAGCTTCTTGCTATTATTGGAGAAGAAGGAGAAGATATTTCGGGATTATTAAATGGTAGTGAAGCTTCAAAAACAGAGGCTCCAAAAGAAGAGAAATTAGAAAAAGCAACGGAGGATTCCTCTACGAGTACCCAAGCAGAAATACCAGAAGGAGTTACTGTGATTACCATGCCTCGTCTTAGTGATACTATGGAAGAAGGTACGGTAGCTACCTGGCTTAAAAAAGTAGGTGACGCTGTAGAAGAAGGAGATATCCTTGCAGAGATCGAAACTGATAAAGCAACAATGGAGTTTGAATCTTTCTACACAGGTACATTGTTGCATATTGGTATTGAAGAAGGACAAACTGCACCTGTTGATCAATTATTAGCTATCATAGGTCCTGCAGGAACAGATGTTTCTGGTATTAAAGAAGGTGGTGTTCCAAAAGCTGCATCAACTACTGAGGTTAAAAAAGAAACAAATTCAAAAGAATCTGCACCTGAGACATCTAAGGAATCTTCAAATCAGAATGCATCAGGAGGCAGAATATTTGCTTCACCACTTGCTAAAAAAATTGCTGCAGATAAAGGGATAGATTTATCACAGGTTAAAGGTACAGGTGAGAATGGACGTATTACTAAAAAGGATATAGAATCATTTACACCGGCTGCTGCGAGTAAGCCAACTCTAGCAAAAACTGAGAATACTGCGCCTTCAGTACAGGTGTATACTCCTGCTGGAGAAGAAAGTTTTGAAGAGGTGAAAAATTCGCAAATGCGTAAAGCGATTGCTAAAAGTCTTTCAGGATCAAAATTTAGTGCACCACATTATTATTTGACCATAGAGGTTAATATGGGTGATGCTATGGCATCTCGTAAAACTATTAATGCAATACCAGATACTAAAGTTTCATTTAATGATATGGTAGTAAAAGCATGCGCAATGGCACTACGTAAACATCCACAAGTGAATACACAATGGACTGATACTGCAATGAAGTATGCTAAGCACATTGCTATTGGGGTAGCTGTTGCGGTTCCTGATGGTTTGGTAGTACCAGTATTACCTTTTACAGATCAGATGTCACTTACGCAAATAGGAGCTAATGTAAGGGATCTTGCCGGTAAAGCAAGAAATAAAAAATTAACTCCGCAAGAAATGAGTGGTAGTACTTTTACTGTATCTAACCTTGGTATGTTTGGTATACAAGAATTTACATCAATTATTAATCAACCTAATTCTGCTATTCTATCTGTCGGTGCAATTGTAGAAAAACCAGTGGTTAAAGATGGTCAGGTAGTGGTAGGAAATACTATGAAAGTAACACTTGCTTGTGATCACAGGACAGTTGATGGTGCCACAGGAGCACAGTTCTTACAGACATTAAAACAATATCTTGAGAATCCAGTGACTATGCTGGCATAAGCTGGAAGTATTCATTTATTTTACAAATGAATATTGAAAAGCTTTATAATATTTTACAAAATCCCACGCTTACGGTGGGATTTTTTATTTTTAATGAATTCCTAAGTAATAATTAAACTATAAAAGTTATATCTCCATCTTTATTTTGGTTAATTAGGGAGCCTGCATTATGTAATAGATATAAAATGAATAAAAGAATACATAATCTTAAATCAAAAGTAATTTCTGATAAAACATTCTTGCTTAAAGAATATGTTTTTGATTATACTTATGATGAATGTTTTGAAACAGAAAAACATCTGCGTGAGGTATACGATCACGGCGATGGTGCTTCTGTTTTGTTATATAATTTGATAAAGAATACTGTGATTTTAACCAGACAATTTAGATTGCCTACCTTGTTGAATGGTAATACATCTGGTATGAATATTGAAGTTTGTGCGGGTTCTCTGGATGGGGATAGTCCAGAAAAATGCGCTATCAAGGAAGTGCTAGAAGAAACTGGCTATGCTGTACAGAAAGTAGAAAAGGTTTTTGATTGTTATGTTTCTCCTGCAATAATGACAGAAATAGCGTATTTATTTATTGGAGAATATGCAGATGATATGAAAATTAATGATGGAGGTGGCCTTAAGGAAGAACAGGAACATATAGAAGTGTTAGAGTTAAATTTTGATAAGGCATTTGATATGATTGCAGTTGGTGAAATAAAAGATGCTCGTACGATTATGTTATTGCAACATCTTAAAATAAAAGGAATTATGGATACTTGATATGAAAGTTATAGTTTGTTGATAAGTTACTGGTGAATAAACGTTTTTAAGTATCTTTATCAAGATTTAAAACCAATTGAAGATCATAGATTATCGGTCTAAATTTTTATAACAAGTAACCGAAAAGAATCTTACGAGTTTTATTTATTCTGTTTTCGTTATAAAGAAGCTATTATAGTTAACTTAAGTAAGATCAATAACTAATAAAGTATAAAGACTAATTAATAAACAAATGAAACATATTTTTTTAATTGCAATTTCTATTTTATTTATAAACTTTAAGCAACCTGTAGCAGCTCAACAAAATAAAAAGATGGGAGTGCCAGATGAAGCTGGTGTGTATCCAAAAGGAACTATTACAAAAGCAGATGTCGAGGAGGTAGTTACTTTTTTGGCTAGTGACGCATTAGAAGGTCGAGATACAGGAAGTAAAGGGTTAAAAAAAGCAGCTGAGTTTGTAGAGGCTAAGTTTAGTGAATATGGTGTTATTCCATACTTTGATTCGTACCTTAATACATTTGATGCTAAAGGAACTGAAACTTTTAATGTGATTGGGTACCTGAAAGGAACAGATCCAGTATTATCAAGTGAATTAATAGTTATAGGAGCACATTTAGATCATATAGGAACCGCAACGCCTGTAAATGGAGATGTTATTGCTAATGGAGCAAATGATAATGCTGCTGGTAGTGCTGCGGTAATTTTATTAGCGAAACATTTTGCGAGTTTAAAAAGTAATAAGAGAAGTATACTGTTTATTTTATTTGGCGCAGAAGAAAAAGGGTTATTAGGATCTAAGCATATCGCTAAGGTTTTAAAAGAGAAAAATGTGAATTTGTATACCATGGTCAATTTTGAAATGATAGGTGTTCCATTACAAGATAAAAGTTATAAAGCATATATTACAGGATACGAAAAATCGAATATGGCTGAAAAAATGAATGCTTATGCAGGAAGTAAGCTCATAGGTTTTTTGCCAAAAGCAAAGGAGTTTCAATTGTTTACGAGAAGTGATAATTATTCTTTTTTTAAAGAGTTTCAGATTCCTGCTCAAACTATTTCTACTTTTGATTTCACCAATTATGATTATTATCATCACGTAGATGACGAAAGTTCAGAGATGAACTTTGAATTTATGTCGGAGCTTATTAACGAGTGCGTTCCCGTGATAACAAGCATGTCTAATACAGAGATCAAGGAAATTAAATTAAATTAGTATTGATTATTTATGAATAGTAAAAATGTAATTGTTACGGGAGCTAGTAGGGGTATTGGGTATGAATTAGCGCAATTATTAGCAGATGAAGGACATCAAGTGTTAGCGTTATCCAGAAATGAAAAGCCAATAAAGGCACTGAATCATAAAAATATTCATACATTTTCATTTGATATCTGTGATCCATCTGATCTGGAGACACTGGTCTCGTTTATTGATGCCTCCTGGAAATGTGTGGATGTCTTAATAAATAATGCAGGTAGGTTGCTAAATAAACCGTTTGAAGAAACAACTTTACAGGAAGTCGAATCAGTATATCGAGTTAATGTATTTGGTGTGGCAGAACTAACCCGTAAATTATTGCCATATATGGTATCCGGGACGCATGTAGTAACGATTAGTAGTATGGGCGGAATACAAGGCAGTATGAAGTTTCCCGGTTTATCCGCATATAGTTCTAGTAAAGGTGCTGTAATTACATTAAGTGAGTTATTAGCAGAAGAGTATAAAGAAAAAGGAATTGCTTTTAATGTTCTGGCATTGGGCGCAGTACAAACAGAAATGCTTGAAGAAGCTTTTCCTGGATATCAGGCATCACTGACTGCGGTAGAAATGGCGACTTATATTAAGAACTTTTCACTTACAGCTCATAAATTTTATAATGGTAAAGTATTACAGGTATCTAATAGCACCCCATAATATTCAAAAGAATAATAGATTCTCTATGTAATTATAGATCCGATTCACCATTATTTTTCTTACCTATAGAATTAGAATAATTAGTACATTCTGTATTAATCTGAACTAACAGATTATAAATATATTTAGTTCAAAAAACGATGAAGGTAATAAGGGAAAAAATCTACATCTAAAATGTAGTCTTTTTCCTTCTTTTTAGATTCTGGATATATTATATGTAAATAATTGATAATCAGTATTTTATTTTTAATCTATATCTTTTTTAACTTTTTATTAGTATTTAATTAGGTTTACATGTCATTTTATCGATATATTTGATCTTTTTAACGATCAAATTTATCAAGAATTATGAAAAAATTAGTACTTATTGCGTGTGTAGCGCTTTTTGGATTTAGTGCAAACGCACAAGTAAAATTAGGATTTGGATTTGGATATGCAGTTCCTTCTGGAGATATTGCAGATTTTACAGATGGTGGTCTTTCAGCACATTTTGAGTTAGGATATGGAGTAACAGATAATATTGATGTTTCTCTTCTTTATCACGGCGAATTTCTTGCCGGTGGTAGTACAGATGTATCTGGGCAAACAGTATCCTTTGGAGCTGTAGCTATAGGAAGTTATATGCTTAACGGGCGCTACTTTTTTACAGATACTAAATTCAGACCTTATGGTAGTCTTGGGTTAGGTCTTGCTAGTGTTGGATCTGTATCTATAGAAGATGATGGTGATGAAACAGAGGCTAGCGAGGGTACCTCAAACTTTGCTTTCCGTCCTGCTTTAGGTTTTAAATATGGTATTCTTAATATGAATGCTGCTTATTTAAGTGCTGGTAAATCTGGAGAAGCTTCTATAGCAGATATTACATTAAATATTGGCCTTCTATTTACTTTTGGAGGTAACTAAAATTTTTACTTTACATCAAATACATTAGTATTGAACTATAAATTGTTTGATGCTTATAAAACAGAAAAGACCATTCGAAAGGATGGTCTTTTTTTTGTCCTGTAAAATAATCTTTATTACAATATAGGTGTATACCTTATTAAAATGCTAAACACAATAAAAATGATAAGAAATCATATAAAAGTGGCTGATTGATATTAATGTAGCAGTAGAATTTTAAATCCTGACTTTACTTTTGTTAATAGCACGTCATCTAATTAATAGCAGGAGCTAAATATATGATCTAATTTAGATTAGAATCTTTTAATTTAAGGTATTTGTAAAATTGTTCAACTGTTAGCACATCTTTTAATTCTTCATTCTGAAAATAAATGAGATTACTTAAAGTTTTCGTCTTTTCTTTTATAGGTAAGTCTGATTGAATGATTCTATTAGCTTTGATTGAATAGTCAATGATTGATTTCTGAACAACTTTGCTTGTGTAATTTGTTAGGTTTAGCTCCTTTTGAAGTTCTGTTGCGCGCTTGATTGCTAATTCTGTGATAGCATCTTTTTCATTTTCTTCAACTGTTTTAGAAGCTTTTTCATCAATTTTTTCCTGTTCTTTTTCAGAAACTTCTACTTGAGTTTGAGCAATACTACCACTAGTAAAAATAAAGAGGATTACTAAAAGTGTAAAGTTTCTCATAACATTGAGTTTGTAAACAGACTGAATAAAATTACAAAATAAAAAATATCAATAGTGGATTAAGAATGTCTTGAACACTAATATTTTTAGATTAAAACTATTTATAAACGATATATAGGGACGTTTTATTGTTGTTAGATCAGTAAAATCAACCAAAAGTTCCTTTTGGAACTAGGAGCTTACCTCTCTGTACTATTACAATATACTAAATTTTAAAAATAAGAAAAAAAACTTAGTTGTTTTTAAACGTGATTTTAGAAGTCTTAAATAAAACCTCATCAATACGAACCGTAGAAGTTGTTATATATGAGGTGATAGTGTCAGTTTGCGTATTGGAAAAACGGACTTTAGTTATCAGTTTTATTACAGAATCCGACATTGTTTTGGGAGGTCCTATAAATTCCACCTGCAAAACTTCTTTTGCTTCAGTAGTTTTAAATAATTTTTCTATCTCATTTTTAGGGTTAAATTCCGGATGCTTTTTTGCTAGTATCTGTTTGTCAAGATAATCTTGTAATTTTTCTGTAATTACTAATGAGTAAGAGGCTTCCAGAGCTTCAAATACTTCTTCCTCTTTATTATCAAGGATAGTTTCGGTAGGAATAGCCATTTCCATACTTTTTTTAGATACTGGATTTGCACAACTAACAATGATCAAGGACGCTATGAAATAAATGATCTTTTTCATGATTTTACCCTGAATTTAAGTTTAACAATTAATCCTTTAGACCATTCTGATTCAATAATTTCTATACCCTTTAAGCTTTTAGTGGGCGTAGTTAATTTATTAATAAACTCTTCTTTAGAATATATTTCTATACCCAGTCCAGACGGTAATAGTTGAAAGATAGTCGCTTGGGTATCTATCATTCTGGATAATTCATTTCTTCTGTTTTTCCAGTCTGCCACTTTACCATTAGCATAATAATGAAGCATTAATGCATAATCATCCGTATGAACCTTTATATGCTCATTCATTACGGAAGGAGTTGTCCTAAAAATAGTATCTGTTTTGTAGTATGGCGATTTAATAATAAAATGTATAAAATCATCTTCTGTAGTCCAACTAAAACACCCTAAACTATCACTCTTAGCATAAGAAGGAGATTGTTTGTTATTAAGAATAATAATATTAATAGGTGTATTGGTAATAGCTTGATTTCTATCCTGATCTATAAAACAAAAAGTATAGGTATTGCTCGTGGGGATTAGAAAATAAGCAGATGTTATCACAATGATACCCACCAGTAGAAAAATCATCCACTTAGAAATACGAGATTTTTTGTCATCTTTTATTTTTGATGTATGATTCGTTTTAAAATTATTCCAATCTGTATAACCGCAGTATTGAGATAACATATTAAGAATATCAATACGTGGTAGCTTAACTGTTGTGTTCTTAAAATAATTATAAAACGATTTTTCACTAATATTACCTTTTACCCGTTGATGAAGATCCTCTTTAAATAAGGTAATATCTTGTCCTTTCCATTGAGAAATATCGGTACTTGAAGCCACATTTTCTTTTAAAAACTGTTTAGAAACGGCTTTTTTAAGCAGTGTAAATGATATGTTCTCTTTTGATTCTATGATTATATATTTTTGATAATCAGTTAGTTGTTTTTTGTAAAATAGTTTACAAGTATTTTACAAGTCCTCTACAATAGTACGTGTCGCTCTGATACTATGTTTGTTTCAGAATAACAATATAAAGACTATAGAAATGAAAACAAAGATGATTAAAAAAATTGGAGTATTATCAGTAAGCTTATTCTTTTTAGGAATGAGTTCTTGTGATCAATATCCTAAACGGATGCATTCTATCCAGGAAAATATCGTTTTAAAAGAATCAACAACTTTTGATCAAAGTGATGAATTGATACAAATACCTGATGACAATTCTGAATCTTATAAAGAGATTGTAGAAAATAGATTTGAAAATGTGTCATTATCACCATTATCTACATTTTCTATTGATGTAGATAAAGCATCTTATAGCAACATCAGAAGAATGATTAATAATGGACAAGACATTCCTGAAGATGCAGTGAAGATTGAAGAAATGATTAATTATTTTACATACCAATATGAACAACCATTAGATGAACATCCTTTTGCAATTCATACAGAATCAGGAACAACTCCTTGGAATCAAGAAACGCAATTAGTAAAAATAGGAATCAAAGGAAAAGAAATTCCTACGGACAATATTCCGGCTTCTAATTTGGTTTTTTTAATTGATGCTTCTGGATCTATGGAAGATGAAAATAAATTACCATTATTAAAAAAGGCATTTAAGCTTTTAGTATCTCAATTAAGAAAAAAAGATAAAGTATCTATAGTAGTGTATGCAGGTGCAGCAGGTGTTGTTCTAAAACCTACTAGCGGTGATAATAAAGAAAAAATTATAGAAGCTCTGGAACAATTAGGAGCTGGAGGTTCTACTGCTGGTGGAAAAGGAATTAAACTAGCCTATAAGTTAGCAGAAAAAAACTTTGTGAGAAATGGAAATAATAGAGTAATTCTGGCAACCGACGGAGATTTTAATGCAGGTGCGAGTAGTGATAAGGCTATGGAGAAGCTTATAGAAGAAAAAAGAGAATCCGGGGTGTTTCTCACTTGTCTTGGTTTCGGGATGGGTAATTATAAGGACAGTAAAATGGAAACACTGGCGGATAAAGGGAATGGAAACTATGCTTATATTGATAGTATGCAAGAAGCACAAAGAGTATTGGTTACTGAATTTGGTGGTACTATGTTTACAATCGCAAAAGATGTTAAAATACAGGTAGAGTTTAATCCAATGAAGATAAAGGGGTATCGTTTACTAGGGTACGAAAATCGATTATTGAATGATGAAGATTTTATGGATGATACTAAGGATGCAGGAGAATTGGGAAGTGGTCATACTGTGACAGCGTTATATGAGGTTATACCGGTGGGTGTAGATAGTAAATATCTTAAAAATGTAGCAGAACTAAAATATACTGATCAGAAGATTCAAGATAACTTTGGAAATGAATTACTAACTGTAAAATTTCGATATAAAAAACCTGTAGAAACTGAAAGTATAGAAATGACTCATATATGTGAGGCAAGTAAAGAAGAATCGATGTCTACAGATCTTAAGTTTGCTGCTTCTGTAGCATGGTTTGGTATGCAGTTAAGAAATTCTGAATACATCAAAAATACAAACTTACAGGAAGTGATAGCATTAGCTAAAAATAACAAAGGGATAGATGATCAAGGGTATAGAGCAGAGTTTGTTAGATTAATGGAAACCTACAATAGTATCAACTAAATAAGCTTACTGTGAATTTTGATATTGAAATCTTTAATAAGCGTATCTTGTAGATGCGCTTATTTTTGTATTTTGCGCTGGTGAAAGATATATTGGCAAGATACATCCCGGAGCGAGCTGTGACGTCAGCATTCGATTTAATAGTGCATTACAAAGTGCATCTGAAAATTGTAAACGAAAGGGTTACTCGTCATGGAGATTATCGAAAACTCCCTAATGGAGGACATCAGATTACTGTTAATGCTTCATTAAATACCTATCGTTTTCTGATAACACTGATTCATGAGATTGCGCATCTGGTAGCTTTTGAGAAGTATGGGCGTCATATAAAACCACACGGAATAGAATGGAAGCAAACGTTTCAACAATTAATGCTACCATATATTAATCCTGATATTTTTCCTTCTAAATTATTACCGTTAATTGCAAGACATTTTAAAAATCCAAGAGCCAGTAGTGATACTGATGAAAAATTAGCCTTAGCCTTAAAACAATTTGATCCTGAGAACGATAAAAATTATATATTTGAATTACCCTTAGGAAGCAGGTTTAGATTATATAATGGAAAGATTTTTCAAAGGGGAAATAAGCGTATTAAGAGATATGAATGTCTGGAGCTAAACACGGGTAAAGTATACCTGTTTAATCCTAATGCTGAGGTTGAATTATTAAATTAACTATGAACAAAAATTATTACGCCATATTGATGGCAGGTGGTGTAGGATCAAGATTCTGGCCAGTAAGTACAACAGAATTTCCTAAGCAGTTTCACGATATGCTAGGTACTGGTGAAACACTCATCCAGAGAACCTTTAGTCGATTGGCTAAAAGCGTTCCAACAGAAAATATTTTTATTTTAACAAATGAGCGTTATAATGATTTAGTGTTGTCACAACTGCCAGAAGCAAAACAGCGTCAGGTAGTCACAGAACCTGCAATGAGAAATACAGCACCTTGTATTCTGTATGCAGCATTAAAAATTCAAAAAGAAAATCCGGATGCTGTTATGGTGGTCGCTCCTAGTGATCATTGGATAGAAGATGAAGATGCTTTTAGTAATAACCTTAATCAGTGTTTTGAAGCGTGTACAGAAAAAGATATATTAATGACTTTAGGAATTCAGCCAGCTTTCCCTAATACTGGATATGGATATATTCAATATGACAAAGGAGCTAATGGAATCAAAAAAGTAGCTCAGTTTACTGAGAAACCTGATTATAATACTGCTAAACAATTTATTAGTGAAGGTAATTATCTCTGGAATGCTGGAATTTTTATATGGAGTGTGAATAGTATTGTAAAGGCCTTCACAGAATTTCAAGAAGAAATGACCAATTTGTTCGCTAAAGGTGTGTCTTTGTATAATACGAATAAGGAAAGTGAATTTATCACAGCAAATTATCCTTTGGCAGAAAATGTATCTATTGATTATGCGATTTTAGAAAAAGCAACAAATGTATTTGTGCTTCCAGCTACTTTTGATTGGAATGACTTAGGAACTTGGGGATCTTTATATGATAAATTAGATAAAACAGCTACAAAAAATGCAGTAGTTAATGCCCGAGTTTTAGCTGTGGAGGCTACGGGTAATATGATCCGTACCGCTACAGATAAAATTGTCGTAGTTGATGGATTAGAAGATTATATTATAGTGGATAAAGAAGAAGTATTATTGATTTATCCTAAAAAGAAAGAACAAGACATAAAGAAGGTTCTCAAAAAAGTTAAAGATACATACGGTGAAAAATACGGATAATTATGGCAGAGAACACTCAGAATCCCGGTGAACAAAATCAAGATAAAAAAGTAGAAGAACACAAAGAGACAGTTAAAAAAGATGCAAAAGGTCTTTTTACCAGTGTTATTACCTTTTTAAGGGAACTATTAGATATTCGTTCTGATACAGATAGAGATAAGACGATCGAGGATGTTAAAAATGACATTCCGTTTAAGGGTCACAATGCGTGGATTCTTATTTTTTCCGTATTTGTGGCTTCTATTGGTCTTAATGTCAGCTCTACCGCAGTAGTAATAGGAGCGATGTTAATCTCACCTTTAATGGGACCAATTGTAGGAGTAGGTCTGTCTATTGCTATTAATGATATAGATACTCTAAGAAGATCTCTGGTTAATCTGGGAGTGATGGTAGGTTTAAGTTTGATCACTGCTACTATTTATTTTGTCATCTCTCCTCTTACAGAACTGACCCCTGAGTTAGCCTCTCGGACAGCGCCCACAATACTAGATGTCTTTGTGGCTATCTCTGGAGGATTGGCATTAGTAATTGCTAAAACTAAAAAGGGAACCATGCCTAATGCTATAGCAGGAGTTGCTATTGCTACTGCGTTAATGCCGCCATTGTGTACTGCAGGATATGGTATAGCTGTATGGAAACCATTGTTCTTTCTGGGCGCTATGTATTTATTTTGTATCAATGCGATTTTTATAGCTTTGTCTACCTTTATCGTAGCAAAATTATTGCGCTTTCCTATGATTAGGTATGCTAATTCTGCTAAGCGAAAGTTTGTAGCGAGAATAGCTTCTTTTGTTGCAATATTGGCTATGATACCAGCTACATATACCTTTTATTCAGCGCTAAATCGAAGTAAAGCGGAACAAGATTATAAGAATTTTATGGCAAATGAGATTGATAATAATGAAAATCTTATTCTTAGAAAACCCTTTTATGACTACGAAAATAAATCAATTCGATTGTATTTTGATGGAGAGATAGCGGATGCTACCGTTAGTGATTTACAAAATGAACTTAAAAAATATGAAGAAATAAAAGGATTTACATTAAAAGTAAGTGGTAATAAAGCCAGAGGTTTAGAACAGATATCTAAAGCAAATGATCGATATATTGTAGAATTAAATCGTATGGAAAGAGAAAATGAAGCTTATATAACCGAAATAGATGCGCTAAAAGAAAAGCTGGTAGAAATGAATAATCAATTGTCTGCTGCTAATAAAACAGGTACTTTTAATGTGTTGACATATAGTGCTATCGCAAAAGATGCTAAAATTAAATTTCCGGACCTTTCAGAACTTGGGTATGGACAGGTATTACAATCCAATTTTGTAAAAATAGACACCCTAAAAGTTATCTATCCAACCTGGAAGTTTAAAGTGGTGGATAGTGTGAATGCTAAAAGAAATAATAACTTAAGAGGATGGATTACAAAAGAATTAAAAGTAGATACCTTGCTTATACGATAATACTTGATGATTTTTAGAATTTTATTAATTGTATTAGTAATAGGAGGCATTTATCTTTTTGTAAAAAACATGCTTGGTACTACTGACTTTAAGAAATGCGGTAAATGTGATGGTAGAGGCTACTGGATTGCTATGAGAGGAGAAAGAGATAAGTGTGATGTTTGTAAAGGAGCAGGTAAAGTGTCAAGAAAAATTTAAAGAAGAATTGATTTTATGTTAATCGTTATGATCCTATGAAAAGAATCGTGGTATGCCGTTTGAAATTATATGATTTTAACGTAACAATTAGATATGGGGCTCTTTTTTTTGTCATCTTTCTTTTTTTAAATGGTTCCTGTTCTTCTCAAAAGAAACAATCAGATTCAGGAACAGACAATATAAAGGAAGATTTTAGTTCCCAATCTATAGAAACACAGGTTTCTGATGTAGATATGGATACAATATCGTTAATCAATATAACTACTTATAGGGGAGCCTGGTTCGAAATTGAATTTCCTGCTTCATTTATTACAACTCCATCATCACCTGTAATTACAACTGATACTTATACATTTATAGAAACGGATGAAGCTACATTTGAGTCCAGAAATGGAGATGTAACTTTTTTTGTGTTTTCACCTCAATGGGGAGGTAATCCAATATCATATTTGAAAATTATAAAGGACGAAGAGATTATTGTAGATAAAACCGAAAAGGATAAAGATACCCCTCCTAATACATATCGATGGGTTACTGTAAAGAACAGTAAAGAAGGATATCAGCGTTCTTTTTATTCTAAAAAGACTGCGTCCACTCATCTTGTCTTTGGTATAAAGTATAACAATCAAGAGGCTTACAATCTTTATAAGAATGCTTATATAGATTTTAAAAAATCATTAATTCAATATGCAGATTAAACACTTTTTAATATTGAATAGGTATTGAAAAGGGAAAGAGATTGTTATATAAAATATGTTTCATTAGAATTTATTGTTATTTATAGTTAGTATTTTCTTAGAAAAAGAAACTAAGTGAAAGAAAAAAGAAACGTTAATAACTTTAAATTAGTTGTTAACGTTTCTTTTCTTGCCATTATTATGGTTAAATTAGTGGATACTTCATTTAAATTTTTTAGTAAAAATAGCCTAAATGAATACTATTGCTACATTATTCGAAAAGGAGAGGATTTCATTTGATAAGCTTCATAAAGATTATGATCCTATGTTAAAGATAGTTAAGGAGCTTATAGGTGTAATTCCTAATTGTGATCAGACGTTAGAAATATGGCCAACTGGGTTTCGTACCTATAATTTGATAGTTCCTAATTTGTTAAATTTACCAGCGTCACTTATGGGTGGTACATCCCTTAAATCGATTGTGGGTTTAGGAATGTATGCTTCAAGTAATGCTGCAGAATGTCCATATTGTACAGCACATACCTGTTCTTATGCTATGCGAAGAGGGTTAGATGCAGAAAAAATAAAGGGGCATCGGACTCCAAAAGAAGTAAGCGTCGTGACTCTGGCAGAAGCTCTTTCCAGAGTTCCATGCGAGCTAAAAAAAGAACACTGTGTGGAGTTATCCAGTCATTTTTCTTCTTATGAAGTACGCTGGATTCTTATGGGCATTGGTATGATGGGTTTTCTCAATAAGTATATGGATGTAATGGGAATTCCCTTAGAGGATGAAGCAATTGCGGATACGGGCAATTTATTAGTCGGAACGGGCTGGACACCTGAGCATATTGTAGCGTATCACTATGAGACTCCGGAAAGTTTTGTAAAACCCAAGGCAGATAATTTGGGAACTTTTTTACGAGTCTTTCTTCAAGCACCTGGAGCCATTCGATTAGAAAGCAAATGGGTAAAAGGAGTTCCAAAAAAATATCCTGAAGCTGGTGAATATTTAAAGAAACATACAGGGTATTCATTTCCTATGATAGCTTATTTTAAAGCAGCACGGCTAATTAGAGCAATCACCACTGTGCTAAGGGATAATCTAGATAATAATACAACAAAAATAGGATTAGGAACAAAATGTCTTGCGGGTTTATTGTTTTCTACAACAGTTCAGAATAAAAAATTGATAGAGGAAGCTACTATTTTGGTTAATTATCATATGCCGAATATAACTACTGAAGTTCTAATAAAAATTCAGGATGTAGCCTTAAAAGAAATAGTGTATACTGCTAATACCTGTAAACAATTGATTACTGATATTGTTAATACAACTGGTCTTTCTAAGAGACAAGCTGGGTTTATAGTTCTTGCTAAAGCATCATCAAGTAGTCCAGCAATAATAAATAATGTTGTTTTGCAAGAAGTTGTTTCTTTATGTAAGGCAGAAGAGGTGGTGGAGTTAATTGTTTGGATTTCAATACAGCAGATGTTATATCGTTTGTATACATATTATGAGATTTCGGGTAATTTATAGTGTCAATCTTATTCTTTATTCATATTAAAACAAGAGTTGTGTGATGCTATTTTATAACCCTTTTAACTGAGCATTACGAACTTTCTTAAATAAATTAGATGAGTATACAAAGTCTGTAACAGCTTCATTATCTGTTTTGAAAATCTGAGATTTATCACCTTCCCATTCCAGATTTCCGTAGCGAAGAAAAATAATTTTTTCGCCAATCTCCATTACTGAGTTCATATCATGAGTATTAATCACTGTTGTAATATCATATTCTTCTGTAATTTCTTGAATGAGATTGTCAATAACGGTAGCTGTTTTAGGGTCTAATCCAGAATTGGGTTCGTCGCAGAATAAATAATTTGGTCTGGTTACGATAGCACGTGCTATCGCCACTCGCTTTTGCATTCCACCACTAATTTCTGAGGGTAGTTTTTTATTTGCGTTTATCAGTTGTACGCGATCAATTACCGTATTAGCTCTATCAAGCATCTCTGCCTTTTTTTGTTTGGTAAACATACGTAGTGGAAACATAATATTTTCTTCTACTGTCATAGAATCAAACAAGGCACTCCCTTGAAAAACCATTCCCATACTTTCTCTAAGGCCTCTCTGCTCTTCTTCATCCAACTCAGAATACACCTTGCCATCATAAATAATAGAGCCCTTTTCGGGAGCAAAAAGACCTAGCAAACATTTTAGGAATACAGTTTTACCACTACCACTAGTACCAATTATGAGGTTGGTTTTTCCTCGTTTAAAAGAAGTGGTAATTCCCTTTAAAATTTCTTCTCCATTAAAACCTTTATGTAAATTTTTAACTTCGATCATTAGCTTAATAATAGTTGAGTGAGTATATAATTACTGATGATGATGACTACTGTCGTCCAGACGAACGCTGAAGTACTTGCTTTACCTACCTCAAGTGCACCACCACGCATATAGTATCCATGAAAAGAAGGTATTGTAGCTAATAGAAAAGCAAATAAAAATGTTTTTAGAAACGCATATACTAAGTGATATGGAATAAACTCTTCTTGCAACCCTGTAATAAATTCACTACTAGAGACAAATCCTCCATAAACTCCTGCGACATATCCTCCAAAAATTCCAATAAACATAGCAATAGCAATTATAAATGGATACATAAGCATAGCTACGATCTTAGGAAAAACCAAATAATTTAGAGAATTGATTCCCATTACTTCTAATGCATCTATTTGCTCTGTCACTCTCATGGTTCCAATACTGGATGTTATAAATGAACCTACTTTTCCTGCCATAATTACTGAAAGAAACGTGGGAGCAAATTCTAAGATCACCGACTGTCTGGAAGCAAAAGCAATTAATTTTTTTGGGATCAGTGGATTTGTAAGGTTTAATGCCGTCTGTATTGCTACTACAGCTCCTATAAAAAACGCTAAAAATATAATAATGCCTACAGAACCAATGACAAGGTCATTTATCTCCTTGAAGATCAGACTTCTTAAAACAGAGCCCTTAGTCATTCTACTAAAAGTATTCTTCAACATTAAAAAATAACGACCAATATCGTCCAGATAAAACATAGGCTCTTTTATTAAGTAAAGGCTAAAATAGAAAAAAAAACCCCGACAGCATTTAACCTTTTATTAAAGTTTTACATTTGTATTCAATGTATTTTAGCGATTTAAACATAAATATAATGACAAAAAGATTATTCTTTATTTTTTCAATGATTGTATTGACCTCACATTGTTGGTCATTACAAGCGCAATCTAAGGCAGGTTCCAATATAGTTTCCAAACAAAAAGAAATAAGTGTTTCACCTAAATTAGTGGTCGGTATTGTTATTGATCAGATGCGTTATGATTATTTAACTCGCTTTTATAATCGATTTGGTAAAGGAGGTTTTAAGAGAATGATGGATGAGGGGTTTAACTGTAAGAATAATCACTTTAATTATGTACCTACCTATACCGGTCCAGGTCATGCATCTATTTTTACCGGAACTACACCACAAAATCATGGAATCATTTCTAATTATTGGTATGATAAGTTTAGCAAAGCAGAAGTATATTGTGCAAGTGATCCATCGGTGAGTGCGGTGGGTTCAGAAAGTGAATTAGAACGAATGTCTCCACGTCGTATGAAAACTACTACCGTAGCAGACCAAAACAGATTACACACACAATTAAAAGGTAAAACCATTGGGATAGCTATTAAAGACAGAGGAGCAATATTACCAGCAGGTCATACGGCTAATGGAGCATATTGGTTTAGGGGTAAGGATGAAGGTAAATGGATTACAAGTACTTATTATAGAGATGAATTACCGGATTGGGTAAAAAAGTTTAATGATACAGATCAGGCAGAATCTTATTTAAAAATATGGAATACATTATATGATATAAAGACTTATACAGCAAGCGGTCCTGATCTGAATGATTTTGAGAGTGGATATAAAGGTAAAGAAGGGGCTACTTTCCCATATGATCTGGCAGCATTAAAGGATAAAAACGCAGGTTATGACATCATCAAGGGATCAGCATATGGGAATAGCTTGACAGCAGATTTTGCCATTGCATCATTGGATGGAGAGCAATTAGGTGCAGATTCAGTTACTGATTTTCTAACAGTAAGTTTCTCCAGTACGGATTATGTAGGACATAATTTTGGCGTTAATTCTATAGAAATAGAAGATACCTACATCCGATTAGATAAAGATTTAGAACGGTTGTTTAAAGCATTGGATCTTAAAGTGGGTAAAGGAAATTACACTATGTTTCTTACCGCTGATCATGGGGCAGTCCATGTGCCAGCCTATCTGAAATCATTAAAAATACCAGCTGGATATTTTGATACGGATCTATTTTCTGAGAACGTGAAAACTTTTGTAAAAAATAGTTATCAGATAGAAGGGTTAATTGAAGAGATAGCAAATGATCAGGTGTTTTTTGATTATGATGTATTAGCTAAAAATAAAATAACACCAGAAAAACTAGAAAATAGTATAGCACAATTTATATTAAAATATGATCAGATAGACAAGGTGTTAACCAGAACACAGCTAACCTCTGGAGAATATAGTCATGGTCTTGCAGCACTAATCCAAAAAGGATATAATCAGAAAAGAAGTGGTGATGTGGTATATGCTTTTGATCCTGCTACTGTTACCTATCATTTAAAGGGTTCTACTCATGGTAGTGGATTAAGTTATGATACACACGCTCCTTTATTATTTTTTGGAAAAGGAATAAAAAAAGGAAGCACTACCCAAAAGACGGAAACCCAGGATATAGCTCCAACAATTTCCGCCTTACTAGGAATTGCATTTCCTAATGGTGCTACGGGTGATGTATTATCGTTTGTGCTAGAATAGGCAAGTTTTTTCAGTTTTAAGTCAAGCATTTAGGTGTTGTTTGTAATTTGAATTAGATCGAAAAATATCACAAGACATTTAAAATGTGAATTTAATAATTTGCTAAAATGTTCTCGTAAACTCTTCATAAAAGAGAAGTTTTGGCTAATCTCCTGTGAGGGAGAGATTGGGTAAGGATGTCTATTATGTTTCATCTATGATAATGAAATACGTAACTCATCGATTCTTCAATTCCTTTATTCCTTTAATAAATTGATTTGTAATGATTTCGTGGTCAAAATGCGTTCCGTTTTTTACAATGAGTTTACCTTGTGCAATAGTGCCCCATTGCGTCCGATTGTCTGAGGCATAGATAATAGTACCTGTTAAATTATCGATAGAAGAGGTAGCAATCAGAGGTGCGGTGGCGTCGATAATACAAGCATTCAATGGTTGTCCAACTTCAAAAAAAGAAGTAGTATAATTGTTCATCGCTTTTCTTCCGGTCAGGGTTGCCATTTCTATGGCATACATTCCTGCATCCAATTGTTTATTAGAGAAGTATGTATTTCGTTTGTGAGAGGTTACTCGCTGTCCGTAATCTAAAATTCTTAGTTCTTCTAATGGATTTAGACCAATATGGCTATCTGTTCCTATACTCCAATTGCCACCTGCTTTCTGATAATTTTTAAGTGGAAATAATCCGTCTCCCAAATTTCCTTCGGTACTGGGGCAAAGAATAACATTAGCTTTGCTTTTTGCTAAGCGGATGGTCTCATCTTTGCTAATATGAGTTGCATGCACCAGATGAAATCGATCATTGAGATCCAGATGATCCAATAACCAGTCTACAGGTCTTCTGTTTACATATTTGATACACTCTTCAATTTCTTTTAATTGTTCAGCCACATGAATATGAAATGGGATATCCTGTGGACCGGATTTTGTAATTTTTATAATATCCGTAGGTTCTACTGCACGCATAGAATGCACACCAATACCGAAAGTTGCCTGTTCATAATAGCTACAGGCTTTGACACTTGCTTCTACTAATTTGAGATAATCGTCTACGGTAGGAGAAATAAATCTTCGTTGTCTTTGATTAGGAGCGAGTCCAAAACCTCCTTTTTGATAGAAAATCGGTACGAGTGTAATAGCAATTCCTGCTGTTTTGGCAGCAGCAACGAGTCTGCTTCCCATTTCAGAGAGATCAGTATATGGGTTACCTTGTTGATCGTGATGTACATAATGAAATTCGGCTACATTCGTATACCCATGGCGAGCCATTTCTGAGTATAGCATAGTAGCGATAGTTTCCATTTGATCTGGATTTATCGATAATGCCAGTTGATACATGGCTTCTCTCCAACCCCAGAAATCATCTTGATTGGCAGCTTCCTGATGCTTTTCTGCAAGTCCAGCCATAGCGTATTGAAATGCATGAGAATGTGTGTTCTGAAACCCTGGGATAGCATAGCCATTGATGTTTTCTATGCTGTCAACATTAGAAGTGCTATCATAAATTTTAGTAATAATACCTTTATCATTTATAGATATGCAGGTGTTCTCTCTCCAACCGTTATTTTGTAAGATGCCTTTAAAAGAATATGTTTTCATGAGCACGTTTTCATGGTTCGAATTAAATGTTGTAGCGTGTCTTGCAGGACTTCCTGAACCTCGCTGGCACGTTTTGTATTATACGTAATCTCATTATCATCCATATACAGGATTTTATTCATTTCTAATTGTAGCGCATGTACGTTTTGTGCTGGTTTTCCAAAATACCGGGTGATATGACCTCCTTTAAACGGAGTATTATGGGCAACTTCAAATTTCTTAGATCTTAATTTCTCTAATGCAGTTAATATTAATTGAGGGTGTGCAGTTTTTTGGTCATTATTTCCTAAAATCATATCCGGGAATGGTTTTTTCTGTATTGTGCTGACCAAGTGTCGAATAGAATGTGCGTCCCATAACAATACCTTTCCGAATTTTTTTTTAAGGTCAGCGATCAAGGTTTCAATCTGTCGGTAATAAGGCCAATAATAGAGATCTAATCTTCGTTGTATTTCTATTGGATCAGGCTCTGACGATGATGAGGTATAGATGTTATTTCCATAAAAATCAGTAATTGGTGTGATTGCAGTAATGAGCCTGTTATCAGTATAAAGAGGAATACTTTTTGGATCACGATTAAGATCAATTACCCATCTGCTTAAATTTGCTTTGATTATAGTAATCCCAAGAGAGGGGGCAAACTCATACAATTTATGCACATACCAATCGGTGTCATCCAGATGATTGCGCATTTTTTTTTTATAGTAATGCTTTATTTCTACAGGAAATTGAGTTCCCGCATGTGGAATACTGATAAGTATCGGAACCTTGGGGACTGTAGCTTCTGTAATTTTAAATAGGTTCATGTTGTTTTTTTAGATATTTCAGTCTAACTCTAATTTTTCTATTACAGAATCTTCCACTATTGAAGGAACTGTAACTTTCAATTCCGGGGTTCTTTTCATTTCTCGTTGAACGGCAAATAATGCTTCTTTATTTCGCGCCCAACTTCTGCGAGAAATACCGTTATTAACATCATAAAAAAGCATGTTTTTTAATTTTCGCAAAGCATCTTCTGATCCATCTAAAACTAATCCAAAACCTCCATTGATAACTTCTCCCCATCCTACTCCTCCACCATTGTGGATGGAAACCCAAGTAGCACCTCTAAAACTATCTCCGATCACGTTATGAATTGCCATATCTGCAGTGAATTTACTACCGTCATATATATTACTGGTTTCTCTGTATGGAGAATCTGTACCACTAACATCGTGGTGATCTCTTCCTAATATTACAGGAGCTTTAATATCACCGGATTTGATCGCTTTATTAAATGCCTCGGCAATCTTTGTTCGTCCTTCTGCATCTGCATAAAGAATTCTGGCTTGAGAGCCTACCACCAGATTGTTTACTTTTGCTTCTTTTATCCAAATGATATTATCCTGTAATTGTTGTTGAATCTCTGAGGGAGCTGATTTTTTTATAAGCAACATCACTTTCATAGCAATACGGTCTGTAGTTTCTAGATCTTCAGCTTTACCCGACGCACAAACCCATCTAAAGGGACCAAACCCATAATCAAAGCACATAGGTCCCAAAATATCCTGAATGTAGGACGGGTATTTAAAATCAATCCTATTTGCAGCCATTACTTTTGCCCCTGCTCGCGAAGCTTCTAGTAAGAATGCATTACCATAATCAAAGAAATAGGTGCCTCTTGCAGTATGCTTGTTGATTGCCTCAGCGTGCCTGCATAAGGATTGTTTGACTTTAGTTTTAAAAGCTTCGGGATCGTTAATTAATAATTGATTGGATTCGGTATAACTTAAGTCTACAGGGTAATAGCCACCGGACCAGGGATTGTGTAGTGAGGTTTGATCAGATCCAAGATGTACATAGATGTTTTCTTCATAAAAACGTTCCCATACCTCTACTATATTTCCTTGAAATGCAATAGAAACAACTTCAGTATTTGTTATTGCTTTTTGAACTCTTGCGATCAATTCATCTAAGGTGTCAATAATTTCATCTACCCAACCTTGCTTGTATCTTTTGATAGCTGCTTTTGGATTTACTTCAGCACAAACGGTAATGCAACCTGCTATATTTCCAGCTTTAGGTTGTGCTCCGCTCATTCCTCCAAGACCTGAGGTTAAAAAAATTTTACCAGCAGAACTTTCAGTGGACTTAAGTACTTTTCTAAAAGCATTCATGACCGTTATGGTTGTACCATGTACGATGCCTTGTGGTCCTATATACATATAACTGCCTGCAGTCATTTGACCATATTGTGTAACACCTAGTGCGTTATATTTTTCCCAATCATCAGGCTTAGAATAGTTAGGAATCATCATACCATTAGTGATAACGACTCTGGGAGCTTCCTGTGATGAAGGAAATAATCCCATAGGATGCCCTGAATACATATGTAATGTTTGAGAATGAGTCATACTAGCGAGGTAGGACATAGTTATCAGATACTGCGCCCAATTCTGAAAAACAGCACCATTCCCTCCATAGGTTATGAGTTCATAGGGATGTTGAGCCACAGCAGGATCAAGGTTATTCTGAATCATCAACATAATTCCTGCTGCTTGTATTGTCTGAGCAGGATAGTCTTCTACAGGTCGTGCATACATATCATATTCTGGAATAAATCGATACATATAGATACGTCCGTAAGTGTGTAATTCTTCTAAAAACTCTTTAGAAAGTTCTTCATGCCAAGCAATTGGGAAATATCTTAATGCATTTCTAATTGCTAACTTTTTTTCACTTGTCGTTAAGATTTGCTTTCGTTTTGGAGCGCGACTAATCGAAGCGTTTAATTCCTTTTTTAGAGGTAACTGCTTAGGAAGTCCCGCAAGAATTTGTTCTTTAAAAGTCATTTTTTATTGGGTTAAAGCCACACAAATTTTTAAAATCTATATATTTTATGAATCGTCTTCTCAACTTAGAAGAAAGATGATTTCATACTAATTTAACTAACGATTTATTAAATACTATGAATGCTCAGCATAGACCAACTCTCCTTTTTTCCATACTTGCGATGGAAGTATTTTTCCCTGATGGTAGCATATTTCATTATAATGATCTGTTGGGAATAAATTAAAATCGGCTAACATTCCGGGTAGTAATTGACCGCGATCCTTTAGGTTAAGTGCAGCGGCAGCTCTAAAGGTAATACCCGCTAAAACTTCTATGTTTGTTAGTTTTTCAAAAGTTCCTAAAATACAAGCTTGAGTTAATAAATCCCCCATAGGAGCTGAACCCGGATTCCAATCACTGGCAATTGCTAAAGCTCCTCCTGCATCCAGAATTTTTCTGGCTGGAGCAAAATTACATCCTAACCCTATAGATGCTCCCGGCAATGCAACCGCTATAACATTGCTTGCGGCTAGCCTCTCAATTTCATAATCTGTACTAGCCTCCAGATGATCCGCACTGATAGCATTGAAGGTAATCGCTACTTCGCTACCACTTGTGCTAAATTGATCTGCGTGTACAGTGATATCAAAGCCCATTGCTTTTGCTTGTTTAAAATAGGGTTGAATATCTGTAGCAGAAAATGCACTCTGTTCTATAAAAGCATCTATACGATTGGTCAGGTTTTCTGTTTGCAATATTGGAAAAAGAGTAGTTGCTATTTCATGTAAATAGGATGCTTTTGTACCTTTATAATCATTAGGAAGCATATGAGCTGCAAGGCAGGTAGCGATTAAATCTGCTTCAGTGATTTGATTTGCATTGCGTATGGCTCTTAACATTTTTAATTCTTCTGTTACAGAGAGTCCATAACCACTTTTTACTTCTATGGTGGTGATACCATTTCTTACTAAACTATTGGCTCTTTTAATAATAGAATATTGTAACTCTTCAAAAGAAGCTTTTCTTGTGTTTGTGACTGTATCCCAAATTCCGCCACCATTTTCTGCGATTTCTAAATAAGATTTACCAGCATTGCGCATTGCATAATCAGTAGCTCTGGAGCCAGCAAAGCAAATATGAGTGTGAGCATCTATAAATCCGGGTAAGCAAACATATTCCGTGTCTAGGGTTATATTTTCAGCATTTAATTTTTCTCCTTTTGGTAATAATGCTTCATAAATACCTACTTCATAAATATTTGATCCTTTGATCAAAATTCCAGCTTGTTTTATAGTCTGCGCTTCCTTGCCAACTAAAGTACCTTGTAGCGGTAGATCTGCCATAGTAATAAGTTGTGTAATAGGGCCGATGAGTTTATAGTGTTCCATATGTTTTAATGAATTGTTAGTTTGATAAAGTATGATTTTATCAAAATGTTACAATATTCAGACCTGATTGGTTTTTAAAATCTTTTAGGTCGTTAATTGCCCTTAGGCATCAGGATTTTAGAGCTAATAAGATTCAAATTCATCTAAAAATTCAATGTCTAGTGCTAATTTCTCTTTTTTAATAACTTCTTCAACTACTTTGATAATTGTTTGATTCTTAATCATCTCGATTCCCTTCTCGATATCAATTGCAAAGACTCTGTCTTTAGTAGCAAAGGAAACATTAGCTCTTACAGTTTTATATATTTCTTCCAGTATTTTACCTGATTTCATTGGTTTCCTGAATTCAAAAGCTTGTGCTGCTGTTAATAATTCAATCGCTAATATTTTTTCTACATTTTCAATCACCGTTAGTGCTTTTCTTGCTCCTATAGACCCCATACTTACGTGATCTTCTTGTCCCAATGAAGTAGGTATGCTATCTGCGCTTGATGGAAAGCACAAGCCTTTATTTTCACTAGCCAATGCAGCAGTGGTATATTGCAAAATCATATATCCCGAGTTAATCCCAGTATGTTTCATTAATAATTTAGGTACTCCTGTGTTGCCTTCTAAAGAAAGATATATTCTGCGATCCGAAATATTACCTAATTCTGAAGCTGCAATGCAGGCATAATCTAACGCAATAGCCAATGGCTGTCCGTGAAAATTGCCACCACTAATTGTTAATTCTTCATCAATGATTATTGGATTGTCTGTTACAGCATTTAATTCTACTTCCAGCAATTCTTTGAGATGTAACCACGCATTTCTGGAAGCGCCGTGAACTTGAGGAATACAACGCAAAGAGTAGGGATCCTGTACCCGATTACAATCAATATGATCTTCATTGATTTCTGATCCTTTTAAGAATGCTCTGACTCTGGAGGCTACATGAATATTGCCTTTAAAGGGGCGAAGTTCGTGTAATTCTTTATAAAAGGGTTTTACAGATCCTTGTAGTCCCTCAATCATCATAGTACCAATAATATCAGCCTGAGAAAGACAATTATATAGTTTAGCAATTACCTGTACTGCATGAGCGGCTATAAATTGTGTCCCGTTTATTAATGCCAGCCCTTCTTTGGGACCTAATGTTATGGCTTGTAATCCTTTTTTTTGAAATAATGTCTCTGTGGATATAGTATATCCTTGGTATTCAACTTTACCCAATCCAATTAATGGTAAAAACAGATGAGATAAGGGAGCCAGATCACCTGATGCACCTACAGAACCTTGACACGGAACTACTGGGATAGCATTATTATCGATGTGCCATAGTATTCTGTCAAGTGTGGTTTCTGCTATACCAGAATACCCTTTGCACAAAGATTGTAATTTTAGGATCAGCATCAATTTGGCTATTTCTTCAGCAATAGGTTCTCCAACGCCTACGCTATGACTTTGTAAAATATTAGTTTGAAGAACTTTGGTTTCCTCTTTGGAAATTTTTGTAGTGCATAAAGGACCAAAACCAGTGTTAATTCCGTACACTGCTTCTCCTTTATCTACAATATGCACTACGGCTTTCCTGTTTTTTCTAATTTTGATACGGGAAGCTTCAGAAATAATTCCCGGGATTTCTCCACGAGCTATTTGTAGTGCTATTCCGGCAGTGAGATGACCTTCACCAAATAAAAAATGTTTTATTGTTTTTGACATTTTATGGTAGGCTTGTGTGTTTACAAAATTAATGGATATATTTAATAATTATAAATACTAAATAAGTCAATTATTAATAACTATGGGTTATCAATTAGAATTACGTCACTTTTCCTATTTTCTTGCGGTAGCTGAGGAATTACATTTTAGAAAAGCAGCAGAGCGTTTATATATTTCTCAACCTGGATTGAGCAGGCAAATCAAACAAATGGAGGAAATTATAGGGACAGCATTATTCATTCGTACTAAAAGGAAGGTGGAGTTAACTGCTGCCGGGCAATATCTAAAAAGAGAAGTAGCGTATCTGTTTAATCATATCGATTTTACTGTAAAGCAAACGAGTCTAATAGCAAAAGGATATGAGGGCGAAATACGGATTGGTTTTTTGGGTTCTGCTATGCAAACGGTCGTCCCTGATCTTTTGATCAGAATGAATCAAGAGTTCCCTAATATCCATGCCAGCTTAGATGAGATGTCTAATTATCACCAGGTCGAAGCGATAGAAAAAGATAAGCTGGATATTGGTTTTGTAAGGTTAGCAAGAGTACCCGAGGGTTTAAAAATGCAAACGGTATTGACAGATAATTTTTCTCTGGTATTGCCCGAGAATCATTTATTACATAATTCTAATTTTAAAAGTATTGATCAGGTGTCTGAGGAAGATTTTATTTTGTTCTCATCAGATTATAGTAATGTGTATTATGATATGATTATGAGTATATGTGAAGACAAGGGTTTTACACCAAAGGTTTCTCATAAATCGGTACACGCCCAAACTATTTTTAAATTGGTAGAAAGTGGTTTGGGAGTAGCTATTGTACCTACATCTTTGCAACACGGATTTGATCTGAGAGTTAAATTTTTAGAAATACCTAACATACCTCAAAAAACTACACTTTCTGTTATCTGGAAAGAAGATAATCGTAATCCGGCATTACAGCAGGTTAGAAAATTTTGGTAATTTTAATTAATTATTTCCAGTATTCCACTGATCATCGCTAATATTCCAAATCCCAATAATATATAACTCCACAATTTCATTGAAATATAAAAAAAGTGGTTATTCATATATATTCTTTTTCTCCATCTATGATTATATAATCTTCACTTGTAACATAGGTCCAAATGGCTGAGATAATGAGTCCTAAACCCATAACGATTTGAGAGTCGTAATTTAAGGCTGATACTAAAGCTATATAATGCTTTAATATTCTATTTAAAAGAGTAGTTACTATTAAGGAAACTCCTATATATACTGGTACTAATATCCCGCTGTTATTATAAATTATAATCATCTTTTTATAAAGTCTTTTTTTGTTTTTTTTAAGCGGAATCTTGTTTTTTTCAATCTTTTCCCTTAAGCATCTTAGTAGGAAGTATTAAAAATAAATTTAGCAATAAAAAAAACAGCCACGTAGTAATGGCTGTTTTGTCGTTAAATATTTTAAATAAACCAGAAAGTATTAAAAGCTTACATTATTTAGTAGGTACATATCCTGCATATTTTGCTTTGTATTCTAGTGGTTTATCGGTTTTTACGATCTGTACATTAGCACCGGTTCGCTTTCCAAAGGTTTCGATGCGTCCAGCATTGATTAGACTGATATTATCGATAGTACTTACTGCCCATCCCGGATCTTCATATTTTAATGCTCTTCCGCCTCTTCCAGAATTGATGAATAACAAGTTGTCAATATGTAGTTTTTGTACTCCCCATAGCAACACCACACTTCCTAAATCTTTATTATTGGTATCAATAAAAGTAGAATTAGTTAAACGTAAATAAGGTCCTGTAGTACTCTCATCATTACCCATTCTTAGTAGCACAAGAGCGTTCCCCATTACTTTTTGGAAATGACAGTTATCGATTTCTACATACTCTGCATTATATCTTCCTCTGTCTTCATTTTCTCCATCAAGGCTAATAGCATTACCAGAAATATTAAAGAATTTACAGTTTTTAAATGATAAAGTATCTGCATAGGTATTTTTGGCTGCTCTAAATGCTGTTTTACGACTGGCGTCAAAGTTTTTGAACATACATGAATTCACCTTTAACTTATAATGAGCGATCATAGGTTTTGATGAGGTAGTAATACCTGCATAGGCAATTCCGTTTTCGGATCTTCCATCAAAGGTAACTCCACTGATATTTAGATTTCCTCCATTTTCAATCACAATAAGTGGTTTTTGTTTTTCGTTTTTTTCGTATTTAAAAAACGTAGTATCAACATTTTTAGGAGCAGTAATGGTAAGAGATTTGGTCAGTTCTAAAGGTTCTTTAAAAACATAAGTTCCAGGCTTTAGATTAATTATATCTCCTGAGTTTGCCTTTTTTACAGCATCCAATAATTCATCATTGCTGGCAACTTCGATTGTCTTAGCATTTCCACCAACCATCTCATAATATTTTGGTTGAGGGGTATACCAGTTTGGTCCTACATCTTTTTTTGTCACCGGGAGTGTAGGCTTGTAATTCTCATTTTTATACAATCCATCAGCAGGATCTTTAGTAAAAGAAATTGATGCTTTTGTAAAACCTTTTCTGGTAAATCCAGCGTCTGCAGTCACTACTTCATTATTAGTAAAAGTAAAAGTGCTAAAATCAGAAATCCCTTCAAAAACTTGTTTTCTCTCCGGGTAGTAAAAGGTGTTGTCTGTGAAACGAATATCTCTAGGAGGATCTGTTCTTTCATTATCAGCTCCTACACCAAATTGAATATGGTCACACTTTAGGAATTTATTACCTACGATATCAGTATCTTCTGCTCTATGGTATCTATTGATCAAAGAGTTAGGTACTCCGTTCATTACGGGTAACGCTCCAAAAAAACGTTTCCCTTTTAATTCCTGAAAATGATTATTCTTAATAGTATGTCCATTATTAATAACACGAACTCCACCGGTACCGGGTTTGTTATTACCTATAAAAAAGTTGTTTTCTATGAGGTTGCGATTTCCATGCCTTAGCGCTAAGACACCTGCTGATTCAAAAAACACATTGTTACGCGCAATATTATCACTAGACTTTAGAGAAACGATTTCTACCTCTCCATCACATTGTTCGAAATAATTGTTTTCTATCACAGTTCTTGAAGGGCTAAGAGAATATGTAGAAACACCTACGCGTAAAGTCTCTCCTCCATTAGATCCTAGATTAGGTCTGTATCCAAAATGATTATGATCAATTCTGTGATTGTTTTCTAAGCTATTTTTGTTGTTTAATTTTACGACAAGTGTTACTCCAGCATTTAATTTTCCTCCAAAATAGCTATGATCTACTCGGTTATTTTTACCGTGTACATGAATCCACTCAGATTTGTCAAACCTGTTTTTAGGATTAAAATGATCGATTGCAATCTCAGTAAGCCTACAGTTTTCTGCTAGTTTTCCGTCATCTGTCTTAAAAATAATTAAAGCATCTTCTTCTGTGAAACCATCATTAAAAACAAGTCCTTGAATTACTAAATGTTTTCCGCCAATTTTTAAAGAGGTGTTACCCGAGAGAATTACTTTCCCATTTTCCTCTGCTTTGATTGTTATAGGAGCCTCTTTTGTGCCTTCTGCAGTAAAAACAAAATGTGCATCTGTCCAGGTACCATTACCAAGAATAATTTCATCTCCGGGTTTTGCTGCTGCAATTGCCTTGTTGAACGCTTCGATATCACTTACGATACCAGAGCTATCTGCTTGTTTTTCATCGGTTGTTTTCTTACAAGAACTTACCATTAATATTACAACTAGTAGATAATTGTAAAGGTTACTTTTTTTCATGTTTACTTATTGAAATGTTTGTATTGATTATTGCCATTGCTCAATAAAAATTGTACAATGCTTTTTTTAATGGATACCTGTAAGTTGTGCGCGCGCAATTTAGGTGTAATTTTTATAATAACCAAGCTATTCGTGTAAGTGGATCAACTCAATTTTTGTTTAATTTTTTTCCAACGTAGCTTACGTATAAACTTGCCTTCAGACTTCGTAACCAGAAAGGGTTGTTTTTCTTTCCTCGCCTTTATATAACCTATAATATAATCATAGATTAGTTGTGGCTTTTTCTTAAGTAAGGCTAGTTTTATAGAGGCAATAAGAGTAATTATAAAACCGTAGCGTATTCGATAGAATGCCTCTCCTTGTTTATATTTTGCTTTTGGGTTATAGGTATTTCCTGTGGGTTTCAGATGTTTTACTTGTAAGGTTGTATCTGTCTTAATTTCCCAATGATGATATTGTGCTAGTAATTCATCTAAAGTGTCCCATCCCATATGGGGTTTCAACCCACCAATGTCTAAAAAACAGGTTTTACGATATGCTTTTAAAGCACCACGTATATGATCTTTATTAGTTAGGTTTTCTAATATCCACTTCTGATCTTTTTGTATATAGCAAAACCCACCAGCCATTCCTACTTTTTTGGAAGTGCTAAAATGAGTGATTATTTGTTCCAGATAGTTATTGGGGAAAATGAGATCCGCATCAAATTTGCAAATAATATCATAATTGGTATCCAGTGTATTATATCCTTGATAAAAAGCATTGATCACCTTACTACCTGGCATATGATCTGTAGATGAATTCGTGTTTACTAAAGATATAAAATCGTATTTTTCTGTAAACTGCGTAACTATATTTTTTGTTTGATCTGTAGAGTTATCATTGACAACTACTATTTTTTTAGGCAGTATTGTTTGAGTAACCAGCGAATTTAATGTGCCAGTGATAAGCTGTTCCTCATTATGTGCTGGTATAACAATATAAATATCCACTTGATGAATTCTTATTTTAGGTTAAGGGTGCAAGTTTTAGTTCGTGTTTAAAACATCCTACAGTATACCGTATAATTTTTTATAGTTTTGAGATTTTTCATCTTCTCTCTGCATATATGATATAGTATCTGGGAGTAAAATATCGTAATAAAGGACGGAAACCAATTTTTTTGATAGGATGAGTCCATTTTTTTCGTGCTTTAATTTCCCAACCTGCTTTTTCCAGTAACCAGTCGAATTGCCAATCCTCAAATTCGTGATAATGACGATCCCATGGATCGGTTTTACTTCTATATGCAGAGGAGAACCATAATCTAAGAGGTATAGAAGCTACTAATTTAGTAGCCGTAATATCACTTAATACATTAAAAGGAGCGATAAGATGTTCAAAAATTTCGAAAGCCGTTACTACCTCTGCGTCAGTAATGCGAACTGCTTCAGTTTCTAAATCTAGATCTTCGCCAGAGGTATTATTTACAGTATATCCTTCTTTCTCTAAGAACTCTACAAAAGGATTGCGAACCCCCAGATCTAAAATAGAGGCAGGAGCAGGAACATGTGCTCTAATAAATTCTAATGTTTCTTTATAGCGTTTATGAGGAAAAGTTCCTTCGTACATGAATGAATGGATTACTGTTTGATCTACTTTATACCTTGTAAAAATATACAAATACTCAGAGTAGTTTCTTTATAGATGAGATTTTTTTTATTTCATCTCAATATTCATACAAAAAGGCATTGATGTTCATTCCTGCTCCCACGCTGGCAAAAAGCAGTATATCTCCGGATTGAAAAGATTGGCCGTGCACCTTACCTTTTATAATGAGATCATAGAGAGTAGGTATGGTTGCAACACTACTGTTTCCTAATTTTTGAATAGTCATAGGCATAATACCTTCTGGTACTGCCATATCATAGAGTTCATAAAATCGTGTTACAATAGCATCATCCATTTTTTCATTTGCCTGATGGATGAGTATTTTCTTAATATTCTTAATGGGGATAGCTCCTTTATCCAGACAAGCTTTCATAGCTTTTGGCACTTGGCTAAGCGCAAATTCATATATTTTTCGACCATACATTTTTATATACATGTTAGTATCTTCTGATGTATGATGATAGGTTTTTCCAAAAAACAAAAAATTAGCTTCTTCCAGTGTATATGATGCACTTATAGAAGAAATGATTCCGCCACCGTTTTCTGTGTTTTCAACGATTGCTGCACCTGCTCCGTCCGCGTAAATCATAGAGTCGCGATCATAGGGATCTGTTACTCTTGATAAAGTTTCTGCTCCAATTATAAGGCATTTTGACGCCATACCACTCTTAATAAACGAATAGGCTTGTGTCATTCCTTCTATCCAGCCGGGACATCCAAATAATACATCATAAGCAACACAAAAAGGATTTTTAATTTTTAGTTTGTGTTTTACTCTGGAAGCAATACTAGGTACAGCGTCTCCTTGTGTAGAATTGGTGCCAACATCACCAAAATTTTGAGCTACGATGAGATAATCTAATTTTTCTGGATCTATCTTAGCATCCTTAATAGCTTTTTCTGCAGCAAAAAATGCCAAATCAGATGTTTTATATTGATTTGCAGCATATCTACGCTCTTCAATACCAGTGATTTTTTTAAACTTCTCAATAATAACAGGAGTAGGATGTGCTATGAGGGAACCATCTGTATTTAAAAATTGATGGTTTATAAAGTCTTGGTTTTTTCGTATCTCAGAAGGAATATAGCTACCAGTCCCTGTTATTTTAATGTTCATGTTTTTTTAGTTAGTTACAGGAGGTAAGATAGGAGTAAGAAAGGTAGGTGTTATGCGTGCATATTAAATTTTACGATGCCTACCGAGAATATTACCTGATCTTTATTTGTATAACCGTTGCAATAGAGCGCGCTCTTGTTTTCATAAGGTCAGCGTTTTTTCCGCTAAAGTTACTGTCAATTGTAGTATTAAATAAAGATAACCAGGTATCAAAATGTGTTTTATCTAATATCTTCTTTACGTGTAGATCTTTATGGATTTGGAGAACATTTTTCTTATAATCACCTGTGTAGAATAACTGTTGTTCCCAGAAACTAGTAATATGAGGAATATGATCTTCTAGATTGATTTGTGCTATTTCAGTAAAGAATACTCCAATTATTGGATCTTTTAGAGCTTTACTATAAAATAAACGTATAAGATATTCTATATCTTCTTTAGTAATAATATCTCTTAATTGCTCATTGCGATTCTTGTTCAAAATACCTTGTACTTGTTATTAATCTATAAAATTAAACAAATTATATGACTAGGTATTTTGACAAGACATCGGCTCTGGGCTACGGGGTTATGATTTTTGTTTCGATACTAATAGATCACGAAGTTCTTGTTGCTTTTCGTTTTCTATCATCTTCTGATGAGCATAAGCAAAAATAGCATTCTCAATAATTTCGTTTTCTCGTTCTCCGGAAACAATATAGGAGATTACTGTCTTAGAATATGGTTTTTTGTTTTGGTTAAAAATTTTGTTTTGTGATAGATACGCTTGTATTTTTTTTAAATGTTTGGTTCCGATAACTTTTAAAATAGCGGCGCGTTCTTCAGTTGTGATCATAAATAAGTTGGTTAATGTTATCAGTATAATTATATTTGTGAACAAAGCGTTATCGTTTCGTTATACAATATTATGCAAAATATTGGATAAATACAAATAATACTTACTATTTTGGATAAAAAAGATAAAATAATAGATAGAGTGATTGTTTTTGCCACTCATTTAGGAGTGAGTTTGCGAAGCTTCAGCCTTTCTATAGGTGCTAGTGCGGGATATTTACACAGATTACAATCAGCAAATAGTAATATTGGAGGAGATTTTATAGAAAAAATTATAGAATTGTATGCAGAACTAAACCCAACTTGGTTAGTGACTGGAGAAGGGGATATGTATAAAGAAGGTTATATTGTAAATGAATCAGGAGTGTTCTATGGCAGAAGAGATTATTTTAAAGCAGCTTTATTGAAGTATCTGGAAGATAAAGAAGTCGTAGAAAAAATAGCAAAGGCTGTCCAAGATGATAAGGATAAAACAGATCAGGATACATAGAATTAAGATTTTATATTGTGTAGAAGGTTTAGAACAAGAGTTTTAAACCTTTTTTTGTTTTTAATGCTGATTATATTAAATTTTGTATCTTTTTAATTTAGAAATAAATTAATAGGACAATGAAGTTATGTGCATTTTCAGTAAGTCTTAGTGTTAAAGATTTATAGGTTTCCTTGCGATTTTACGAAAATTTAGGTTTTACAGTACTACCAGGTGACGTGGAAATGAATTACCTTATTATCAAAAATGATACTGCACTTATTGGTTTATTTCAAGATATGTTTGATATTAATATTTTGACTTTTAATTCTGGTTGGGATGAAAACGCAGATTTAATTACACCTTTTGATGATATAAGGAGTATACAACGGCAGCTTAAAGATAAAGGGGGTTGTTTTAGAGTCTGAAGCTGATGAAAGGTATCTCACGACCTGCAAGTTTTGTAGTTATGGATTCTGATGGAAATCCTTTTTTGATTGATCAACATGTCTAAATTATATTGTTTAATATATCCACTATAGTATAAATAAATGAATCAAAAAGTTACTGACTATTATAATGATATTGCTGATACCTATGATAGTTCCAGATTTAAGAATACCTACGGAGCTTTTATAGATCAACAGGAGCGAAGTATTCTGAATAGATTACTAAAAGGAGTACAGAGTAAAAACATATTAGATATTGGGTGTGGGACTGGAAGATTTCTGGAATTTGCAGATTATGGGGTAGATATAAGTTCAAAAATGATACGTATAGCAAAAGCAAAATATCCTACAAAACAATTATTTAATGAAAGCGCTACGGATACTCATTTTGATGATTGTAGTTTTGATATAATAATTTCATTTCATGTATTTATGCATTTAGATAAGGCTACTATGGGTGGTATTCTTGATGAGGCCTATAGAATATTAAGAAAAGGAGGGAAGCTGCTCTTTGATATTCCATCTAAAAAACGAAGAAATTTTGTGGGCTATAAGACTCAAGGTTGGCATGGAGCAAATCATCTTTCGGTTACTGAGATTAAAGAATTGTGCGATACAAAATGGAATATATTGAACTATTACGGGATTTTATTCCTTCCAATTCACAGGGTTCCTGTAAAACTAAGAAATAAAACTGCTGTATTGGATAATGCTTTATGCACATCATTTTTAAAGGAATATAGCTCTTATTTGCTTTTTGAATTAGAAAAAAGATGAAAAAAAAAATACTATCTAAAGGTCTGCGGTTGCAAATACGTCTTATGATGAGATGGTGTGCTGATTTAATAAAAGGAAATCTTTTTAGGTTTGCATCATCGGGTAGAAAAAGTGATACGTTTGTTCATAAAATAACTATAAAGCAAGAAATCAAAAAAACGGATTCTACAGAAAATAAGATAGAGAATATTCGAATAGCTTCAGAAAAAATTAATAAAATAACTATAAAGCCTGGGCAATTATTTTCTTTTTGGAATATTGTAGGGAAAGCGAGCGCAGCAAATGGTTTTAGAAAAAGCCGAAATATTGTTCAGGGAGTGTTGCAAGAGGATTACGGAGGAGGTCTTTGTCAATTAGCAGGAATTATTTATCATAGTGCATTACTTACTGATTTAGATATTCTGGAGCGATTTAATCATTCACTGGATTTGTATACAGAAGATTCTCGATATACACCGTTAGGCGCTGATGCAGCAGTAGTATATGGGTATAAAGATTTGAGGATTCTGAACACCTATAGTTTTGCAATTTCCTTTGCTTTTGAAATTACCAATGAATCATTAAAGGTATTTTTGTTAAGTCCTGAAAACATTCACAAGAAAGATGTGTATTTTGAACGAGAATCATCAAATTCCAGAATCAAAGTAGTTACAAGAGATGGAAATGAAAAACTATTGGCAGTATCAGAGTATAAAAAACCATAATCCCGATTTTGTTTCTGTTCTCATAAAACGATTGCTCACAATAGAAGAATAAAAGCTAAAAAGGGTGAAATCAGAAAGATTTCACCCTTTTTGCATGTAATTTAACTTGTGTCTATCGACTGATAATTACTCTTTTCATGATCCTTTGAGAACCATTAGAAATGTTCATTAAGTATAATCCTTTTGCTAAAGAAGAAACATTTATTTTGGATTCAAGATCCGTTTTATTTAATGTTTTAGAAAATATTCTTTTACCATCTATACTAAAGAAATTAATTTCATTAAAACTGAGGTTTTGTCTTAGTATAGTAAGTTGATTATTCACAGGGTTAGGATACGTTGTAATTCCAGATTGTGACACTGCATTATATTCTTCAACAGATAATTGATTATTCAATTCTCCATAGAACTCTATTTCTGTTATACTATTCCAGTCAGTACCTCCGGGCTGGCCACCTCCTATGATTTTGATATGAGATGCTGCGGCATTTACAGGATAGCTTTCAAAATCACCTGTTGTATTACTGGAGACATCAGAAATTGAAGTAAACGTGTTTCCATCTGTAGAGACTAAAATTTCATATAGATATGTCTTATTTTCTAGTGTAGCAATATTAATAATATCTAAAAAATAGGTATTTCCTAAGTCGTAAATCACTTCGGCTTCAAGACCAAAACCAGACCATCTGGTATCAAAATTTTTATCTAGTGTATTAACCGCTTCATTACCTGTTTGTTCTGTGTTGGTGAATACTGACACAGGGTTTCCATTAGTTCCGGTATTAATTAGATTTAATCCTGCGGTGGGATCTGCTGCTTCCTGAGTGATAGTTAATGTTCTTGTGATATCACCGCCAGTAACGGTTAATGTCGCTGTTCTGCTTGTAGTATCTGTATTTTCTATGGTTGTTATATCAATAGTGCCATTATTAGTACCTGATGTATTGCTCAGACTTACCCAAGTAGGATTATTATCGATACTGGCACTCCATGCTATATTAGCCGTTACATTGGTTGTCAATGTTCCGCCAATAGCGGCAAAGCTGGATATTCCTGAGAGCGAGATATTATCAGAAGAACCGTTGATGTCATCTGTGTCCAGAAAGGGACATCCTATATCATTACCTATCTGGCTATCTGTGATTGGAGCATAAAATATACTTCCTGTACCTCCGGATACTTCGTGTGCCCCTACATCCATATTTGTATCAGGACGTATCAGTCCCTCAATATCAAAATCAACAGTTGAACTATAGGTGTTTCCGGCGGCATCTGCTGCTGCTCCGGTAGCACTTGGAGTAAAAATTTCTCCATTGGCAGAAAATTCGGCATCTGCCTCGGTAATCCCTGGATCTGTAATTCCAACCGTTGTCCCACCAAAAATATTACCTACATAAGTCATACCCTGACCTGTACCAGATATATCCCCTGTTACAATGTCAGTACTATTCACACTATATACTAAGTTATATGCAATGGTACCCGTAGGATCATAAGAGTTTCTGTCATTGTAGTGAAAAGGATCGTCACTGTTGTAAATAGTATTAAAAGCAATTAATACGTTATCCACATTCTGATAGCCATTACCACTTCCACCAGAAGATTCTCCTCCTCCCACTAAAGTGATTCCATTGTTCCAGATATCACCGTCATTACTCAATCCTTGCATGTAATTATTGATGATTACATGATCTCTATCCGTCACACGAATTCCTCCTGATTTAGCTTTGCCTTCTCCTAAGAAAAAGTTGCCTTCTACTAAGGCACCTGCCCCGTGTCTTAATACAAGAGATCCTCTGCAATTTCGGAAAGTATTGCGTTTAAAAATATTATTAGCACTTTTATTAGTGATGATTTCATTTTCTCCATCTGCTGCCTGAAAATAATTATTTTCTACCAGAACACTTGCGTTCAGTGATTGGAATTCACTAACTCCAATCCTAATAGCTTCGCAGTCGCCGGAATTAGTAGAGAAAGCATCTTTTGGAGTAATATTGTAAAAATAATTATTTTGTATAATGTGTCCTGCAATCGTACTTCCCTGGTATGCTAATTCTACGAGAATGACAGCACCTGCACTTAATTTATTAATAAAAGAGCAGTTTTCTACTACATTATTGGTACCGTGTAATACAATCCATCTACTTTTTTCGGGTTCTATAGTAAAAAGGTTATTAAACGCACAATTTCTAATAATACAATTGGTACCAAAATCGGTGTTTGAGCCATTACGTCGGAACTGTATATGATCACTGGTGCCGTTTCCTTCTTTCCAGTAAAAACCATCTACAATTAGATAGCTGCCAAAAAAGAATAGTTTAGAGGTTCCTGTAAAGATGACTCCACCGGGAGTTTGAGCTTTTAGTATGATTGGATTCGTGGAAGTTCCTGTAGCATTGATAAAATTAATCGTTTGATCCGTGTAGATTCCATCTGTCCAGGTAACTACATCACCTGCAACCAGATTTAAATTATTAAACTCTTCCGCAGAACTTACCGTGTATTCTGCAGCTACTATTGGTGTAATTGTGAGAAGTATGCATCCTAATATGCTAAACTGAATCAGCTTTTTTAATGGGTTTATAATCCCGTTTTTTTTCGATTTCGTTAGAAGGGGATCAATTTTTGTGTGATCACCTCTATTTAGAGATGTGTAAAAATTTTTCATTAAAAAAGTTTTTAAAATTAGTAATTAAAACGACGATGAAACTATGTGCATTTTCGATTCAAAAAAGAAATCCTTTTTTATAGTATCAGATTCAAATTTTGAAAAGTATAAATAAAAGGGCAGAGGTTTTATTAACAGAACTTCTGCCCTGTAGTTTTTTAATTTGATTTAATAACTTTTTGAGATGTTAGGATTTTACCGTAAGAATCTCTTAATTGAACCATATACATACCAGCCTGTAAATTACCAGCAATATTAATTTTGTCTCCTGATTTTAATTGGTGATCTTCAGCTACTATTCTGCCAGCCAGATCAATTATTTTGAGACTTCCTATCTCTTCCAGACTAGAAGAAAAAGTAACTGTCAAATCAGTATTAAATTGCGTTGGAAAAATTTTAATATTGTACGCATTGTCATTTTTATCAGTATTGATAGATTTGTCGATACTGCCGTGCGATTGGTTTAAAGCGTAGAAAGTTGCTTGATCATAATCATTATCAATGTCTGTTGTATTGTTTTGAGAATAAACTCCTGCTTTAAAATACATCCAATCATTTTCATAATCACTACCGTCCATATTAATATATTTTACAACATCATCTTTACCATCCCTCGATATAGTGACCCACTGATCATTCCCTACGACTTCAATTTTATAGGAGAATCGCTCGTTCAATTCAATACCATCAGACGGTTCTGTTATTTCATCATTAAGGCTACCCGAATCGCTTTCATCTTCAATATAATTTCCAATAATATTGTAATATGTTTCGTCTCCGCTAAAATCTTCATGAACAACATATATAGCACCCTTATCATGTTCAGGTAATTTATGATAATATAATCTGTTAGGTTCATTACTACTAGCATGAATTTGACCTACAATAACTCGACCTTTATGATTACTGTTACCATCTGTAGTAACGTGATTCACAGCTAAAGTAGCTGTTAAAACTCCATCAATGCCACCTGCTTCTTCTGGTATCTCATCAGAAGAACTAAAATACCAGTTATTAGCCGGGTTACTAGCACTAGGGCTATCACCAGTAAGCAACTCTCTCAATTCAGTTCTGGTATATGAAGTTCTGGTAGAAGTTTTTGGAGCATCTTTTGGATAATTTATAAAAACCATTCCGCCATCAGGACCTGTAAAAAAATAATCTCTGCCTTCTACGTTCATTAGTTCATATTTATTATTCAATTGTACTACGCTGATATTTGTAGATATTCCATCACCTCTATCTATAGGTACGTTTATATTCCAATTTGATAAATCGAAGTTTTCTGAAGGTGCTAATCTTGGATCTAAATCAGTATTTGAAGAAGTTCCATTTTGACTCACGTTTATTTCTCGTGACAAGCCATCTGCATTGACGGTTACAATAGCTGTCCTACTATTCACAGATGTATTCTCACTAACGCTAATATTAAAAGAACCATTATTAGAACCATTTGTCCTATCAATAGAAACCCAAGAAATATCTTCGGCAACTGTCCAATCAATATTTGACGTTACATTTACCGTCTGTGAACTATCATCAGAATCAAATGTACCTATTGATGATACTGATAATATATCTGTAGTAGGGGTTGAGCCACCAGCACAAATGACCTCAAATTCTCTAATAGAAATCCATGAACCGGTATAATCAGAAGCCCCTGTAACTGTAAGTCTTATATATCGAACATTCTGAGTGTCGAAACTTTTATTTATAACGGTGCTCCCGGAAGCATTATCAGTAGCATCTGTCAATGTTGAAAATCCTGAATCGGCTGATGTGGTAGATCCTTCTACTAAAAATTGATATGCTCTGCTTTCATATGGGTATAGATTGATTTGATCAACAGCATACGATGCACCCAGATCGATAACCGCATACTGTGGGTAATTTTCTGCAGACCACCTATTATCCGTTGTGTTTCCATCTATAAGATTAGCGACACCATTTGTAGAATTTTGTTCAGTACTAAAATCATTAATATCTCCGTTAGTACTTAGAATGGTTCCTTCTGTACACTCCGTAGAAATTGAGGAAGCTCCTTGTTGTGTAATTGCGATGGTTCTAGATATACCTCCACCAGAAACAAGTATAGTGGCTGTTCTTTCAGAAGTAGTTGTATTCTCCAAAGCAGAGATGGATATGGTACCGTTATTAGATCCACTAGCGGGTGAAATTGATATCCAACTAGCTGTATTCGTAGCTTGCCAAGCTACATTAGAAGAAATAATAGCGGTTAGCGTAGTGCCTTTTGAATCAAAATCATTTACAGAGGAAACAGTTAATTCATCAGGCGTGGTCGTATTACCTGCGCATAATACCTCAAACGAATGAATAGAAGACCACGTGCCATCATATCCGGATGCTCCTGTGATAGTTAATTTTACATAGCGTACAGATTGTGAATCAAAGCTTCTGTTAATAACACTTCCACCGTTTGTGTTTTCAGTAGCGTCGATTAACGTTGAGAATCCTGAAGTAGCAGAGTTGGCAGATCCTTCTACTATAAACTGATAGGCTCGATCTTCATATGGAGCCAGATTGATTTCATTTACATCGTATTCTCCACCCAGATCAATAACTGCATACTGAGGAAACCCACTAGCCGACCATCTGTTAGAGGTATTTTCATCCAGTATATTGGTTACCGTATTGGTTGTGTTTTCTTGTGTACTATAATTATCGATTGAAGAAGAAAGAGATAGGTTTGTTCCTTCTGTACAATCTTCTGGATTGGTAATCGTTTGTCCTGTTTGCGTAATATTAATAGTTCTTGATATACCTCCACCAGAAACAGTTACCGTTCCGTTTCTTTCGGAAGTGCTTGTGTTTTCAGTAGTTGTAATAGAAATCGTTCCATCATTAGATCCACTGGTTGGTGTTATTGAAATCCAACTTTGATTATCAGTAACAGTCCAATCTACATTAGAGGTAATAGTGACGGATCTGGATTGACCTTCAGCATTAAAATCACTTACAGAGGAAACAGTTAATTCATCAGGCGTCGTCGTATTACCTGCGCATAATATCTCAAACGAATGAATAGAAGACCAGCTACCATCATATCCGGATGCTCCTGTGATAGTTAATTTTACATAGCGTACAGATTGTGAATCAAAGCTTCTGTTAATAACACTTCCACCGTTTGTGTTTTCAGTAGCGTCGATTAACGTTGAGAATCCTGAAGTAGCAGAGTTGGCAGATCCTTCTACTATAAACTGATAGGCTCGATCTTCATATGGAGCCAGATTGATTTCATTTACATCGTATTCTCCACCCAGATCAATAACTGCATACTGAGGAAACCCACTAGCCGACCATCTGTTAGAGGTATTTTCATCCAGTATATTGGTTACCGTATTGGTTGTGTTTTCTTGTGTACTATAATTATCGATTGAAGAAGAAAGAGATAGGTTTGTTCCTTCTGTACAATCTTCTGGATTGGTAATCGTTTGTCCTGTTTGCGTAATATTAATAGTTCTTGATATACCTCCACCAGAAACAGTTACCGTTCCGTTTCTTTCGGAAGTGCTTGTGTTTTCAGTAGTTGTAATAGAAATCGTTCCATCATTAGATCCACTGGTTGGTGTTATTGAAATCCAACTTTGATTATCAGTAACAGTCCAATCTACATTAGAAGTTATAGATACCGATTTAGATTGTGCTGCTGCAGAAAATTCAGATACAGCGGTTACTGTTAATAAATTTGTGTTAGTTGCTCCACATTCACTGAGGGGTGATGCATAGGCATCAAGAAAACAAGCTCCTACAATATCGCCTACCTGACTATCTGTAATCGGACCATATATGACACTTCCACTTCCTCCCGAAATTTCGTGTGCGCCAACATCCATATTACTTCCAGGTCTTGTACGACCTTCAATATCAAAACCTACCACAGAATTATATGAGCTTCCGGCTGCATTTGCGGCAACGCCAGAACTGCTTGGTTTAAAAATTTCACCACTGGCAGAAAAATTGGCATCTGCTTCTGTAAATCCTGAATCAGAAAGTCCTAAATCAGAACCTCCAAATATGTTTCCTACATATGTCATGCCTTGTCCTGTACCGGAGATATCACCAGAAACTAAGGTTCCGTTAGTACTATACACAAGGTTATAAGCGAATACCCCTGTAGGATCATACGAAGACCTGTCATTATAGAAAAGCGGATCGTCTGCATTATAAATGGTATTAAATGCTACCAATATATCATCAACTCGCTGATATCCGTTTCCTGTACCACCTGAAGCATCTGATCCTCCGACTAGTGTGATTCCGTTATTCCATATATCATCAGCGTTATTTAATCCCTGCATGTAATTATTGATGATTGTATGGTAGCTATCCGTCACACGAATACCTCCTGAACCTTCTTTGTTTTCTCCTAAGAAAAAATTTCCTTCCACCCAAGCATTTGCACCATGTCGTAGAACTAAGGAACCATGGCAATTACGAAATGTATTGTGTTTATAAGTATTATTAGCACTCTTGTTTGTAATAATTTCATTTTCACCATCAGCCTCTTGAAAATAATTGTTTTCTACAAGCACACTAGCGCTTTTGTCTTGATATTCACTAGTACCTACCCGGATAGTTTCGCTATCACCTGCATGGGTTTCTCCATCAGGTCTTGCTACATAATTATAAAAGTAGTTATTTCTTATAATGTGCCCTACCGGATTGAAATCATTATATTCCAGCTCTACTAAAATAAGAGCTCCAGGGCTTCTCTTATTAAAAAAGGAACAGTTTTCGACTATATTATTGGTTCCGTACAAAACAATCCATCGATGCTTATCAGTTCCACTTTCACCTAAATCGTTAAATGCACAATTTCTGATGGTAGAATTATTTGCATAAGAACTTCCATTTCTAAATTGGACATGGTTGTTTGCTCCTTCGCCATCTTTCCAATAAAATCCATCGATAATAACATAATCTGCGGCTATTAGAACGGTAGAAGACCCTCCAAAAATTACGCCTCCTGGAGTTTCAGCTTGTAATATTATTGGATTGGATGCAGTTCCATTACCGTTACTGAAATTTATTTCCTGATCAGAATAATTTCCATTTTCCCAGGTTACTACATCACCAGGAGAGAGACTTAAATCATTGAATTCATCAGCAGAATTGACGGTGTAATCTGTTGCGAAAATTTGCGGAGAAATTAAAAGAGCTGCTATTATTAAGCTGAATGAGATTGTCTTTTTTTTAATCCTTTTTAATAGGAAGGTACATGTGCATGTGTCTGACACATAATTAGCCCCACTTAGAGAAGTGTGAGAGTTTTTCATTTTTTAATTTGTGTTAAGATTAGTTAGTTAAAGCCCTTATCAAATGAATCTTTAGTGTGCGTGAGTTAGATTCTTTTTTCCAGGCATTCATGTTAATTGATTTGTGTAATATTTCGGTTTTTGTGAAAAGTCGTTTTTACTTATATTTCTAATTGAATCGTTTATTTATTTATATAATTATGGGAGATCATTTGCTTGTATTTACTAATTCGGTTTATTAAGTCATTAACATAATTTAACAATAAAATAAGATTTCTACAATAATTTTATAAATTGGTTGACCAATATACATAATTTTTTGTAAAATATTGAATTACTGGCAATCAGAAACCGATTTCTTACGGTTTTACTATTCTTCGATAGTAGTTTTGTTGTTTTACAATTAATCTTTATCCCTGTTTTTAAGGGATCTGGGCATTTGTTAAAATTTGAGGTATTTTTTAAAATTTTATCATTTTGTGATTGAAATATTATTGATCATCTTTTTTGTGAAAATTAAAAATGAAACCATTGTAATTATTTGGTTGACCAATTTAATTTTATCTGGTAAACGTAAAATGATAGTAGAAGTATATACAGGTTTTGTTAAATTATTTTTGGAGGGTGTATCGATTAGTTTTTGGAATATTTCCACAGGTACGGAAAAATTCCTAATTTTACATTTTTAAAGAATTTTAATGATAGATAAATCATACGCAATTATAGATGTCGAAACCACCGGAAATGGGATACATGGTAATCGAATTACGGAGATTTGTATTGTACTTTTAAAAGAAGGTCAAATTATAGATAAGTTTACTTCTTTAGTAAATCCAGAATGCGCTATTCCTTCTTTTATTACGGGACTTACTGGTATCGATGATAATATGGTCAGGGATGCTCCTACCTTCCGAGAAATAGCAAAGCGTGTTTTGGAGATGACCTCTGAGGCTATTTTTGTTGCACATAATGTAAATTTTGATTTCAATGTCATTAAAGGAGAGTTTAAAAAATTAGGGTATTCCTTTGTGCGTAAAAAATTATGTACTGTACGATTATCCAGAAAATTAATTCCGGGATTGAATTCCTATAGTTTAGGTAAACTCTGTTCTGCATTAGGGATTTCGCTGGAAGGCAGGCATAGGGCAGAAGGGGATACGGATGCAACTGTGATATTATTTCAACGAATTTTGAGCTTGGATCCAGATTCAAAAGTGATTAATACTTTTTTAAATATTAGGTCAAAGGAAGCTACATTACCACCTCATCTGAAGTCAGAAAGTTTGGAAGCATTACCTTCTGAGACTGGAATTTATTTATTTAAAGATCAAAAGGGAAAAATAATTTATGCAGGCAAGGCTAAAAATATTAAACAGCGCGTATTAAGTCATTTTTATGATAAGAAAAATAAGGAATTTGCACTCTGTCAGGCAACTCATTCTATAGATCACGAAATTACAGGTAACGAACTGATAGCACTATTACTGGAGTCTGAAAAAATAAAACGGCATTATCCACAATTTAATAAGGCACAAAAAAAACCAATAGCTCCTTATTGTATTATCAGTTATACGAATAGAAAAGGAGTAGTTCAGTTAGCAATAGACAGATCCGATGCTACGAGTCATTCTTTAGAGGTTTTTTATACAAGGGCAGAAGCTGTAGAGAAATTGGAACAGTTATGTATTGAGTATCAGTTATGTCCACGATATTGTAGTTTACAAAGTACTACAGGCAATTGCTCTCACTATAAAATAAAGAATTGTAAAGGAATTTGTGATGGTAAAGAGTCTACGGCTTTATATAATATGAGGGTTCAAAAAGGACTAGCCGCTCTGAAAAATGATCAAAAGAGTTATTTAATCAGAGAACAAGGCAGAACATTGGGAGAAGATAGTTTTATTATGATAGAAGATGGTATTTATAAAGGTTATGGGTTTGTAGATGAAACAGCGCAAATTATCAGACCAGAGGATTGTAAAGTTTTTTTACAATTACAGAGTCATACCTACCATACTACCAAAATCATACAAGGGTACTTAAAAAAGAATGGCGAAAAAAATATAATTCCCTTATAAGAATAATATTTTTTTCACCTGAGTTATACTTCTTTCATTGTAATCTTTAATTAAGCTTCTTCCATATATGCCTCAATAGGTGCGCAGGTACAAATTAGATTTCTGTCTCCATAGGCGTCATTAACTCGTCTTACAGTAGGCCAAAACTTATTTTCTGCGATATAAGACAGTGGATATGCAGCTTGTTCTCTTGTATACGGAAATTCCCAGTGATCTGTCGTTAACATAGCTAATGTATGAGGAGCATTTTTCAGTACATTGTTAAGATTTTCAGCATTTGTTTCAGTAATTTCTTCTCGGATACTAATCATAGCATCACAAAAACGATCTAGTTCTGCTTTACTTTCACTTTCTGTAGGCTCAATCATCATAGTCCCAGCAACAGGAAACGAAACCGTAGGTGCATGAAATCCATAATCCATTAAGCGTTTTGCGATGTCGGTCACTTCGATTCCGTTTGTTTTAAAAGGACGACAATCAATAATCATTTCATGAGCAGCACGCCCACGTTCACCAGAATATAAAGTGTCATAATGGCCCGCTAACCGTTCTTTTATATAATTGGCATTAAGAATGGCGTATTCTGTGGCTTGTTTAATTCCTTTGGTTCCCAGCATGGTAATGTATCCATATGAGATCAGACAGGCTAATGCCGATCCCCATGGAGCAGCAGATATTGCTGTAATTGCTTTATTTCCTCCGGTAGGTATTAACGGATTGCCAGGTAAAAAAGGAGCCAGTTGTTTTGCAACACAAATCGGCCCCACACCGGGACCACCACCACCGTGAGGTATGGCAAATGTTTTGTGCAAGTTAAGGTGACATACATCTGCTCCGATAGCACCTGGATTTGTGAGTCCTACCTGTGCATTCATATTAGCACCGTCCATATAGACCTGACCACCATTTTCATGAATGATTTTAGTGATTTCTTTGATAGCAGATTCATACACTCCATGCGTAGAAGGGTAGGTGACCATTAATGCTGATAGATTGTCTTTATAATGTAATGCTTTTTCTCTAAGATCATCTACATCTATATTTCCTTCTTCTGTAGCCTTAGTTACTACTACCTTCATTCCCGCCATTACCGCAGAGGCCGGATTGGTTCCGTGTGCAGAAGAAGGAATGAGGCAAATATTTCTGTGATGATCATTTCTGGATTCATGATAGGCGCGAATCACCATTAGTCCTGCGAATTCTCCCTGAGCGCCGGAATTAGGTTGTAAAGACGTAGCTGCAAAACCAGTAATCTCTGTTAATTGATCTTCTAATTTTTTAAGAATTTCCTGATATCCTTTTGCTTGTACAGTAGGCACCAGTGGGTGTATGTTGCCCCATTGAGGATCACTTAATGGCAGCATTTCTGAAGCAGCATTTAGCTTCATAGTACAAGAGCCTAACGGAATCATAGAATGATTTAAAGAAAGATCTTTACGCTCCAGTTTCTTGATATAGCGCATTAACTCTGTTTCAGAGTGATAGGTGTTGAATACCTCATTAGTTAAAAAATCGGTATCTCGTTGTATGGTACTTTCTATATTCGCTGACGAAGGAATCTCTTTTATCTCAACAGCTTCTTTATTGGCTGCTTTAGCAAAAATAGCAATGATTGTATTTATATCAGTTACCGAAGTTGCTTCGTTTAATGATATTGATACAGTCTCGTCAGAAGGGTAATAGAAATTTACTTCTTTGGCTTCTGCAATTTCTTTTATTTGATTAGCATCCGCTTGTATTTTAATCGTGTCAAAATATAGCGTATTACATTGTTTAAAACCTAACTTTTCTAAAGTATTGCTTACTATGGTTGCGGCGTTATGTACTTTATTGGCGATATACTGTAAGCCTTTTGGCCCATGATACACCCCATACATTCCAGCCATTACTGCTAGTAATACCTGAGCTGTACATATGTTAGAGGTAGCTTTATCTCTTTTGATATGCTGTTCTCTTGTCTGTAGCGCCATACGTAATGCTCGATTGCCATTAAGATCCTGAGTTACTCCTATGATACGCCCTGGTATATTTCTTTTATACTCCTCTCTGGTAGCAAAATAAGCTGCGTGGGGTCCTCCGTATCCAAGCGGAATACCAAAACGTTGTGTGGTTCCTACGACAACATCTGCATCAAAACTTCCTGGTGATTTCAGAGTTACGAGACTTAGGATGTCTGCAGCAACTGCTACTTTGATTTCTGATTCGTGTGCTTTTTTCACAAATTCAGCATAATCATACACTTGTCCGGATACTCCCGGGTATTGTAAAATTGCACCATAGAATTCGTCAGAGAAATTAAATTTTCTATGATCGTCAACAACTAGTTCTATGTTAAGAGGTATAGCTCGTGTTTTAAGTAATGAGAGTGTTTGTGGTAGTATCTCATCAGAGACGAAAAATTTAGTTGTATTTTGTTTTTTCTGTGTTCTGGAGCGCACAGCAAATAACATGGTCATTGCTTCTGCTGCTGCTGTGCTTTCATCTAATAGGGAGGCGTTTGCCAGTTCCATACCAGTAAGATCACAAATCATGGTTTGATAATTCAATAAGGCTTCTAATCTGCCTTGTGCTATTTCTGCCTGATACGGAGTGTAGGCAGTATACCAACCTGGATTTTCCAGAATATTACGTTGGATTACCGCAGGTAAACACGCTTCGTGGTATCCTATACCAATATATGTTTTAAACACTGAATTTTTAGAAGACATTCTTTGCATATGTGCAGCATATTCCTGTTCTGTCAATGCGGGAGCAAGCTTTAGAGGCTTTTCTAATAAAATATCATCAGGAACTGTTTCATAGATGAGTTGGTCTATGGTGTCAGCTTTAATTGTTTGTAGCATATCATTTACCTCCTTGTCCGAAGGACCTAAATGACGCAGTTTAAATGAGTCAGTTTTCATAGCAAAAAAACAGTTGAGATTTAAAGCGCAAAAATACATATTAAAAACCTAAACATTTCTTAATTAAATCATACTAGCTTATCAAGTTTTTAACCAATTTATAGTGTTATTAACATATAACCTTAAATTAGTGGTGTGAAAACCTTCAAAAAAATATTTGATTTTTATATTAATAGTAGTATCCACGTGGCACAGGCGGTAGCTGCTCTTGTAAAACTTACGTTATTAAAGCTGGATATTACGACAGTACAGGGCGATATTTTTGTAGGTCTTAGTTTCATGGCTACGGTAGTAGGATATAATTTTGTTAAATATGTGAAGGTGGCAAATTTATACCATAGCAGACTCACTCGTTCTATGAAGGTAATTCAGGCTTTTACTGCTATTTGTCTAGTGGTACTTCTGTATCTGGTGTTTCAGCTTACGTGGACCGCTATTTTGTATGCAATTCCATTACTGGTTTTAACAATTATCTATGCGGTTCCTGTGTTTCCTAATAATAAGAATTTACGGAGTATAGCCGGTATTAAAATTTTTATTATTGGTTTAGTATGGACAGGGATTACCGTAATTATTCCTGTTATCTATAGCGAAAAGGAGATTAATTTTGATGTATGTATTGAAATCCTGCAACGATTTATATTTGTGGTGGTATTAATGTTGCCTTTTGAAATTAGAGATTTACAGTATGATGCCAGAGAATTAGGGACAATCCCTCAACGTGTTGGGATTACCAGAACTAAAGTTTTTGGGAGTATTCTGTTATTCATTTTTTTATTATGTACTCCTTTTAAGAATGACCTTTCTTCATTAGAAATTATTGTGTCTATAGTAATTACCATTATCTGTTTATTATTTTTGTGGGGTACAGAGAAAAAGCAATCTGAATATTTTTGCTCCTTTTGGGTAGAAAGTATTCCAATATTATGGTTAGGGATTTGGATATTCTTACAACATTTAATTTGTTGAAAATACAGTTATTACTATGTTTTTTTGATGACTTTATTAGTTTCTAAAAACAAAGATATGTTATTCTGAAAAGCTGTTTTTGGACTTCAATGGCTGCTTATGATTAATGTAAAATTATAAGCACTAATTTTTTAGTTTATTACATAGTAAGTCTTGAAAATTAGGAATAGCACTTATAAGTATGATTTTGGATTGATAGAATTGGATCATACCTGATATTATAATATACAAAGTATTAAAGTAACCGTAAATATCAATACTATATTTAAATTTTACTACATAGTAAAACTCTTATTGCTGTTCTGACATTTTTTCTTTGAGTTGCTTCTTCATATCAGTTTTTATGGCTGCATCCATGCGTATCACTTTTGGATCATTTATCAATCGTGTTAAGGTGTTGTTGTTTTTAGAATACTTTCTACACGCTTTACAATAAATGAGATGTATATTCAGCCTGACCTTTTCCCAAAAAGAAGCCTCCTTGTATTGATTTTTATCGCAAAAATGATTGGCATCTTCACAACTGACAAATATTTTATTTTCCTTACTCATGTTTTTAAAACCAGTTTTTTTTGAGGCATTCTGCCATCGATGTTCTTGCTCGATGTATAATTACCCATAGATTAGACGCAGTAATATCAAATTCATTACAGATGGCTTCTGTATCAAATCCTTGTATAGTTTTCATATCAAAAATACGAGCTTGTTTTTCGGGTAGTTTATCCAGGCAATTATGAATTGCTGTCCCTAATTCTTTATTTTCAATTTCGTTTTCAGCATTCTGATCAAATGGATCTGCAACTCTTTCTTCTAGCCAATCGCCTTCGCTCTCTCCATCATTGACATAATTGACACGAACTTCAGCTTTCCCTTTATTACTATTAATCTTTCTATAATGATCAATAATTTTTCTTTTAAGAATAGAGATTAACCAAGTGCGTTCTGTGGCTTCACCCTTAAAATTTTTCATAGACTTAAGACCTGCAAAGAATGTTTCTTGTACAAGATCTTGTGCAATTTCTTTATCATCAACTCTTACGACAGTGTAATTAAATAGATAGTCACTGTACTTATCTATCCAGGAATTAGGGTCAATTATGTTTGTTGACATAGTTTGTAGGTTCTCTTAATTTTCAAAAATAGGACAAAAAGTTGGATCTTAATTATGGTTTGCACTTTCAAATAACACAAAAAGTGTTAAAATGTTCCATTTTTTATTTGTTTTAATGGGTACCTTCGGTTTTTATTTTTATAAAGTTATTTCTGGAAACTAAAAAATTAGTAAGGTGATTTTTTAAGAATAGACGGTCAAAATAATTGCCAAAAATACCATAAGGTGTTTCATATTCTAAAATATCAATCATATTTGTTCCAGTTTCTGTGCGTTTAAAAATATGTTGATGTTTGAAGCTTTTGAATTTTCCTTCTACCATTTCATCTACAAAAAAGGTTGGGTATTCCAGACTTGTAATTTTACTGGTATGTGTTAAATAAATCCCAAAATGTTTTCCCTTCCAGGTTACTGTTTCGCCAAGATTGATTAATCCGGAAGTCGTCCCTGCAATAGCGATTTCTTTTGTTTTTTTGGCAGAATCCATATGTAGGTCAATATTTCTGGAAGCGTCAAAGACAATGTTTATGGGGGCATTAATGTGTGTAGTAAGATTAATTGTAGTCATTAGTGTTGGATTATTTGTTGTATCGCATTTGTAAGCGTAGGGTATTGAAATTGAAAACCGGATTCTATTAATCTTATTGGAATCACATTTCTACTTTTTAACACTAATTCAGCTTCAGTTTTAATAATACGAGCTCCTATTTTTATTAAGAACGTAGGTAGCGGAATCCCAATAGGTATACGTTGTACCTTTCGTAAGGTTTTCATAAGGATCGCATTTGTAGTTGGTTTTGGAGATACTATATTAATAGCCCCTTCTATATATGTTGTATTAATTATAAATTCAATACTTCTGGCAAAATCAATTTCATGAATCCAACTGAATTTTTGATTTCCATTTCCTTGTTTACCACCAAACCCCAATTTTACTAATGTAAGAATAGGAGGTAAGGCTCCTCCACTGGCACCCAATACTATGGATGTTCTTAGTGCTACTTTTCTTGTATGCGGAGTCTGTTGAGAAAAAAAAGTGTTTTCCCAGCTTGTAGCAACGCTGACAGAAAATCCTGCTCCTATTTCGCCAGAGATCTCGTCCATTTCTTTATCAAGTGAATGTCTGTATATAGTAGCGGTAGAAGAGTTTAACCATACTTTAGGAGGAGTAGTACAGGTGCTGATTGCTTTTCCTAAAACCGCAGTGGATTCTATTCTGGATGAAAGAATCATCGCTTTATTTTTATGATGATATCTACAATCTACAGATCTACCTGTCATATTGATTAACGCATCGGCTCCACATAGTTCTTGAGCCCACAAACCTATAGTTTTAGCATCCCACTGAACATATTTAATATTTTTATGAATGCGGCTTTTTCCACGGGTTAAAATCACAATAGTTTCTACTTTACTCTTCAAATGATCGATCAGGATATTTCCTAAAAAACCGGTGCCTGCTGCTATAATTAGTTTTTTCATAAAATGTTAAATTAAGAAAATGAAAACAATAAAATGGGGATCCAAAGAATTCGATACATCACCCAACTTATGGTTAAATAAAAGGGTAAGTTTAGTTTTTTTACTCTTCTGGCGTGTTCTGTAATCATAAATAATACTATAAAAAGGAAAAATAAAACGTTTGTTTTTATGGATATGATGAAGTATTCATTAACTATTAGTAAGGGTATTAATGCTAAAGAACCTATTAATGAAACGGTGATCATTTGGAATAAATAGGTAGTTATTTTTTTTCTTACAAATATGAATAGAATTGTACCTTGCCAAAGAATTTGACCAGCACACATAAAAACTTCTTTCGTTAAATTTTCGTTAGGAATTAATTCCGGAAGCATGTGCGCATAATAGTATAACGCTATCGATGAGATGATCGTAGCAATCACAATATATGACCATTGATAGATGAGTGTTTTGGTATTCATCAATTTATTTTTCTGCTGTAATTATATAATATCCAAAACTTCTCATATGTAATCCGGACAAAAGAGCAAATAAAGATCCTTTTAGATTTTTCCAACTTTGGGTTTTAAGCGTTTCTTTTTTGAAAAGCTTTTTAATAATAAATCCTGTAATAGCAAAAGGTACGTGTAACACAGAAGGAGCTACCTTAAAAGAAATATCTTCTATTTTTATATTTTTAAAACCAATGTTTTCTAAAGAACTTTTGACTCTGTGGATAGAACCCAGACTTTCAAGACTCCATCCTTTACATAATTGATCATAGCAGTAATAACTACCGGGACACAATTGTTCGGCTTCCTTTTTGAGAAAAGCGTCACCAATTACAAATTTAGATCCTGGTTTCAGGATTCGATATGCTTCTTCTAGTGCTTCTTCACTATGGCCAGAATGACACAGACTTTCTATGGCATAAGCGCCATTCATGCTATTAGAAGTAAATGAGGTATTGCAATAATTTTCCTCCAGGATGAGACCATCCATATGCTGCATCCTTTTATTTCCTTCCTGAACCTGAAAAGGAGATAATGTTACTCCAATTATATGCAGGCGAGGAAATTTTCTCAATCCATATCGCATAGTACCTCCAATACCACATCCCAGATCAGCTAATACCGCATTTTTTTTATCAAACTGCAATCTGTTAAAAATCTGATTATTCATTTCATTGAGCATCGTGTCTCTTTTGAAAAGGTTTGTTCGAAACGGAATGTAGTATCCAAAATGCATATTGAAATCTTTGCTCCAAAACTCATAATCTTCTGTTGCTTCATCATAGAGGTCAATCAAACTCTCTTTATTAGATTTCTGAAGTTTTATCTTTTGTATTACGGTTGCAATGCTCATAATCGTATTGTTATTTTTATAAATAGAAAGAAATTTAATAGAACAACTATGCAGAAGTAGGGTTAGATAGTCCTTGATTACTTATTTTTTGACTTTGTTTGGATTTTTTTCTTCCTCTAAAGAATAGGTAGAGGTTTAGAAATAACATAAACCCTAAATACATAGCAAATCCACCGATTTTAAAACTTAGTATTTCTATTAAGTTCTGATAGCTATTGTTAAAGTTATTTCGGTTTATTCTAAGGATAAGAAGTGCCCATCCCAGGTTTAATAGATAAAAACCAACTTCGAATAAACGATTTGTAGCGATGGCAATATCTTCTTTACCTTTGAAAATGTCAATCATAAATACTTTTCCGTTCTTAAAAAGTGTTTTAGATACAAAATAAGTAAGAAGAATGGCGATAGGTAGATAAATGAGGTATCCAATAAAAATCTTAGAAGTTTCCATAATATTTATATTTAAAGTTATTTAATGTTTTTAATAAATTTTGTGATCCAGAATAAGTTAAAGTAATGTAATACAGCTAGTATGCATATGATCGTGGCTGTACGGTTAGAGATACTCTCAATCATTTGTTCGATAGAATTGATTGTGGACCATCCTGATAATGTGATCACCGCATATCCAATATTGATCAGATAGTATCCTATTAGTAATATGTTATTGATTCGTAGACAAAAATCTTTATCACCGGGAACAAGGTGCATTACAAATGTATTTCCGTGTTGATAGCAGCGTTGCCCCACTTTAATAATGAGCAAAGCTGTTATTGTTAGATACATACAATATGTTATGATGTTGAGGTTCATTTTTAATTGATGTTAAATATCATTCCAATCATTTTAGTTTTATAGTGTTTTAAACTTTCAGTAATTATTGAAACTAATTTTGAAAAATAAAAGGGAATGAACCCTTTTAATGAATCTAACTGTTTAGTTTCTTACTCAGTTGAATCGATTATTTCTTCATTTTCTATATGCTCATTCTGATATTTCATTTTGTCAAGTTTAATTCGTTTGGTATTGTGCAATTTCCATGATACGTATACAAAGTAAGATGCGGTTAACATCGGAGTAACAAAAACAAAAGTTATTAGTTGAGCATCCTTCTTATTAGGGATCCAATCAGCAAATACTAACCCTATAAGTAAAGTACATAGCGTAACGAGTCCCCAATACACCTTCATAAGATTTTTTATGGCAGGATCTAATTTCTTCCATTTTGTTGAAATGATAATTGCAAGTATTAATTGTATGATTCCTAAGAAAAACTGAGCTATCATTCCAGGAATAATCATTACATACAACACCAGATTTATAATAAGAGATACTGTATTTATAATGTGTATTAATTTTGTATTCATTTTATTTTAAAGTTTCAGTAATTATTGAAATAATTTTTAAAAAAAAAGCTTATTCCTTTAGTTTATCCTTAATTTATTAGCTTCATTAAGGTTTTTGTAATCCAGTTAGATTCTTGGTTTACAATTTTGTTCATCATTATATCTGCATTGCTAGCTAAGTCGTACAGAGCTTTAGTTTGTTTAATGAGTTCTTTTGTTTTTTTAGAACCATCATTTTCTATAGCTGAAACTTCTCTTAATGTTTTAATAACTGGTTTTATTTCTCGTCTGCTTCTCTCTTTGGCTACTTGTCTTGCTAATTCCTGAACATCTTTTTCAGAAACAAAATATTCTTTTCGCTCTCCGGGTTTACTTTCTTTAAATACAATACCCCAATCCATTAGCTGACGCAGGTTCATACTAGTGTTTCCTCGTGAGATTTGTAATTCTTCCATAATATCTTCCATTGATAAAGGTTCTGGTGAAACCCATAATAATGCATGGATCTGCGCCATAGCTTTGTTAATTCCCCATAGCGTACCTAGAGATCCCCAGGTTGATATAAATTTTTCTTTAGCTTCTTTGTAATTCATAGATCAAATATACAATAATTTTTAAACTTTCAGTAATTACTGAAAGTTTATTTGGATTAAGAAGTATAATCTTATAGGTTATCCTTCTTAACTTTTTTTGTATACTGAATACTATTTATATAAATTCTTATATAGTAAGCTTTAACATGTGACTCTAATTAAATGAGGCCTGCACGTTTTAATAAAGCCTCTGGTTTAGGTTCTTGTCCTCGGAACCGTTTATATAAAGTCATTGGATTTTCTGTTCCTCCTTTAGATAATACGTGATCCTTAAATTTTGCCGCTACTTCTGTATTAAATATACCCTGTTCTTTAAAATATTCAAAAGCATCTGCATCTAATACCTCTGCCCACTTATAAGAATAATATCCAGCAGAATAACCACCCTGAAAAATATGCGAAAAAGCGGTACTCATGCAGGTAGATGCTACATCAGGATATAATGAAGTGCCGGCAAAAGCTTCTTTTTCGTATAGTTTTACATCTTTAATGCCACTAGGATCTTTTTCATGCCACGCTATGTCCAGTAATCCAAAACTTAATTGGCGTAACGTCGCCATACCTTCCATAAAGGTAGCGGATTCCTTAATTTTTTCAATAAGCTCTATTGGAATAATCTCGCCAGTTTCATAGTGTTTTGCAAACAATGCCAATGCTTCTTTCTCATAACACCAATTCTCTAAAATTTGGCTTGGCAGCTCTACAAAATCCCAATACACACTTGTTCCTGATAACCCGGGATATGTAGTGTTTGCAAGCATACCGTGCAATGCATGACCAAATTCATGAAATAATGTTGTCACTTCATTAAAGGTTAATAAAGAAGGTTTGCTAGGTGTAGGTTTGGTAAAATTACAAACTATAGAAACATGGGGTCTGATGTTTTTTCCGTCTTTTCTCATCTGGGATTTGTATGAAGTCATCCATGCGCCATTTCTTTTGCCAGCTCTTGGGTGAAAGTCCGCGTAGAAAAAAGAGATAAATGTACCATCCTGATCAGTGACTTCATAGGTTTTTACTTCCTCGTGATATGTGTCAATTTTATCCGTTTCTAAAAATCTAAGTCCAAATAGGGCAGAAGCCACTTCAAAAACCCCTGAGATTACATTTTCCAGCTTAAAATATGGTTTTAGTTTTTCATCATCCAGATTAAATAACTTTTGTTTTAGCTTTTCAGAATAATAAGATCCGTCCCATTTTTGAAGTTGATCAATACCATCCAGTTCTTTGGCAAAATTTTCTAGTTGTTTAAATTCTCTTTCGGCCGCAGGTTTGGCTTTTTTAAGAATCGTTGTTAGAAAATCAACGACCTTCTCAGGTGTTTGTGCCATACGCTCTTCCAGTACATAATGCGCATGAGACGTGTATCCCAAAAGTTGTGCACGCTTGTATCTCAATGTAGCGATTTTAAGAACAATATCCTGATTGTCTTGCTCATTTGCATTGAAACCCCTGGCTCCAAAAGCTAATGACAGTTTTTTACGTAATTCTCTATTATCAGCATAGGTCATAAAAGGAATATAACTAGGATAATCCAATGTGATTAACCATCCTTCTTTTTCTTTGCTTTCGGCTAACGCTTTTGCAGCTTCTATAGCTCCGTCAGGCAGACCCGAAAGATCAGCTATGTCTGTTAGTAGCATTTCAAACGCATTCGTTTCTGTTAAAATATTTTCACCAAAAGTGAGACTTAACTTTGCTAATTCCTTATCAATTTCTCTAAGCTGTTCTTTTTTATCATCAGGAAGATTGGCTCCATTTCTGGAAAATGATTTGTATCGCTTATCTAATAATGTAGACTGCTCTGGTGTGAGCGATAATATATCTTTCTGCGTATAAACTTCTTCTATTTTCTTAAAAAGTGCCGTGTTTAGAGAGATATCATTACTAAATTCTGAAAGTAAGGGAGACGCCTCTTGTGCAATTTTTTGAATTTGGTCATTGGTTTCTGCACTATTTAAGTTAAAAAATATGCTGGTAACTCTATCTAATAATTCTCCACTATATTCTAATTTTTCTATAGTGTTATCAAATGTAGGAGTTTCCGTATTAGTAACTATTGCATCGATTTCTTTCTTTGCAATTGCTATTGCGTTTTTGATTGCTGGTAAAAAATGCTCTGATTGGATTTTGGAGAAGGGAGCAAGGTCAAAGGATTGTAATAATGGATTATTCATTAGGATATTAAAAATTTTATGTTTTCCAGATCTTTTGTTTAATAATTATATTCTTTTAAAAAAAGGTTCAATAAGATCACATTGTAAGATCCTTATTGATAGTCTTAATAGACTTATTCTGGTTACTTATTTAACTAAATTGGATTAAGAATTGTTGCTATGTGATGTGAAACAATCATGAATCATTTGAATAGACCAAATATATCGAAAGAGACACAATTATTGTAGCTCTTTTTGGTTTTTATGCAATTAGTAATATGCTATACTTCATGCCTTTCTTTAGATTTATGAAATCTTTTGTAAAAAGACAGGGAGGTGTTAATATTTTATGAAAATTTCGAAGTAAAGTTATCCTAAGCAATCATTTAATTTTTTGAATTATTTGGATTTTAGCATACAGTATGTCTTAAAATTCCCTGAGATTGATAAACCAATATTTTTAAATTTGATAGTCTAAAAAATGGAATTTTACGCGTTTTTTTTAAAGCTGTCAGGGAATTTTTTCTTAAAACGAATGTATTTGGTCGATTAAATGTAAGTTTTGTCTAAATTAAAGATAATTTTAACATTATATGTATTGCGTAATCAAAGTAAGGGTTTACCTTTGTAGTAGGTTTTAAGAGTAGGGTCTTACAATGAATTTTTTGTGTAATATATTTAAGTTGGTTAATAAATATTGTTATATTCAACTGTAAGGCCTAATATTTGGAAAGAGTCACTGAGGAGTGGCTCTTTTTTTTGGTCTTTATTTTCTTACCTTTTTAGCTCCTTCTACTACTTTTTGTTTTAGTCCTTCTTTATAAGCTATTACTTTATTAAGAACACTAGTATTTGATGATCCAATAATCTGAGCAGCAAGAATACCAGCATTTAATGCTCCATCCAGTGCTACGGTAGCTACTGGGACTCCACCTGGCATTTGCAATATTGATAATACAGAATCCCATCCATCAATAGAATTAGATGATTTTACAGGCACTCCTATGATTGGTAATGGAGATAAAGAAGCTACCATGCCAGGTAAATGGGCTGCTCCTCCAGCTCCTGCAATAATTACTGATATGCCTCGGGTATGTGCGTTTTTTGCGTAATCAAATAATTTTTCTGGTGTACGATGCGCAGATACAATATCCACTTCAATTTCAATTTCAAAATCCTGTAGTATATCGATTGCTTTTTGCATGACGGGCATATCGCTGGTACTTCCCATTATTATTCCTACTTTACTCATGTATTGCTTGTTTTAAATGATGGATGCTTTTATAGGTTATTAATGATAAAATAATATTAATCATTTACTTACTCACTAATAACCTTAATGGTTTTTTTTACTTTTTCGGCAATTATTCGGGCTTCATTAATATCTTCATTTACAATAGTAACATGCCCCATTTTTCTAAAAGGTCGTGTTTGCTTTTTGCCATAAATATGTGGAGTCACTCCTTTCATTTTCATGATAGTTTCTATGTTTTTATATAGAACATTACCTGTATGTCCTTTTTCACCAACAAGATTAACCATAACACCTCCTACTTTACTATTTGTATTTCCTAATGGCAGATCCAGAACAGCACGAATGTGTTGTTCGAATTGATTCGTATAACTGGCTTCAATACTGTAATGACCACTATTATGAGGACGGGGAGCCACTTCATTAATAAGAATAGCATCTTCTTTTGTTAAAAACATTTCTACAGCTAATATTCCAACATGTTCAAATGCTTTGGATACTTTTTCGGCAATTTTTCTTGCTTTTGTTGCGATCTGTTCATCAATTCTTGCGGGACAGATTACATATTCTACCTGATTTGCTTCTGGATGAAATTCCATTTCTACAACTGGATACGTCTTGATTGTACCCTTTGGACTTCTGACGACAATTACCGCTAATTCATTTTTAAAATCAATAAGCTCTTCAGCGATGCATTCTGTATCAGGAAGTTTTGCAACATCAGAACCATTACGTACGATTGATACTCCGTTACCATCATATCCTCCTTGCGTACTTTTCCATACAAAAGGTAATTTTACCTTATTATTGGTTATCCCCTCTGTTAAATGCGCTTTATTAGAAAATCTAATAAATGCTGCTGTTGGGATGCCTTGCTCTTTATAGAATAGTTTTTGTTTTCCTTTATTTTGTATTTTCTCCAGCGTTTTAGGACTAGGATAAACTTTAGTTCCTTCTTTTTCTAACTGAAGAAGTGCTTTAAGATTTACCGTTTCAATCTCAAAAGTTAATATATCTACTTTTTTTCCAAATTTATAGACGGTATTATAATCCGTAAGATCACCTTGTTGAAAATGATTGCAAGCAATGCTGCTGGGCGCTTCCTTGCTGGGATCCAGTATATGTGTTTTGATATCATATTTTCTGGTTTCATAAAGCATCATTTTGCCTAATTGTCCACCACCTAGTATGCCTAACGTAAAATCTGACGAGAAATAATTGATCATTATGAGAATAATAAAAATGTATACGGATGCAAAAATAATTTTTTCAAAAGTAAAAACAGCAATAATAGGCGGTAAATGCAATCGAAAGTCTTATTTGGAATCACTATATTTGCCGCTTTACAATTAGAATGGCTGCGTGATAGCCTCTGGATACAATGGTTACATTACACGATTTACAGTTTACACCTTATATTGCCGAAGAAAAAATTACGAAGGCAATTGATGTGATGTGCGATCAATTAAATCAGGATTTTGTGGATCAGGTACCGCTGTTTCTAGGTGTATTAAACGGAGCATTTATGTTCGCATCCGAGGTCATAAAGAGATTTGACCATCCTTGTGAAGTAAGTTTTGTGAAACTGGCTTCATATACGGGAACTAGGACGACCAATCAAGTACAGGAACTTATTGGATTGCAAGAAGATATATCTGGAAGAACAGTGGTCGTCTTAGAAGATATTGTGGATACAGGAACTACAATTACCGAGTTGATAAAACTGTTACAACAAAAAGGGTGTCAGGATATAAGAATTGCCACTTTATTTTTTAAACCAGAAGTTTACAATAAGCAAATAATAATAGATTACATAGGGATAGAGATTCCTAATCAATTTATCGTAGGATATGGATTAGACTATAACGGACTGGGTCGAAATCTTACAGAAGTTTACCAATTAAAAGCAAAAACCATGACAAATTTAGTGTTATTCGGACCTCCGGGAGCAGGAAAAGGAACACAGGCAGAAGTACTAAAAGAAAAATATAATCTGGTTCATATTTCTACAGGAGATGTGTTTAGATACAATATAAAAAACGCTACAGAATTAGGCGTATCTGCAAAATCATATATTGATAAAGGACAACTGGTGCCGGATGCGATAACGATAAAAATGCTAAATGCAGAAGTTGATAAAAATGAAGACGCTAAAGGCTTTATTTTTGATGGTTTTCCTAGAACAGAAGCACAAGCAGCATCATTGGCAGAGTTTTTAGAAACTAAGGGCTCAGAGATTACCGCTATGGTTGCCTTAGAGGTAGATGATGAGGTTCTGGTACAGCGTTTGTTAGAAAGAGGAAAAACCTCTGGTCGTGTGGATGATGCGGATGAAGCTGTGATTCGTAACCGTATCAAAGTATATTATGATGAGACGGCAATTCTAAAAAACTACTATCAGAAAGAAGATAAATATTATGGAGTAGATGGTGTAGGGAGTGTTGATGAGATTACGAATCGATTAAGTACCGTAATTGATCAACTTTAAATATAAAGTTATCATAATGGCCAAGCGAATATGCATCATTCTATGCTTGGGTGTTTTTTTGTCATGCGACACTAAACTTAAGGAAATCCCATTAGATGAGATTTCTAAGGATCTAAAATGGAATGCAGACAAATCAGCAGAAAGTATTTTGGGATTTTGTGATAGTGAGGAAGACTTTGAAACTTTTAAGATGAGGTCTAGTGTCAAGTCTCGTATGCACATTCATACCGGTAAGTATAATTTAGCTTGTTATGTGTATGCTAATGATGTTTCTGAAATAAGTTTAGGGAAGCTCTATAGGGTGAATAGGCTTAAGGGTGGCGTTAAAAAATTTAAATATAAGTTAGCAATTAAAAGTCAGAGATTTGAGTTTATGGAGCTTCATGTAGATTTGAATTCTGAAAAATTTATTGCAAATTATAAGATATACGGAAAAGAGAAAGGTGAAGAATGGATTTCTGTATTAGATGATTTAGAACTGGAGGTACGAAAAGTGGTTAAAGAAAATAAGTAAACAAAAAGAGCGTAGCGAAAAATGACGGAAGGCAATTTTGTAGATTATGTAAAGTTACATATATCCTCTGGTAAGGGAGGGAAAGGTTCTGTACACTTACATAGAGAAAAGTATATTACCAAAGGAGGTCCTGATGGAGGAGATGGTGGTCGTGGAGGTCACGTGATCTTGCGTGCTAATCCTAATATGTGGACACTCCATCATCTTAAGTTTAAACGTCATTTTAAAGCAGGTCATGGCGCTCATGGTAGCAAAAGCAGAAGTACAGGAGCTGATGGCGAGGATGTGTATATAGATGTACCACTTGGAACAATTATCCGTGATACAGAGACACAGGATATTCTACACGAAATAGTAGAAGAAGGGCAAGAAATTATCATTGCTAAAGGAGGAATGGGAGGCCTGGGGAACTGGCATTTTAAAAATTCTGTAAATCAAACACCCAGATATGCGCAACCAGGAGTAGATGGTCAGGAATTTGATGTTACCTTAGAATTAAAGATACTGGCAGATGTAGGACTGGTGGGATTTCCTAATGCTGGAAAATCTACCCTATTATCTGTTATCACATCTGCAAAACCTAAAATTGCAGATTATGAATTTACGACCCTAAAACCTAATCTGGGTATCGTGGCTTATAGAGATTTTCAGACCTTTGTTATGGCTGACATCCCTGGGATTATCGAAGGAGCTGCAGAAGGTAAAGGGATAGGTCATCGTTTTCTTAGACATATTGAACGTAATTCTACATTATTGTTTCTTGTCCCTGCAGATGCGCCTGATATCAATGAACAATATGAGATTCTTCTGGATGAACTACGTAGATATAATCCAGACCTATTAGACAAGGAACGTCTGATAGCGATTTCTAAATCTGATATGCTGGACGATGAACTAAAAGCAGAAATCAAAGCAGAATTGGATGTTCAATTAAATATACCTTATTTATTTATCTCCTCAGTGGCGCAACAAGGGTTACAAGAATTAAAAGATCGTCTTTGGCAAATGCTAAATGATTAAACTTAAACGTGTTAAATTAAATACATCTCTTATAAGATATCAATGTCTTGCTTTCTTTCCGTTTACCACTAATTTTTTAGTGGTTTTTAGCATCTTATATCGTTGAATGGGTATTTTGAATCAGTATAGCACTCTCTATTTACAGGTATACACTAGCAAAATAATCACTATTGAATAGTTTATCTATTTGATAGCCATTGTTTTAATTTTACAGCCAGGCTTTATATAAGCTTATACACCGTTTTTGATATGTATATATAATGCTTGTCAATAAAGAAAATGTGTCTAAACGTTTACTAATTTCCTTCTTACGAATACTAGTTGATTAACAAATATTAACTTTAATTAAAATAGTTTTAACCCATATTAAATAATAGAATGTCGGTATTATGGTTATTCTATTATCAACCCCAAAAAAAGAGAAAAGAATGAGGACAGTAAGGTTATTCAGTATTTTAGTAGTATCCGGTGTATTAGCTATATCATGTAATCAAAATGAAAAAAGTAATGATGCACAGAACAATAGCGAAGGACTCATTGCTCAGGCATCCATTCCTGTTGAGGAGAAAATACCTACTATACAGGAAATAATAGCTTCTGATATAGGATTTACTGAACTAAAAAAACTAGTTCAATCTTCTGAGTTTGAAGAAATATTTAACCAAAAGGGACCGTACACTATTTTTGCTCCGTTAAATGGCGCTTTTAATAAATTACCAAAAGGAAGTCTTGAAAATATACTAAAGCCAGAAAACAAAGATCAACTTTCTGCAATTATGAACTGTCATATCATTCCCAGAGTTATTAATGAAGCAGATATGCAGAAGGCAATAGAAGAAGGTAAAGGAAGTATTACTCTAGAAACAATTAATGGAACTAATTTGATTGCCAGTTTAAAGAGAGGGAAGATTTATTTGATAGATAAAAATGGAAATGCTGGTAGATTAATGACTACTGATATTGAAGCAACTAATGGAATTGTTCATACTATAGAATCAGTAATGTTACCAAAGGATAAGAAATAATTAAGCAATACTAATTGCTTTATAATAATTTTGAGCTGTAATAGTTTATGTGTGATAAGCCTCTCGGATTTTATTCGTTGAGGCTTATTTTTTTAGATTCTATTTTGATCACTAGAATTATGTTAAGGAATTCCTTTAGTTTCGATAAATTATTTACAAGTTTAGGTAAAGATTTTCTGGAAATCTTGCTTGTCTGATAACACAATACCATTTGTTAAGCACAATGTCCGATGTTAGCTCCGTTAAGAAATAGTTCCTTTATATATCTATCGTTTTTTAATTGGAGGCACATATATTGATGAATTGTTATCCTTTTTTTTCAATGAGCTAGACCTGTCATATAAGATAAAACCCCAGCGGTATATACTGAGGTTTTATAATACCAGATCATAAAATAGTTCCTATTCTTTGATGATTGTAGCTTCTTTGTGAAGCGAACCATCACTATAAATTTTAAGAAAGTACATTCCTGTGGTTAAGTTATCTCCAAAACGGATTTCATTTTTCTGAGTTTCATTACTGATAATAGTATGTATCTTTTTACCTGAAATATCATAAATATCTAAGGTGATCATACTATCAACCCATGTATTCATAGGTATTGTAAAATAAGTATTACTTGGATTAGGAGAAATACGCAATGCTGAAGTTTTTGATCCACCTGTACTTGATGTTTTGTTGCAATTAGGTGCAGTATCTGATTCGGTAAAATATAATGAATATGCTCCTGTTTTAGAGACCATAACAAAATCATTATCTATAATGCTTACATCATATAATCCATCTAAGCCTTCAATACCACTTCCTTCAAAATTTAATGATGGTTGAGTATTAGCAAATGTATGGTTAGATATTGATTTTAAATTGATCCACCAGGACGGACTTCCGTTATTCGTATTAAAAGATAACTGCCATAGCCCATTGTTATACAGATCCCAGTTAATAGTGAAATTGGTAATGTTTGAAACATCAGGACCTCCTGTCCCGATACTATATATACCAGTATATGAACGGTTAATCGAAGGGAGCGGAGTAGAGATAGGTGTATCAAAAACACATCCGGAGGTGCCACCATCTACCGTTTTGACATCAATATCAATTCCTGCAGAAGCAGTACCACCACTAGTATTTGTCACTTTGACTACTGCTGTATAAGATCCATTATTGGTGTATATATGTGTAGGTGTTGCTCCAATACCAGTAGAATTGTCTCCAAAATCCCATTCATAGGTGAGAGTTTCATCCTGAGGGTCATAAGACTTCGAGGCATCAAAAGAAACACTTAATGGAGCTTCTCCAGTACTTACGGATGCTTCAGCGATTGCTGTAGGAGCGTGTATGACGATATCATCATCCGTAGGAGGATTCCCTTCATATCCTTCTTGTCCGGCTTTAGTTAATGATAGTATAAGGTATCCATCTTTAGTAGTGATATTTTCAGGAACAAAGTCTGCCATATTCTCTGCAAACGTATGATTTGCCTTTGTCCACGTATTGGTATCAAAGATTTCAAAATTATCTTCCATGGTTGGAGTGGTTGAAAACGAGCTACCATTCCATTCATAAAATTTAATCCAGTTGACAAACATATGAACCGGTAATATATTTTCATTAAAAGCTCCAACCCATTCTGGTATATTTGGATTCCAGATATTAAATCTTAAAGAAGTATCACTCGTCATAAGGGCAGCCTGTCCACCTGTTATAGTTCTTGCGACCATACCATCTACGCTCCATACTACAGCATTAGGTTTCCATTCGATGGTATAGGTGTGATATGTTTCTCCCAATCCATTTTGTGGATGTATACCTTCAGTTCTGGTTAGGTTAGTGTTTCCTTGTCCTGTAATTAAATTAGATTGCCAGGAATTAGCACCATCTTTGCCAAAAACTTCGATATCAATTTCTTCCCAAAATGTGGAGGGTAGTTCAGAACCTTCTTTAAATGTAAAAAAATTAGAAATAACACCACTACCTGTGGCTGCAAGCATTCTAATTTCCATTTTACCGTATTGATATTGATTTTCGGTATACACTTCTCCGGCTTTATATGTTTTATTTTGTGAGAAAATGCTTCCATAACACAACAATGCTATGCCTACAAGGATCGCTTCTTTTTTGAACATTATATAAAAGGTTTTAAGAAAATTTTATAGAACCGTAACAGATAAGAAAGGTATTTATTGTTTAGGTACAGAAGATTTTCATTACCTATTGAATGATCCTTCTTTCATTGATTCTTGTTTCCTCAAAATCTCTGGGTATATCGGTAGGCGGTGTGAATTGAGTAGTATCTGTGAGTGAATTCATAAAAGCAATAATGTCTGCTATTTCTTTTTGTGTAAGATCTAATGGGTCTGGAGATAACGTTTGATGTGATACTGATATACCAAGTCCAGCTCCTCCTCCCTTGTTATAGAAGTCCATCACTTCTTCTAAGGTATTATAAACTCCATTGTGCATATATGGAGCTGTTTTTTCTATATTTCGTAATGTTGGTGTCTTAAAAGCATTTTTATAAAAATATGCTACATCTTGTGTTACTCCATTTCCTAATCTACCTATGTCATCATCAAGTACCCAAGGAGCATTATTGGCATCAGGTACCCCGAGTACTTCTGCTTCACTTTCTACATATAGTGGTGGTACTAATCCTGAAAAAGTAGGTAAAAAATGACAGCTAGCGCAGTTGGCTTTTCCTGTAAATAAATTAAAACCTCTTTTTACTTGTTCAGGTAATGTTGCAGTACTTCCTTGAAAATAATGATCTACAGGGCTGTCAAAAGTATTTAGTTGCATTACGTAGGCAGTCAATGCATAATCTATATTGTTTGGTCTTATAGGGTCTTTGTAATCAGGAAATGCATTGTTAAATAATGATGTGTATGTTTTACTTGTTTTCAATTTCGAGATAATTGATATATAATCAGAATTAAATTCGTCTTTATTGAGCACCACATGTTCGAATTGATCTTCGAGTCTTTTAGTCCGTAAATCGTGAAAAAATCCAGAAGCAAAAGTAACATAATTAAGAGTCATTGCATTACGTTTTAGAGGGTAGCCCGTATTAGAGACACTGGTAGCTAAACCATCCGTAAATGCCTTATCGGGTGCGTGACAGCTAACGCAGGACATCGTGTTATTTCCTGAAAGTACAGGATCATAAAAAAGCAGTTTGCCCAAAGATGCTATTTTGTTATAGTTAGAATCATTAGCAATACTTACATAATAGAAAGAATTGAGAAACTCTTTTTGGAATAGTTGTGTCGCTTGGTAGTTGACAGCCAGGGGGTATGTTGATACTTCATCAATAGTTTCATAATCTAAGGTCAGATGTATATCTCTTATATTTTTATACAGTGGATGAACGACTGTTTTAATAAATAAAAGCCTGTCAAATTCTTCAAAACTCTTATGGGTTACTTGTGCTAGTCCTTGCGCCACTATTTTGTTAAATTCCTTTAATAAAGAACCTTTTCTAATACTGGTAAGCTCTCCCTTATAAAAGGTCATATAAGTCGATAAAGTTGCTAACTGCGTCTTTGTATCAGTAATTCCTATTTGCGTACCCGGAGTATCAAAACCTGTGATACCTAGTGTAGTTAATCTAATAAGAGCTTGTCTCGAGGCTTCAAAAAACTGACGGTCTGAGATACTACGTACGCTTAAATATTGTTTTATTTGTTTAACGTCATTTGCTAATTTTGAAGAAAGGGTTCTTAGTTCGTTGATTTCAGAAATAGATAATGAGTCTACTCCTATGAGTTCATCAATAACCTGTAGTCCTTTAGGTTTTAAAATAGTAAGATCCGCAACTTTTTTCTCTAGTTTAGGCAAGGGTGCTCCATTGATCATTTTGTCATACGCTTCTTTATCCAGATATTCTAGTAAGAAGCCAATCTTATTGGCTTTTACACGTAAATGCTGATATGATTCTTGAAGTGAGTTTCTGTCCTTAGTTTTCAGGAAACTATTTGTAGTGCTGTAAAAGTCTTCAGTAGCCTGATAAAAGCCTTTTAAATCCTGTTGGAACTGCTCATTTATGTTGCCCATCGCTTTTTCGATATACGTAGTATTACTTTTTTTAGGGCTATAAACAGCGATGAGTAAAGAGGAAAAAAGAATACTTGCAAATAATAGTATTGAATCTGATTTCATAAGAAAGAGATATTTAAAAGTTGGGTGAGTGTAGCACCCAACTTTTAAATAGGGATTAAATAAATTATTGTATTATGAGTTTTTTGGCATCACCTTCTTTTGTTTTTAGAAGGTAGGTACCTGATGCCATTCCTGTAATATCTATAGATTTAACATTACGGTATACAGCAACACGCTCTCCGGCAATATTGTATAAGCCTACATCTGTAACTTTATTAAAGTAGACGATACGTTCTGTAGGATTAGGATAGATCACAAAATCATTTGCAGGTGCATCCTGAAAATCTGGGTTAGATAAGGTTTGCATTGCAGCAAAATCATCAAATCCTGTAATCGCAAAGGTCAGGGAGTTATTATACGGAAAAGGGTTAGCGCCATCCGGGTGTTGAGAATTTACCAAAACAGATTTACCATCTGCTGTAGCACAAGCTCCTGTGATTTCTGCTCCTCTTGGAGTCTGAGTAAGACGAATAAGGTTATCTACTGTTGGGTTTTCTACCGCCATATCCAGAATATACATTTCGCATATTCTATCGTCTGGATATTCTATTGGAGTACGACCAAAAGAGGTTCCGTTAAGGTCTTCGTTAATTAACATATAGGTTTTAGCTACACCTTCTACAGTAACATACAGCATGTTTAATCCATCAGGGTTAGAAAGCTGCTTAGAAGGATAATTTTCTAATTCAGGACTTTCTGCAAAATAAGGACCCCCTTCTACATAAATATTTACAATACCTGTTGCCGGATCGTATTCTAGAACTCTTCCATAATAATCCCAGTATGCAGGGTCATCCGGACCTGTGGCACCTTGATCTATAGCTCTTTGGAGATGGTGAGGAGCGTACACACCTCCTGCTGTTGCTGCTCCTTCCCAGTTACTGGCCGGATTGTCACGTCCTGTTTCAGTCATATAAATTTTTCCAGTATTTTTATTGATAGTAATCCATTCTAAGCGATTAAACATTGTTGCTCCTGCGACTACCGCTTCTGCACTAAAATCTAACATCTTGTTAAAATCAGTATTATCAATTTCTACCCAAGGTTCGCTACCCGCATCGTGTTTGTAAACATAGGTGGTACCCTTTGTAAAATCACCCGCTACATCAGCAACAAATTTTGTAAAGAAACCTGGTGTAGCATCAGCCCCCATATATACTGTTTTGTTGTCATTAGCGACAGTCCCTCCTTCAAAAGGTTGACGACCCCAATTATATTGCTTACGGATGGCTTTTGCATTTCTTGGATCAATCTCTACCATCCAATTAAAGTTCTGATATTTTGGAATGGTTTGAAAATTTGCCATATCAAATTCTGTATATTTAATCGTAAAATCGCTGATATCACGAACTCCATTTCCATCGGCGTATATATCATCATTACTCCCTCTGAACCATTCTTCTGCCGTCCAGATGCGACCGTCTACATTAGAATTGATTCCTCCGCAGTTCATACCAGTTTCTCCTACAGCGCTAAAATCAACATTGAAGAAATCACCTTCACGTCCGTCACTTAATTTTTGCGGAGTTACATAAAGTTCATCAGTACCAGGTTGTCTTGCCATAAGAAAAGAAGTCATTCCTCCACCATCACCGATTTTATCGTCTGCGATAATCATTTCATGGTTAATAGAAACCCAACCAATAGCATTAGGGTCATCTACACAATCTTCTTCTGTTACCGGGGTAAATCCAATAAAGTCATGCCATTGTTTTGCAGGAACTTCTTCATTAATTCCCGTTTGTACCATATCTTCTCCACCTATAAATAATACTTGGTATTGAAATGGAGAAGGTGGAACGACTACTTCTGTAGCTTCCCAATCCATATCGACAAGATTAGAAGGGAAGTCACTTTGTGCTATCGAGGTCATATGGATAGCTAACAATACTAACAGTAAAATACGTTTCATTCTGTTTTTTAGTTTAATGATTATAATTGATTTGTTTAAAGAAATCTAAAACTAAAGAGAGATTGTTATCAAATCTTTAACTGCAGTTAAAAGAAATGTAAGCTTACTGTTAAATAGATAAAGACAAGTTTATTAAAATGAATAAAAACCTGCAAGGAATTAAAAATTTAGTAACAGAGTAAAATTATTTTAGAGATAAAATCCCCTGAGGTTTGTCTGGTAAGTATTAATTGCACTGTCATGTACGGGTAGTTTTTTGTTATGCCATTGCAAGAACTTTTTATGATGGCAACTACAAAACACCTCTATTTAGACTCTATCTTAATAGGAAATATTACTGAGTTTGGTTCTTAAAAACGATGCATAGAACCTTTTTTACATTTTACGTTAAATGTTTTATTTTTAGTGGTCAGATCCAAATAATTTATAGAAGAAGTCATAAAAAATAAATTATAATATATAAACAGAGTTTCCCGTTCTATATTTTCAGAAAGAGAAACTCTTATTGTGCGATCTTTATAGGATATGTATATTTTGATACGCGTTTTTCTATTTTATTTGGATAGGCATTTTAAATTTTAACCACCATCTTACCTGTATTAGTGCCGTTAAACAGATCAATAAATGCCTGTGGAATATGTTCAAAACCTTCTACAATGGTTTCTTTGTGTGTTAGTTTGCCTTGTTGCAGCCATGTTGCTAGTTGTTCAATTCCTTCAAGAAATTGCTTTTGATAATTACTTACAATAAAGCCTTGCATCAATGCACTGTTTTTGATCAAAAATGTTTGAGGGCTCATACTTGTTGGCATTTCTTTTTCATTATAATCAGCAATAGCACCACAGTTAATAATTCTTGCAAATTGATTGATATGAAAAAGTACGGCATCCGAAATGGCTCCACCCACATTATCCCAATAGACATCAATACCATCAGGACATACCTGGGCAAGTGCTTTTCGCATATCATCTGTTGTTTTGTAATTAATGCCTTCATCAAAATTAAAATCTTTTTTTAAGGTATTAATTTTATCATCCGTTCCAGCAATACCAACGACTCTACATCCTTTAATTTTTCCTATTTGTCCCACAATGCTTCCTACAGCGCCAGCTGCTCCAGATACTACCAGCGTTTCACCTTCTTTTAGCTTACCAATATCTTCTAGTCCAAAATAGGCGGTAAGCCCCGTCATACCTAGGACACCCAGATAGGCAGAAAGTGGCATGTCCATTTTTTTTACTTTTTGAATACTAGCGCCGTCAGCTATTAATAGCGTTTTCCACGGTAGGTTTCCTAAGACATAATCTCCTTTTACATACCTGTCATTTTTAGATTCAATAACTTCTGCAACGATGGCAGAGGTAATTGGTTGATGCAGCTCAAAGGGAGGGATATAAGATTTTATATCGCGCATACGGCCCCTCAGATAAGGATCTACAGAAACGAACAAGCTTTTTAAAAGGACTTGATCTGTTTCTATTTCCGGAACAGTTTCTTCAATAAATTTAAAATCAGAGTGTTCAGGAGTTGCTTCCGGTCTGTTGTTGAGTAGAATTACTTTGGTTTGATTGCTCATGAGTTGCTTTTTCTTTAAAATTAGATAAAATGAAGAAAAAGTACGTATTAGTTATCTTACATTAAGATGGTTTTAACGATCTTTTATACTAAAAAAGAGACCGCCCTTTCAGATGGTCTCTTTAAATATCACTCATATTTAAGTCTGGTTAAAAAAATCGTATACGATTAGTTTTTAATAAACCTAATCGTTTGTTCTGATACCTTTACAAAATACATCCCTACTGGTAAAGCATCAATATTTATGCTGGTTTCTGCAGTGTCTATTACCTTTACACCAATCGCATTATAAATCTGAATTGTTTGCCTTGTTGAAACACCAGAGATATTAAGGACACTTTTTGCAGGATTAGGAAATACCAATAGTGGCGTTAACTCAGTTTTTTCTGTGAGTTCCTCAACAACTTTTTCTTCTTGAATGATTCTGTTTGTATCAGAAGAAATTTCTTCAATAATAAGAGAGCGGATCTCATTTGCAAAATCAATATTTGTTAAACAAGTATCTGATGTAATTTCTACAAAATCACCATCAAAGTCTTTCTTATCATATCCGATCATTCTAAAACCGGCAGTTATTTGAACCGCAGAGATATCTTTTTTATCTGCACCTAAAGCGATTAAGTGATCTTCTGTATAGCTTCCTGCACCTAATGCTACAGACCATCCTTGTAAACTACAATGATCATAAATCGTAGCAGCAGGATTTTCACCAGGTATTGTTTCTACAATAACTGATCGTATTTTATTTTCATAGTCAGTATCTTCCAGACAGGTATCTGCTGTTAATACGATAGCGTCTCCTTTTATATCTTTTTTCTTGAATCCAATCAATCGATAGCCATTAGCTATTTCTGCTCCTGAAATATCTTTTTTATCTACTCCCAGATCTTCCAGATCATCTTCATCATAACTTCCTACAGGTAGTCCTACGATAAAACCTGTTAAATCACAGCGATCTAATACCGTAACAGGATCAGCAATAGTTATTGTGGTTGTTCCAGTAAATCCTCCATCATTAGTAGTTGCTGTAATTGTTACCTCACCATTAGCAATAGCGGTAACTAATCCAGTAGCATCCACGGTTACAATACTTTCATTATCACTGGTCCATGTAATAGTTTGATCTGTTGCATCGGTAGGATTTACCGTAGCTATAACCTGTATGGTATCACCAATTACTAAATCAGCAGTCTCTGGAGCAAGTGTAATTCCGGTTACTGTAATTGTAGAAGGGACACTAGTTTCCTGAGCTCCGATATCCACAATAGCTCCTTGAACTCTGGGATCACCATCATAGTCAGTTTCATCAGCAACTAGTGTAATAGCACTACCTGCATTTACAGCAGCAGAAGTATCCGGAATTTCAAATAAGTCATTGTTTAGATCAATAAAACTGGGATCAGCGAGTACAGAACCGGTAATTGTAAGTGCGCTCCCATTAGCGTTTAACTGTTCTGCTTCGGTTACAACAGTACCAGAAGTTTTATAGAATAAGTTATTGGTTATGATGTAGTTGGTAATATTAGGAGCTATATTATCAAATACAGTAATTCCGACTCCATTTGTTGTGGAACCTTCAATACCTTCTATTAAATGAATGATGTTGTTTGAAATTTCATTACCATCTCCTTTGCTTAAAGCAATTGCAAAAGTGTTAAATGAAGTGAGACCTAAAGTATTATTATTATAAAATACATTGTTTCTAACGATACAATTGTCTACAGAACTAAGTTCTGTTTCGCCTTCAGAAGTTATAGATCCCATAAACATTCCGGATTGTAAATTATCTCTAGCAATGTTATTTACCAGTGATACATTTTCAGCTTTGTTGCCTCCACCTACTTCACAACCAATAGAGAACCCTGTGCCTGAACCGGAGACGATATTTTCCTTAATAACAACATCTCTACAACCATCACAATAGATACCCGCTGATACAGCTACAGCGGATACAGCATTTGTTACCCTGTTACCACTAATTACGCCGTTTCTTGCTTGATTTAGTTCCGGATAATTGGTGTTTAAGAATTCTCCGGTTTCAAAGTCTTGTACATAATCAAAATGTCCTGCTGCATCAATACCTATATTAGTAACATCGGTTACTGTGTTACCATCTACTAAGAATCCATCAATATTACCTATAAGTGTAACACTTTCATTGGTACCCGTAATACAATTAGTCACGGTATTATTCAGGATATTCATATTTGTAATTTCACCATTGGTGTTTACAATACCACTACTGGTTGGGTTTTTGTTACCTAACACAATAATAGCATTCGCTCCAAAAGCGACACCACTGTCATCGATAGGATAAGCAGTAGCATCAGTACTCCACCCTATATTAGTAAAGGTATTGTTTTGGATCGTGTAAGTATCTCCGGATCCATATACAAAGATTCCCCGAGAATCAGGACCATAATTATTTCCTATGGTTAGGTTCTCAATAGTGATATTGGTATTATCGACCAATACGATTAATGATATACCAGCATCAACTGCCGTTGCATTTCCTTCTATAATCGCCCCATCTCCATAAGAACCAATGGTGATGTTATTTCTCCCTTGTAGAAATATAATATCCTCACTGGTTAAAAAAGTAAAGGTTCCCTCCAGCAGAAGTGTGTCTCCATCCACAAGTCGGTTAATTGCAGTCCGTAAACTCACAGGTGTCGTGGGTGTGGATACCAGATCAGGATCAGTACTTCCATCCGGAGAAGCATAGCGAATCGTTTGCGCCTGTAAACCTACGGTTAAGAAGCATAAAAATGTAATAAGTAAGATTTTTTCATGACATAATGTTTTAATTTTAAGAAAAATACATAATAATACAAAAGTATTTAAATATTATTAATAACTAAAAGAAAGAAATTATTTTAACTTTTCTTTCTTTTAGTTTCTTTTTGGGTAACCAATTAGAATGTTAGATATATGTGGTGAAATTTCGAAAAGAAATATTGATAAGGGAATTTATGTCAATCTACTACTTAGAGTAAAGAATCGACCAGGATGGATGTAGATGGACAATGAAAGTCTCGGTAATCAACGATTTTAATATCGACTTTATTAAAAATTCAGGTAGAACCGCTTACTATTGTTAAACAATGTCCTTTTTCAGGAGAACGTAACTCCTGCTTTTGTAAAAATATCTTTAAGTTCTTTTTTAATCGGAAATGGTTGTAAGGGCGGGACATTGGATCCTCCCGGATTTCCTACAGGAATTTTCCCTACAAATGATTTTATACCTCCAAAAATTAGGCGTGGAATCTGTCCTATAACTTCTTTACCACTTTTAATTTTAATACCGAATTGTAACATTTTACAATGTACAAAAGTATGAGCATAGGGATATTTTTGTCCGATGATATGAGCTCTTTCCAGATGATTCCAGGCACTTTTTAAATTTCCGTTGGTGTATTCTGTTTGGTATGTTGCCAATTCTGTTTTGTAATATGGTTTTAGATTTTTTGGCATTGAGGTGTAGAATTTCATTTCTATTGATTTAATTGTTTACCAGGTCTACAATACAATGTACTGTTATTTGCAAAATGCTGAGTTCTGGTTGTATCAATAAAGGTATTAATCTTTAGCATAAGCACCAGATGAATATGTTAATTCATAACTATGGGTGTAAATTTCAAACACTATACCAAATGGATCTTCTACATAACACATCTTGAATGGTTTTTCATCAGGATAATACTCTCTTATTGGCATCCTTTGCCTACCACCATAAGACACTATTTTTTCTATTAATTCTTCAATATTTGGATCTTGTACACAGAAATGAAAAAGACCTGTATTAAAAGGATTAAATTCAGGTGCTTCTTTTATTCCATTGGGGAAAGAAAATAATTCTATTCCAATTCCGTCTGAAGTTGCTAAATGAGCAATCTCAAATTCAGTCCAGTCATTTCCAAAAACGTCAATACACATTTGCCCAATAGCAGTTTCCTTTTCTTTTTTTACTTTTGAGGGTTCCATAATTATATACCAACCCATAACTTCTGAATAGAATTTTACAGCTTCATTAATATTTGGTACAGTAATGCCAATATGCGAAAATGATTTTGGGTAATTTTTAGTAACTGTCATAAGTATTGATTTTGGTTTCCAGGAAGGATTGAATGATGCTGATTTTCTGATGTATGGGTAACACTAAATTTATAAATCCGTGTTATCTCTATTTCTTGTTTAAGATATTGAAATTTAATATCTTAACAAAAGCGACCTTACACTTTTTTTGCATTTTATGATCAACCGATTATCGCTGTGTTGAGGTTTCCCACCAATGGATAAACTCTTTAAATTGGTTGTCTGTAATTGTATGTCCCGTGTCTTTGACACGCATATGGACTTTTATGTCATTTTCTTTTAAGAATACCTGCATTTTTTCGGCCAAACGTATGTCAATTCCTTTGTCTTGTGTCCCATGTGTTATAAAAAAAGATAACTTGCTACACGTATCAGAAATTCTAGTATCCATTGTATCAGGTAACATACCACTGAAAATTCCTATAAAATTGACTACTTCAGGATTTGTTAAAGCTAGATTTAACGAAAGTATAGCTCCTTGACTAAACCCTGCAATCGCAATTTTTTCTGTACTGATCTTGTGTTTTGATTGGATCGTTGTTATAAAGTATTCTATTTTTCTGGTGCTTTCATCCATTTGTACCACATCGGATAGATATGGTTTCTTAGTAACGTCAATATCATACCAGCGATACGCATTTTTTTTAGACGTAAAAGGAGCTTCTATGGCAATTACTAACGTTTTTTTAGGAATATATTTAACAAAATCATTCCACATATCAGTATTACTATTCATTCCGTGTAATAGAATTAAAAGTTGATCATTGACATGATGTTCACCCTTCAGAATTTTGTAATTCAATGCTGGGCTTTCACTTACACACGTTGCAAATGAAAAGGTAGAAAGTAATAGTATTGTAATTTTACAAAAAAATAAAAGCTGATTTAAACATTTCATGAAGTTGTTTTTATTTTATAGAACAAGGACTTAAAAAATTTAGTGGTATTATTTTTTAAAAAAAGATATTACCAGCCTAGTTTTGGTGAAGTAAATGATTTCCATTGTTCATTTATTTTAAACATTTCACCCAATTTACATCGAATCGTATCTCCTCCTGATTCCATTAAAATAAAGGTTTCCGTTACATAGATTTTTAATCTCTCATCATAAAGTTCTTCTCCTTCTCTTTCTCTACCAATATATTTCAGATCATTAAGTTGTTTTTTACGTATCAGTTTTTCTTTGAAAGCAAGAACAGATTCATAATATTTATCTCCTATATAGGAAGGCTTAATATTTCGTTTTTCTAACTCTTCAGGTATTCCTCGATACGAAAAGTTATTCTTTTTCATATAATCGACTGTTTTTTGATCTGGTGTTATGCTATAACAATAACTTTTTAGATTTTCCGTGTTCGCATCTTTTAGAGATACTACAAAATCAGCGTATAGCACATCTAAGTCAGCATAGCCATCTTGTGAATTGCAACTAATTAGTGAAAGTGTAACGATTAGTAATAAAAATTTAAATTTCATTCTGTTAGTTTTTTTATGATAGCTAATGACTCGATTGTAGCCAATGTAAGATTACAAATAACTCATTTTTTTTGAATTAGTACCTAACAAAATTATTTATTTTTTCTTTATTCTTACAAATGTCAAACTCTCATGCCAGGGTGTATTGCTGGTTTTGATAGCCTCACTTTTCGCAGAGGATATACCTCCATAAAATGCATAAAAAATAACCTGATTTGCTATGCGTTTATTAATAAAGAGCGTTGATTAATTTTATACAGCCATCATTTCTGTCTACAGTATTTTTAATTCTTTAGCTATTTCAATTCGCCATTTTTCTTGTTCTTCATTTTTAGCATTGTATTCGTCAATAGGACAATTTAATAGATTAAATAATTGTTCTGCATTACAAAAATCTAGTTGTTCAGCTACTTTTTTAAATTGATGCATAGTGATTTCATCATCAATTGTATCCTCAAAATACTGAATCAGAATATCCATTAAAAGTAAATTCCAATTAAGTTTATAATCATCATAAACTTTATCATTTTCCAGTTCAAAATGGATAATTTTTTGAATGGTATTAGTATATGCCAATACATAAAAAGACTCTCCTTCATCATATATCGGAAGAATGGTAAAACCTTTGAGTATCTCATAATTTGAAATGGTTGGTAAATAGAAATAGGCTCCTTCTACTGGTTCAATACGAAATTCTAATTCAGGTATTTTTCCTATATTTTCTACAAAAAGTCTGGGAGCTCCAAATTTTAGTAACTCGTGTATTCTTTCTTCTTTTGGAATTAATTTTTTCATAGTATACTTGACATATTTGTATAAAAATAGTTTCTTGAATAGGATCGCTCGTGTATCAAACACCAATGATATAAAGAATGTAAGATAATTTCAGAAAATAGTTAAAACAGATAAAGAATCTTATCACAAGGTTTTATTAAGAGTCATTTATAGGCATCGATGTGATGGTGATTAGAAAATAGACGTGTTTACAATAATGTAAAAGAGAGTTGTGCCACAACTAACATAGTTATAAAAAATTACTTTGTTACAAGTTTTTTTATTCCGTTTGCAGGAATACACATTGTTTCGGAGATATAACGATTTGGAATATTCATATAAGCGACTGATGACGCGACACAGCTCATACAATCGACATTAGAATTTGTAAACTGATAGATATCCTTTGATCTATTATTGTCTGGATCCATGCTATCGTATACAAAAGTTGTTGCTTTATAAACATATCCTTTTTGAGTATTACTTATTAATTCTGATTCACCCCAAATTGATTCTAAGTAATAACCCTTGTGATGTATAAAAGCATCTTCATCTATTTTTTTGTCAGTATAAAAGCATTTTAGAATTAATCCCGAGTGTTCTTTTTCTAAATTATTGATAAGCTCTACATCTGATCTAAAGGTGATGAAAAAAGAGTTTTCATACGCATCATTTTTTTCTATTTTGATAAACTCCAGATGAGCGATTGGTATATCATGCGTGCATGAAAACATCAATAAAGAAAACGTTATAATCAATACATATTTCATAGTTTTTATTTTGAATGGAATAATTTTATTGGATGAAGGAGCATGTAAAATGTAAAAGTATTAGTGCCTTTTGGTAGGTTTAAAAATATATAATCCGCTCCATTTTAACAACCGGGGCAATCACTAATATTATACATTATAGTGCTTTCTTTCTCAGGTATTATGATTTTTTCGTTTGCCATTTTTGGAACCAGTTAGGTCTTATTGCTATGTGGTGTTTATTATATATGTCATAGGAGAGCAAAATATTACCTAATTATCGACATTATGTGTGCATTGGTTGCTAACTTTTACTTTTTACAAGCATCACGTCTTCATTAATATTCAAGAATCAATAGATTCATCACTTAGCTGCTATGATCATGTATATAGTGTTAGCAAATATACTTTTTAGAAACTGAATTCTATTACTACAATCCGTTTGTGGAAATAGTCCTTAAAATCAGGATTAGAACGTAAAATTCCGTTAACCACCAGTTCATTTTGCATAATCCCAGCAGTTTCTCTTTTCGTCCAATATTTTTTAATTAAAGAGTCAGAATCTTTTATTTTGTGAAGAGCTCTCATATATTTTCCAACTCTATTAACTTGTAATCCGTAGACAGAATCTTTTGTATATATATCATTCCATAATCCACTTTCCTTGAATTCAGTATTTGTTTTGTCAGATTGGAATTGGAATTTATTCCAGTCAGTCGTTGAGCTCGAAATCATATCCGTTAAATATTGTCGATAAGCCTTTTCGGCAGTCAAATCAAGATAGATTTTGCTTAAGTTTTTTTCAAAGTCAGATACAAGTAAATTCAGAGATTTAGTTTCTCTTTCTCCTAGTACTTTCTCAAATTCAGGGATTCTATTGTCACCTTGTTTTTGAGAACAACTAAAAGCTAAAATCAGAATGAGAATTAGTAAGAATTTCTGCATATTGGTTTATAAGTTTGCTAACGTGTTTGTATATGGTTAGTTGCGTGTTTAAGTACCTAATTTAGCAAATAAAAACCGAATAGAAAATCCGCGAGGATTTTCGTAAGTAGGCGAGAACTAGCTATTAATTATAACGGTGTTGTAAAACGTTTTTTTTAATCAATTGGGATTTCAATAAATTCCGAGATTACTTTTCCGTTTTTAGAATTTATCTTTATCACTTTCGATTGGTTGTTTTTTAGTTTGTTTTTTAAAGTCCAAATTAGTCTTCTTTTTTCATAATCAATGTCCCAAAAATATATTTTATTCAGTCCATTTTCATTTCCAATTTCAAGTGCTTTTTTCAAGTCAATTTTTGTCTTATTCTGCAGAACTTTTAAATAAGGTTCTAAAATTTCTTGAGTGTCTTTTTTATTCCAAGGTGTTGTGCAATTCAGATTAAAAGGAATTAACAATTCGGTCAAACCAAGTTTTCGATGAGTTACTTTGTAATTCAGCCAGAACTGAATCGCTAGATATTCAGATTCTTTAAATTTCGCTAAACTTATGCGTTCAAGTCTTTGTTCTGCATTTTGGACTTCAACTATTGTTTTTGATTCTATAAACTCAAAATTGGATTCAAATATGTCTGTGCCAACAGCAAATTTTAATTTTTCATTAGCACTATTTTCTGCGCAATAAATTATTCCGTCGATGAAATTTTGAGAGTTAGAAACTCCAAAACTCAGAAGCAATAAAATAGTTAGCAGGATTTTCATTCAAATGTTCGTAAAGGGACATGGTTAGTAAGAAAATTAAAAATAGCAAACTTTTGATTAAACACTTAGCAATTTTTTTTATTTTGTTCTTTTAATGCCAAATCAAAAGATTTGGCGACTTTGTAAATAAGCTACGACCTTTCGGTTAATTACCAATCGCCCTATTGCTACATATAGTGTTGTAGCACGTTAATTTAATATGCTCTGAGTTAAAATAATTCTTCTAATACTTCTGTTGTCATCAAATGGAACTATGGTTGAAGAATCTAATTTATCATTTTTTATGAAATCAATTTCTGGTTGTTTAGAAGTATTGATTAAATCAACATATGTGCCATAATCTAAAGAATATATATTATATCTAACACCTGGATTATCTTTGTCAGAATAACCTTTCTTTACTAAATGAATAACCCTTGCATCAAATAACTGTTGTATAATAGGATGCCTTTCTAATTCTCTTGAAACAAGAAACGAACGAGCTCTTTTATTGCCAATAACTTCATCTATAATTAGCCTTATTTTTTGATGTAAAATATCATCTAAATTTTTAGATTTATCATTTTCAAACCATTGTCGTCCTGATTCGATGATAGTTTTTTTATCAATATTTTTTAAGCCTTTTCTCTGAGCATCAAAGAATGCCAAATTAAAAATGTTTATAAAATCTCTAATAACACCTTCGGATGCACGAACTAATTCGTTAAAAGCAGGCTTTCCTGAAAAAACACCTTGAATAAATTGATTTGAAGTTTTGATACTATAAGTATCTTCTAAGTAGTTAACAGGAAGTTCTGAAATTATATGTTTGTATAATATTTCAGTAAATACTTTTGTGATTTCCGTAGGGCTTCTGTCATAAACATAATATTCATCTATATCTAAATTAGTACTTATGTCACTTCCTAATTCGAAACCTATATAATTATGTTTCTCTCTAGGGATTGTGAAATTTGATCTATATTCTAGAGAACCTATTTTTAGTGTTACTTGAGGAGATGGAATAAATGATTTTTTGAAAAATTCTGCCAAAAATGGTTGGATATCTATCGGTATTGCAGACCATTCATCAATTATTAATATCAATTCTGTGTCAGCATATTCAAGAATCTTTTTAAATGGTAGTTTAAATCGGGAAAAATTATTTTTTCATATTCTTCCTTATCAAACGCTATAGTTTTTTCATTTCCATCATTGGAACTTTTCGTTTTAGCAGATGTAATTCCGACATTCTTAGTATCTATTTTAAAATCTGTAGTTCTCGATGTTTCATTATTTTTTAGAATCTTTACGTATTATTTTTTTACTTTTTTGAATTTCTCCTATGGATGCTTTTGAAAAATCATCCAATGAATTGAGAGCTAACTCAGAGTTCTCATTAGGCTCGTAAGCTATATGATTTAGCAAAGATTCATAAATTTCATTTAGTACATCTATGAATAGAGAAGAGCATCTATGAGATAAGGACAACCTTGTGTCAGAGAATTGTGGAGAACTTCCGAGTATTCTACAATCAATATAACAGACGGTTTTATTTATATTATCTCTGTATTCATTTTGCAAGTATTTTAAGATGTGAGTTTTTCCAGTACCTCTTCTTCCATATAATATTTGGTTATTATTATTAAGCAATTGAGGTAAAATACCTACTTCAACATATGAACTAATTATTTTATTTATATCCCTCTGCCTTTCTGCTCGTTGAGAAATACTTGAAATGGCTTGAATTACTTTTATATCTTTAATCATAATATTTTCTCAAATTTGCTACAACACTAGTATATAATCACCAAGGTAACTTTATTTCTCTATCACTAGATTTGTAACTACCATTCTTATTCTTATTACGAAGCTACTTTAACCCCCTCATTATTTATTGCATAAAACCGCAAGAGTTGTTCTTTAGGTATCAAAAGAACCATTGCATAATTTTTAATGATTTGGTTAGCCATTCAATTCATTAGATGATGTTTTTGGTGTTTCTTTGACTAAATATGCGCCTGCAATTGCCATGAGCCCTAAGTAAATTGGGACTGCTGACATATATCCGCCGCAATCGCTTGAAAAATTGCCAGTCCATTTAGAACTTAAATTTTTCAATTCTACAATTCGCCCAAAATCATTAGAAAATAGATTTAGAATAAATAATAAAACCCCAACAATTGGAGGTACTAAAAGAATCATTCCGATAATCTTTTCAGCTATTGGTTTACTCCAAATTTGTTTGTTTTTTTCCATGTTTAGTATTGTTGGTTTAAGTTAGTACGAATGCCTTTTATCAAGCGTATCAATATTTCATATTACAAAGAGACATTCTCTTACCTTTTAATAAGTACCGATTACCAACCAAAAATTATTCTTTTCTGGTACAGGTATTTTTATATAAACCTATTTTACGAGCTAAAAAATATCAAATAGTAAAACAAAGCAACCTTATCTCTGATAGAGGAGAAATATGACGATCATCTCTAAAACGAATCTAACTTAATTTCTTGATTCTTTTTTACGGAAAACCTCATTGAGATGTTTTAGTGTAAGAAAAGATTAGCAATATTAACCAGCCTAAACGCTCTATACTTACTTACGCAAAACCGCAGTGAATCTTCAATAAGCTGTATGGTGATGTGATTATGCATAGTATGCTAATTGACTAACCTGTATACTTGATAATGGTTCATGTTGACATCGTGCGCGCTATATAGATTTTATTATTTTCCATTACTTTTTAGTAATCTGCGTTTTTATACCATAGAGGGATTAAAAATATTCTCTCTGGTATTTGACTCAAAAAAGTGTGCTCTATTAACAGAAAGATTTAATCATTAGGATGCTTTTAACGCCAACTATTAAATAGGAGTTAAACCGGTATCGTTTTTTTTGAAAAAGTAGGGAATAATCGTATTTTGATTTTATGGAAAAAATATTAGTAGCAGGTGCAACAGGCACCACAGGAAAACAGATCATAGATGCATTACATAGTCATACCGCTTTTGAACCAGTTGCAATGATTCGAAAAGAAGAGCAGAAATCTCAGTTTGAAAAGAAAGGCGTTAAAACAGTATATGGAGATTTAACTCAAGACATTTCTGATGTCACTAAAAATATTGATAAAGTTATATTTGCTGCAGGTTCTAAAGGTAAAGCACTTGATGCGGTTGATAGAAAAGGAGCCATGAAATTGATAGATGCTTCTAAAAAACATAGAGTAGATAAATTTGTTATGCTAAGTTCTATGGGAGCTGATGCCCCAAAAAAGGCACAGGAATTACAAGATTATTTACAAGCAAAACGTGATGCTGATGAATATCTTTCTATAAGCGGATTAGATTATACGATTGTACGTCCGGGAACTTTAACTAATGATGTGCCAACTGGAAAAATTAAATCAGCTCAAAAATTAGATGCACAGGGAGAAATTCCAAGAGGTGATGTGGCAAAGGTGTTAGTAGATAGTCTAAAAGATACTGTGGCAAAACGAACAGTTTTTGAAATCCTGAATGGTGAAGAATTAATACAAGATTCCCTGAATAATATAAGCACCAATGGGATGTAGTAAAGAGGTACTTATATTAAACAAATTTATTTCTATTATAAAATAAAAACAAGGTTTTTTAAATATACTGAAACTGTATTATAAAGTTTATAGTTATTATTTAATTAACCTTTTTTCTTTCCTAGCGAAATCTTATAGTCATCTAAATTTCCTTTGACCTTTAGATTAAGATATCTTATTTTTTTAGTAGGATCTACTTCTAAAATTTCATTTTCTTGTTCCTCATCAGTAGTAGCATCCTTCTTGTTTCCAAATAATTTTTGCCAAGAAGCTTTTCTTACAGTTTTCCAGGGGATGCGTATATAATAATCAATATTTTGATTGTTATCGTGTGTGCCAGATAATTCCATGTGACCCAACGTAGATTCGATCCTCATAGTGGGAATATTAATCTTCCCTTTCTTTATATCCAGGCTATTTTGTAAGGTGTCAAACCTAATATTTTGAAGGTTTTTATCTCCCATATAATCTGAAAGCGCTAACATTGGATCGTAATTTTTTAATCTTCCATTTAATATCTTCACGTCCATTTCTATAGTAGATTGATCCAAATCCGGCACCATATCCGGATATACTCTAATCTTACCCTTAATTTTAGAGGTAAGTTTTCCTTGTAAATTTTCTGAAACGAGATGGTCTTGACCAAAATTTTCAAATTTGAACAGCAATTTATCCAAATCCACATTATTCATCACTAAATCCGGCTGCATATAAATATGTTCTGGGTCGCTGCCATTAAAATATCCACTTAATTGAATATTTCCTCCAGCGGCATCCATGTCTAACGTATCGATATAAATATAATGATTAGGTGTTGTTCTTATATCCGCTTTAATATTTTGAAGATCTATTCTATGATAGATAAAGTGAGCGATCTCTGCTTTAAATTGCATATCTGTAAATGGCAACTCATATATATTGAAGGCTTCTGCATGTTTTTTTACATCTGCAGTTTTTGAAGTAATAACTTCTGTTGATGTAGGTGGACTTACATCAAACTTAAAAAGCGCATCAAAGTCAATATAATTTGCCTTTACTGCGAGATAATTATCTCTTTTCTTTATTTGTGGATCTTTACCTAAATAATAGTTGAGGTCAAAATTAAAATTAGTAGTTCCTATTTCACCATGAAAATCTTTTATCACTAAGTGCTCATCCTCATAATGGATATTTCCTCTAAAATTATCAAAGCGCAATGGATGTAATTCCATTTTTGTATCTAACTTGTCTAAAGCCAGATCGATGGAATGCAAAGCAGAATCTTTATAATGCATACTAGAGGCAATATGCAATGCTAAATCATCAAAAATTTCATGTTGATATTCTTTAGGAACATAATTTTCTCCCTTATATGAAAAGACATCTTCTAGTCTTAACTTGTTTGAAGTAAGGTTGATGTCTAAATCCACATCTCCATTAAGTTGTGGTTGCATCCAAAAAGCATACTCGTGTATAAGCCCATTCAAATGAAAATCACTATCATCAATATACCCTGTAAAATCTACTATTTTTAAGTCTTTGTCATCGATTAATATATCAGCATGAAAATCGTGTAGTTTATGAGGATAATGCTTTAAATCTGCATATAAACTATCGATAAAAAACTCATCTTTTGGTAAATAGCTAGATGCTGTAAAATCTTTAGCAGAAGCTTTAAAGGAAAGTCCTAAACTCAGTTCTTTTATTTGTTCATCAAAACCGGTTTGGATAGTGTCTTTTTTAGAAAAACGGGTTAATTCTGCAACATCTAAATATTTTGAAGCAATATCTAAATGGACATCTACCGGGATGCTGGTATGATGTACAATTGCAGGTAAATCTGAAAGAAAACCGCTTATTGACAGATCTGAATTTCCCATCAACAGTTCAAACTTGTTCAGGGCTGCTTCTTTACCATTCATAACCATATGTACATTCAAATTGTGTAACGGAGCAGGAAGATCCTTGGCTTTTAAACTCAAGTCTTTTACAATCAATTCTGTAAAGTATGCTTGATTAAGTTTTTGTAATGCCTTTTCGGGTTGATCAATATCAATAATATCATGAAAATTCATTTTTAGTGAAATCTCTCCGGAGGCATCTTGCACTTGCGCTAGTTCAAAAAATTCTGTTATAAAATCGAGATTAAAATTGGAGTTTATTTTCATATCCACTTCTGGAGACTCAAAGTTTTTTACAAAAAGAGAACCTTTAAATTCTCCTTTTTCTAAAGATGCAGTCATATCAGTTAGCGAAAATTCCATAGTACTGGCGTCTCTGTTTTTTCCATTTGTAAAATGGCCGTTAAAACCCATATGATCGATCTTTTTCGCTCTTTTGGTATTTTCCAAGAAAGCTTTTCCAGCGCCAAAGTTGGCATTGATAAAAGGCCTATTACCTTTGTTAGCGGGTCCTTGGATATTAGCATTAAAATAAATTTCACCCGCATTTCTGTATTTCTCTAATACAGGTATGACATCTGTTGGGGCAAAAGCAATTAACATATCAAAATTGGGTTTCGTTCCCTTTATAGAAAGGTCAAGATCTACATCATTTTTAGTATCTATAGACCCTTCTAATTCAAAATCACCATTTTCCATGACAATCCCAGAGGGTTGTATATCAAGAATGCCTGTGTATTCATTAAAGACCACGTCTGTATGCACTTCAAAATGTTTATTATGGATGAAGGTGGTATCTCCATCTTTAATCACATTTAATTCAAAGCGAGTATCTATATGTCCGGCAGTGATGCTATCTTTTTGGCTAAAACCACCTGTGCCTTCATACATGAATTTTTCGATATCTGTATGTGTAGCTTCATCTAAGGTATGGATATCCAGATTTTTAAATCGAATTTTTTTTAAATGAATATTAGTAGAGGGTGTTTCTGTTCCAGAAGTACTTGCTAAGGAATTTTGAATGTTAGTAGTATTATTTTCATGAATAATAATATTAAAAATGCCTTCTTCTATTACTAAAGACTGAATATCATAATTTCCTTTGACTATATCCCATAGGTTAAAACCGATGTATATGTCTTTTACATCCATGATGATGGGCGCATTGTTTTCTTTAGTTTCAAAAATTTGCACATCATATACTTTTATAGAGATATATGGAAAGTTGTTAAAAAGGGATAATTCACTTTCACCAACACTAATAAGTCCTTTGTGTTCTTTGTTTAGTTTTGAGATCTCTCCTTTAATAATTTCGGATTGATTGTTCTGAACATACAAGATTAGGCCTCCTACTAATAGAGTTGGAACTAAGATTAGTACTATTAAAATTCGTTTCCAGAATTTTTTAATCTTCAAAGTAAATGTCTTTAGGGTTAGAAAAGGTGTTTGACTTTAAAAATAACGAATTCGTATGAAAAAAACTTGTTTTAGTATATGATTTAGTTTTGAGTCTTGAACATTACTAAAAGTTTGTATAATGTTACCACAGTTGATAACCTGAAAAGGTTACTGTAATAGGCAATCAATTTTATAAGAAATTGAATGGGAATGACAAAGGATTATATCCATTTAATTATTTAGCTGTTAAGAGATTTTTGTTGATCTTTTCTTTTTAAATCCCTGATTTATTCCTAAGGATTTTGATGTTTCAGACATTTATTAAGTAGATACTTTTTATAGTTTAATCTATGGGTTCCAGAGGATTGTTTTTTACCCATTGCAGGATAGTGTTAAATGTTCCTTTAGATTTTTCTTTCAGAGCAGTAAGTGCTTTTTTGACTAGAGATGGGTGTTTTTTGTAAAGGATTTTTAAAACTGTATAACGAGGTACATCACCAAAAGTATCGATGGGGTCCGATACAATATATTCTAATAATAGCGCTAATTTATCTTTAGATTCAGTTAAGTTTAAACAAAAGGAGGCAAGCACTCTCTGTACATCTGAGTATACATCTTCAAGACTTTGTTCTCCCAGATTTTCTTTTGTAAGATTGGTTATCATTTCTTCTTCTCCTAGTTTCGGATTCATAAAAAACAGGGCTGTATTCATTTGTTTTAGAGTATACATATCGGTAGCATCATACTCAGCTCTTATTTTTAGGAGGGTTTTTGCTGCAGGAAGGTTGACTGTATTGAATTCTGGTAGTAATGTTGTAATATGAAAATTATATGCTTGCTTATCCTTATTCCAATACTTCAATAAATTAGCTTGGGTTTCTTTAGGCTTTAATCGATACAATACGCGAAAAATGTTCGCTTCATCTTGATTAGAAGGACCGCCAGCGTGGATTTTTTCTATAAAAGAAAATGCCTTCATTTTATTTTCTGGAAAGAGCTCATCTGCCCAATGCTGAATTACCAGATATGATATTCCTTTTGTATATCGATCGGGAATTTCTGATAATGGTTGCGAAGCTATATACTGGTTAGCCCACTCTGCATTTGCTGAAACCGCAATGTAATAATTCCAGTCTATATGTTCGTGACTAACATTTCCTTCACAGATAGTTTCTTTTTGTGATTGTAGATATAAAATGAACTGTTGACGATTCTTAATATCTTCTGAAACTGAAATGGCTTCAAGATAATACTTACACCGATCAGAAGTTTCTACTAGCCTATTGTAATAATAGCCAAGGGGAGCGTTTATTTCTTTTAAATCGGGTCGATAAAAGGCGTGCATCCCTTTTTGTATATCTAATTCCCGGATTCTGAATAAGCTATCTTCTTTCTTTTTATACTTTTCGTATTCTATTTTGTTATTTTTAATTTCTGCTGCTTCTTTTTTTATGTGATCAATAAAGCTGTTCATATCCTGAGCATTTATATCTGGGATGACCATAACGCATACACAGATAATTTTTATGATTATACGAGTATTCATAGTAAAAAAATCAAACATTATTTTTTTTTGACGAGTAGAGTGTAGACTGAAAACGTTTTCCTAGTTCTAGTACTATTTTTTCCCATCTATTAAATCTATGTTATGCGTTAGAAAATCTATTTTATCATGGCATTGCTGTAAATTACTAACGCTTCATTTTATTTTTAATAACTATGCCTTCAAATGATCGATCGATTCGGTTTTTTTAGGCTTTTGTTCTATTTCACTAAAAACTTCAAATCATTAATACCTGAGTTTCTATGGGTGTTTGATACTAATAGCAAATGCCAGTATTATACTCCTTTACATCCTGGGTTTTTCATCATTAATATTATGTTCAGCGAATGATTTAAAAATTTGAATGTATTACGATTATGCGATTACAGGAATTTTGATGCCTACATCAAAAAGAAAGATATGTATTGATTGGCATAAAGACAAATATTACTAGTGGTATATCAAATATAGACACAACTCATACACTTATATATTTTCGTTAATTCTTTATCGCATTCAAACATATATTTATAGAAAATAATTAAGCTTATAACGATAATTTTTTTAAAAATTAATCCATTTACTATGGTAAAGAATTTTTGGAAGTTTTATTGCAAATAAAATAAGGTCAATTATTAGGTACTATTAAAAAATATAATACAAAACCAATAAATTGAAAGCAATGAAAAAAAAATGCAAAAATTTAATAATAGGGGTTATTTCAGTGTTTCTTATTGTTTCTTGCTCTAAAGAGATAAATGATAATTTAGCAGAAGTAGTATTCACGATAGAATTTGACAAAACCAGCAATATCGAAACATTTTTGGATACTAGTGAAGATTTACAGTTTAGTATAGTCAGTGAAAGTGCTATTAATGCTAATGATTACGAAATTAAATATAATGTAACAGAAGGTGCCGGATCTTATTTTATTGAAGATTCTGAAATTATAGAAAATCAGTTTGTAAGTTTACCAGCCGGTCCGGATTATGTTATGGGATATGTGGGAACTTCAATCGGAGAACATAGTGTGACAATAACCATAAGAAATGTTGATTCAGGACGAGAAGAACTAGTGGTGTTAACATACAATATAACTGATACTGCTTTTATATTGAGTGCTTCTCTTTCTTCTGAAACCGCATATTTAGGGGAGCCAGTGGATATAAACTTAAACATTACTGGATTAGATACAGATGACTATAGTTTAGAATATGCTTTTGTAACCCTGGATGATATAGATGTTATTGGAGCAGGAACTATAAGTATAGATCAAACAACCTTAGATCAGAATACAGCTATTGAAGTTGCTACAGGAGATTTTGTTTGGCAGTTTGAAGGAAATACTATGGGGACTGTTGATATTTTGTTTACGGCAACCAATAGTTTTGGAATCACAGTAGAAGAGTTGTTTCGTTTTGAAGTAGGAGATGCTCCTCTTTTTGCATTTGAAGCCACTTCTGATGCTGTAGATTCAAACCAACTGTCCACTGTTCCAGTAGATATTGTTATTGATATAAGCGAAGCAATAGGGACTTCTTCTTCATATACAATGGTGTACAGTTCTTCTAAAGCAGGAAACTTTACCTATGATAATGTTGTCTATGAACCAGGAGATGAAATCCCTGTAGTAATAGGAACATCTGTAGGAAAATACAGTGCTTCTGGATCCGGGGTTCATGAGATTACTTTTACCGTATCTAATGGGAATGCCAGTCCACTAAGTCTTGTGTCATCGCTTACCATAGAATTTTTCCCACCAGATTCACAAGCACCATTTTTGATTTTAGGAGGAGAAGGATCTATAGTTACTTTAAATGTTTCAGAACCTTTTATAGAAACCATTACAGCGCGAGATATTACTGATGGTGATCTAACCGATCAAATTGTTATTGGAGGAGATACAGTAAATACCAATGTTATAGGAACATATAACATAACATATAATGTGCAGGATTCTTCTGGTAATGAAGCAAATCAGCTAGTTAGAACTATAAAAGTGGTAGATACAGAAGCACCAGTCATTCGTCTTAATGGTCCGGATTTAGTGATTTTAACTATCGGAGATGCATATTCAGAGGAAGCTACAGTGTCTGATAATTCTAATGAAAATATAACCATTACTTTTGGAGGAACATTTGTAAATACAAATATAGCGGGCGATTTTCTGATAACCTATGATGCAGTAGATTCATCTGATAATGAGGCTATTCAATTGACTAGAAGAATAATAGTGCAACCAGAGCAAGGAAATACCGCCAGTTTTGATAAATTAACAGGTGTTTTAATAGCTCCGTTAGAATCAGAAATTGTAATCACTATGCTATCTGTAGAAGATAATAATGAAGAACATGGAGCGGCTAGAATTTCTATTGAAGGGTCTGATTTTTTTGCTGAAATCGCAACGTGTTTTGGCTCTCTGGGCGATTGTGATTTATCAGATCAAGATACTGACCCCTCTAATGAAAGTGCAAAAATTACCTTTTCTTCTAGAACCATAAATTCATTTGTGCTCATTGGTTCTCATACACCACGATTTGATTTCTCACTAGATACAAGTACAACAGCGGTTGTTATATCCGTAGATGGCGTAGAAGTATTTAATGGAATTATGGATGCTGATAATGGTATCCCGAATTAATTTAATAATAGAACAAGAATAGATAGTAAAAAAATCCCTGGAACAATATTGTTCTAGGGATTTTTCTTGCTTATAAAATATCGATAACCGTTTCCGGTCGGTGTACTCATAATAGTATTCTTGTGTTTTATAATAGTAAATTACTCTATAAGTTTAATATAATCGTACACGGTTTTTTTATTAATGGTATAATTCATAATTCCCATACATTTATCGCTGTTGGATTCTAGAATTTTCATAGTGAAATTACCTATTTTGATATTATATTTATGATGAAGGGATCTTTAATTACCTTCTCAAATTCCGATATTTTTTTCAGAATCACTCATTTTTTTTAAACTGTTACTCTTCTTACTATAGAAAAACTAACTACAACCGTCATATATGGTTCCTGAATTCAAAAAAATAAATCTTTGTGTGATATATAAGCGAATAGTGATTGATAAGCCTAAAATCAAATCAATTCAATACTACAAATTATTCCACCGTAACTCTTACTCCCTCAGAATGACTGCTAAACTCTGGAGCATACATACTCTGTATGGTATTAATACCATTAGAGAACGCTCCTTTGTTATTAACACGCAAATCGTATTCAAAAACATACACCCCTTTTGGTAAATAATCAAAGAAGAAATTGGTAGACGCATCTTTAGTACTTTCATAATATCCTAAACCATCCTGATACTTGTATCTGGAGATGACATTGACTGGTTCTAATCCGGATGCTCTCATATCTTTCATATGTACAAACTCCATCGCACGATCTGATCTTAGTTCAATTCTTACACGTACGAGATCCCCTAATTCTAATATTGTTTTTGAAGTGATCTCTTTGATTTCTTCGCCTCTATCGGTATTCTCTTTTAGAAATAGTTTTTTCTTTAACTGCAAGGGGGTTTCTGCTGAAGTGATTTTATCCAGATTTTCAAAATATTGCCAGTATAGTGCACCCCATGCAATGCCTTTCCCTTTTTTAGTGATTTTAGCTGTCGCCATATCAGGCTTGATCTCCTCCCCATTCCATGAAGTTTTGAAATACCCGGTACCTGCTTCTACTTGTACGTCTTCCATCTTGCTTGGGTCAATTTTCTGACCTCCTAATACAATATCCACCATATCGGTAACAGAGAGCCAGTCACTACCTTGTAGTAATAATGCATAAATAGCTTCTGTAGTTGCTTTAGTAGTACTCCATCGGTTGGTTTGCTTATTTTTCAGTAACCATACTTTTAAGTTATCTACCGTTTTAGTTCTTTTAGGCTCTTGCTCTATTTCATTAAAAACTTCAATCATCAATGCCTGAGTTTCTATAGGTGCCTGATACCAATACCAACTGGCAGTATTAGACTTCCAGTACATCCCAAGTTCTTCATTGTTAATACTGCGTTCGTCCAGTGATCTAATGATTTTAGTAGCAGTAGTAGTATCATTATTTCTATGTAAAATCAGTGATAACATGCCTTGTGCATATAAGCTTCGATTTAACCAATACTTTTTTGATTGTCCTAAATAATAATTCCAGGCTTCATCTGTGTTCTTTGCTCTTTTGATATCTGTAAAGAAGCTACGCATATACAGATAATGCATCTGTGTGTAACTCAGGTGATCATCATTAATATTCGTTTTATACTTTTTACAATCCGCTTTCATTTTTTCATATTCACGTACAAATTCTTTGTCCAGATACCGCACTGCTTTTTGAAGCATGTTCTGAGTAGTACCATCATACTTAGTAACACCTAATTTTTGTAAATGCCCGAACCCTGATGCAATATGTTGAGTGATATATCGATTCTCTTTACCGCCCTGAAACCAAGGGAATGCTCCTGATCCATATTGCATTTGTTGTAGCTTATTGATAGCAGCTTGCAATTCTGAATTCATCTTATTAAGATCAAAAAGTAAGGCGATTCTCTTCTTTTGCTCTGTTTCGCTTTGTGCATCCCGTAGCCAAGGTGTCTCCTCAATAATCAATGATTTTAGTTCTTGATTTTTTTCGAGATTGCTAAGGAGTGCATCTGTATTTTTCCATTGATTAAATACTTCCTGTATTCTTGGATTAGCATTTGCAATATGACTAGCCAGTGAATTGGCATAAAATCTGGAAAATGTTTGTTCTGCACATTCATGAGGATATTCCATCAAGTAGGGGAGAGCCTGTACTGCGTACCAAGCAGGATTAGACGTCATCTCCAGAGTCAGCTTATGATTTTTTAAGGTAGTAGAGGTATTGTTTTTTAATTTATCTAATGTAAACGTTTTAGTCTGATCCGAACGAATCCACATAGGGAGCGTTTCTGTGACCATCATTCTATTAGATAAAACGGGCAATACATTTTGTTCACCATCAGAAAATGTTCCGGCTTTAGCTACAATTTTATATTGTACCGTTTGTACATTGTCAGGAATCTCTAATAACCAAGAAACATTAGTATTACCTGTGGCTTTTACAGAAAAATCCTGACGAATTTTATTGTTTTTTAATTCACTATTAATGGGTTTTCCTGTAAGTGCATCCGTTAATTGCAATTCGATGACGCCAGTTAAGTCTTTTGAAGAGATGTTAGCGATTTTAGAACTAAATTGAATCTGATCACCTTCTCTCAGGAATCTGGGTGGATTGGGTAGAATCATCAGTTCTTTTTGCGTCACAGTTTCCAGTGTTTGCGTAGCTGCATTAAGTTCTTTTGTATGTGCGACTAATTGTAATTTCCACTTTGTCAATGCTTCCGGAGCTGAGAAATTAAAACTCACATTTCCTTCTGCATCTGTGGTCAACTGCGGAAAGAAAAAGGCAGTTTCCTGTAGGTTTTTACGAATACTTACCCCATCCAGTGATGGGGGTTGCTGATCTTTGTTTATCTCTGTAGTATCTGCTTCTTTTTTTTGATTGGATCCTAAAGCACCAGCCATATCTGCTGATTCTTCTACTTCCTCCATCATTATTTCATCATCCATCCTAGATAGTTCTGCAGAAGCCATGGGAGCGGCAGCTTTTGCCATTCTTCTCTTTTGTATTTGATTACCGTAAAAATAAGTACGACCAAAATATAGCCCAAACCAATTCAGCCGGTCGTAACTATGGCTATAATATGAAAATGAATTGTTTGAATAGTTATGTATTCTAAAACCGGCGTTCATAAAACTTTTAGAAGCATTACGGTACGAATTTATATGATAATATGGTCGTACAATTGGATTAAATGCCCATTGATGGGGTCTAAATTGATCCAGAGAAGCATCATACATACTTGCTAATAACTCTGCAGTGACTTTGTCTCCTTTAGGTCCTTTTATAGTGAAGCTCCAGGTTTCATCTTGCCCAGGTTGTAACTTATCTCTAAAGGTCTTGGTTTCTATGGTCAATTCTGTGGGTGCATATGGTACTTCTATATGTTGAGCGCCATGTTGATACGCGTTATATTTTACAAAACTATAATGTACAGAAAAGCCTCCTAAATCCTCAGTAGTCACGGGTATTTTGATAATTTCACTACTGTTAGATAAAGTAACAAGTTGCGTTTTAATGATCTGATAATTTTTTACGATATCTATCGTCACCGTCATATCTTCTGCAGCAGAACTTATTTTTAAAAGCACTTCATCACCAGGTGTATATGTAGGCCGATTGGTAGTTATTTCAAATAGTTGTTGATCAGTTATTTTAGTATCTGATTGGTCATACACATGAACATATCTGATGTCCTTTACATCTTGCCCAAACTTATCTTTTGTTTGCAATTCGATACGATACTTACCAGATTTCCAATTTTTGATGCTTCCTAGGGAGAGTTTTTGAGTTCCTTTTGGAGAATCTCCTTTCTCTTTGGTATCATAAGTTTTGTCATAAACCAAGGTGCCTTTTTCCCAATTTCGGAAATCATCTCCATTCTGATACGCTTCATGCGGAAATAATTTTTTAAATGCTTCTTTTGTAAAATTACTGTAATCAGGGGCTTTCCATGGGCGCTTACGAACGGGGATTTTTGGAGCTACCAATTTATAAATTTTAATATCCCCACTGCTTGCTATAAATTCATTATTTAAATTTTGGGTAGTAACCGTAAGAGAATGATCTTTCTTTGTTTTATCCAGTGTGTCAGGAATAGCTACCGAAGCAGTTATGGCGTGATATCCAACTTGTACATAGGTTGTAGTACTTCTGGTTTCACCATTGATATCAGTGACATCTGCAGTAATCTCATACGTAAAAACGGGTTGATTATCCTTAGAAACACTTTTGTCAGGGATCGCTGCAAACGTAATGTTATATGTTCCTTTTTCATCAGTGATAGTTTCTCCATGTATAATTTCCTGAGATGCAGAATTATAGCTGGGATACCAATAGCACCATCGAGGATACTGTACTTTTCTTTGTACTCGATAGACAACTTTAGCATCGGTAATATTACTGCCGGCATATGCGGTAGCAGTACCAACAAGCTGAATACTATCATTAATCTTGTACGTCTCTGTGACTGGCTCAAAACTAGTTTCGAACTTAGGACGTTTATATTCCTCTACAGAAAAAGTTGTGGTATGGTAACCTGCAGTTCTGATACTATAGTTGCCGGGTAAGCCCGATGAAGGAAGTATAAATTCTCCAGCAAAAGATCCATACTCATTCGTAACAAATGTGAGGCTTTTAACAATTTGTCCGTTTACATCGATCAATTCTACAGAGGTTGATGCATTGGCAGTTACCTGAGCATTTCCATTTTCTGCGCCAGACATCATAATACCTTTAAAAAAGACCGTTTGCCCGGGGCGGTAGATACTTCTGTCTGTAAACAAAAATGTATTGGATCTGATACCAGGTCTGGAGGGTTTATATTCTCTATACTCATCAATATAGAAACCATTAAAATACGCGAAGTCTTTTTCATGGGTTACTTCTGCTTTTACCTGATAATAATAAGTGTTACTTCTATACGAAGCATGTCCTTTTTCATCTGTTGTTATCGTAGTATTTAGTTTTTTATTATTGTAACCTTTTGCAGTCAATTTTATTTTTGCGCCGGCAATTGGTGTTCCATTGTTTCTGTCCAAAATTTGAAAACTTAGGTCCCTCTGACCTTGATCTTGATTCTGAACCAGTACTAAATCTGATACCTGAAAATCTCCATAGGCAAATGTCTCCTGATGACTTAATTCTTTAGATAGAGAGCCTACCACCATGTAGGTACCCGCTTTTTCTATAGCTGGAACAGCTACTTCTATACTATGATTTTGATAGTCCTTTTTATCAATGACTGATGATTGCCAGGTCGTGGTTACCGGAAGGCTGTTAAGAAATTTTACTTGTTCTTCTTTGTTATATAGTTTTTTGAATGCAGCTAATTGTGTTTGATTAATTGCTATCGTTTTAAAATAAAGTTGATCAATGTTTTTGTAGTTTACTAAAAGCTTAGCAGGTTTATGGATAGGTATAAAAGCTTCTGCCGTAATCGTATTCACGTTTTTGACCAGGATGGTCTGCTTAAGATGTGCACAGTTTTTTGCTCCTTCAGATGATGGATATCTTTCTAATGCACTATCACATACTTCTATTGCGGTTTTAAAAGTCCATCTTTCGGTCTCATTTTGCTCTGGGATATAGGTAGTAACTGCACGTTGTTGATACAATTTTGCAATTTCATAATCATACGCTGTAGAGAAACTACTACTTTTTGTACGATCTCTTTCTGAAATAAAAGTCTGTAATAACAGCTCATTTTTGTCTTCAAATGTAGCGTGGGTTGATATAAAATGTAATCGCTCTATATTGACATCGATTAATGCCTGCGGTTCAGCATCTCTTTTGTGAAAATTAAGTAAGTTTTGATATATTTTTAGGGCATGAAATTGTAGTGATAAAGAATCTTTAGTAGTGATAGTAAGTGCTTCAAACTGCTGGTATCCTTTTATATAATCAGGAGTGTTAATTTCAAAAGCGTAAGCAGGTTTTGTAATATTAGTCTCAGAAGTTTTGTAGAATTCTAATGCATTATGGGATAAAAAATCATAAAGTGTCGGTCTGTAAATTTTAGAATTATATCCTTTTGATAGAATTTCATCAAATTTCTCCAGACTTGTTTGTTGAGCTAAAACTCCATTTTGAAGTGATTTTTGATAATAGAGATGGATTTCTTCAAATAAGGTTTCTAAATCCCAGGTTCTAAAATCTTCTGCATCTACTTTTTCTGAAGTTTTAGTTCTATTATAAAATTTCCATCGGTTTTGTTGAAAATATTGCCAGTATAGGTTAGCAAGGACGCTCTCCATAATATTTCTGGTAGGAAATTCGCTGGCACTAATTTCGGATTTTAACTCATCAATAATAGTGAGTTGTGCATTTTCTTCCAGGGTAAGTGTATATCGTGATTTATAAATTAAGGCTTTTATGATTTGATTGGTATTTTTATCTTTTTTTGCTTGACTGTAGATGTTTTTAACTATTTCTAATGCAGTTTTAGGTAAGCCTTGATTGTCAGAATCTTCTACTTTTTTCCAGTCACTTTGATAATTTTCCTGTTGAGCCATTAGATAGGATATGTTAATGATAGAGAATATAAAAACTAAGATGAGGTACTTTTTCATTTTCTTTATTGATTTTAGATATACACCCTAAAGATAAACTTACATTGATGCTTCTTTAAGTTGTAAAAGAACTATATAAAACTACATAATTACAATGATAAATTAGGGAAACAGTAAAAATGTTTAGTTAAAGTATTGAATTGTTTAGTTAATTGAAGGATTATTTAATGAAATGGTGTCTTGATAAAAATGTAATAGTATACTTTTTATTGTTATGTTTTTTTGTTGATCATTTGAATTCCTTACTGCATCTTTTCATTACCTCAAGGTTAATTGTATATTTACTTTTTTATCAAAGAATAAAACTATGCGTGTACATTTTATAGCGATAGGAGGAAGTGCGATGCACAATCTGGCTATGGCACTACATCAAAAAGGCGATCAGGTAACTGGAAGTGATGATGTGATTTTTGAACCTTCTAAATCTCGATTAGATCAATATGGATTGCTTCCTGTAACATTTGGTTGGTTTCCTGAAAAAATCAATGAGAATCTGGATGCGATTATTTTGGGAATGCACGCAAAAGAAGATAATCCAGAATTATTAAAGGCACAAGAACTAGGGGTAAAGATATATTCATATCCTGAATTTTTATATGAACAGTCAAAAAATAAAACGAGAGTAGTTATCGGGGGTTCTCATGGTAAAACAACGATTACCTCTATGATCCTACATGTGTTACATTACCACGATAAGGATGTTGATTATATGGTGGGTGCACAATTAGAAGGATTTGATACCATGGTGCACCTTACAGAAGAGAACGATTTTATGGTATTAGAAGGAGATGAATACCTTTCATCACCCATTGATCTCAGACCAAAATTTCATTTATATCAGCCTAATATTGCATTGGTTAGTGGGATTGCCTGGGATCATATTAATGTATTTCCAACCTTTGATGGGTATGTAGATCAATTTAGAATTTTTATGAATTCTATCGTACACGGGGGAGCCTTAGTGTATAATGAAGAAGATCAGGAGGTAAAGAAATTAGCGGAGAGTGCAGAAAATCCAATGAGAAAGTTTCCATATACTACTCCCATATACAAGGTAGACGATGGTCAGACATTATTAGAAACTCCAGAAGGCGATATGCCAATAGCTATTTTTGGTGCGCATAACTTAAGTAACCTTGCTGGGGCTAAATGGATTTGTCAACATATGGGAGTGGATGAAGATGAGTTTTACGAGGCGATAGCATCTTTTACCGGGGCATCAAAACGATTAGAAAAGATAGCAGAAAGTGCAACCTCGGTAGCTTATAAAGATTTTGCTCATAGTCCTTCTAAAGTAAGTGCTACTACTGCTGCAGTGAAGGAACAATATCAAAATAGAAAAGTAGTAGCTTGTCTGGAGTTACATACATATAGTAGTCTTAATGCAGAGTTTCTAAAAGAATATGAAGGTGCACTGGATGCAGCCGATGAAGCGGTAGTGTTTTATTCACCAGATGCTGTAAAAATTAAACAATTAGAAGAAGTCTCAACAGCGCAAATTGAACAGGCTTTTAAGAAGAATGATTTGATTACCTATACCAATCCAGCAGAATTTAAAGCCTATTTGACACAAAAGGATTTTTCTAATTCAGCGCTATTGCTAATGAGTAGTGGTAATTACGGAGGTTTGGATTTTGATGAGGTAAAATCGATGATATGACCCTAGCAAGCGTTTGTTAAGTCTCAGTAAATTGATGATAGAAAAAAGGGTATTGATTAGCTGCTTTTTGAAAATGTATAGTTTTTAACTAGAAATGTTTCTTAAATAATTCATTCACAAAATCAGCAACACTTTTCTGATTGTTTTTGATTAATTCTTGTTTTGCATTTTCAATATCGGCAGGAGTTTTATCCTGACTTAGTTTAAATTTTCCTTCCCATTGGATGTCTGTTATTTCAAAACAATGGATATATGGTACTAGCCGATTCATTCTAGGGTCATCTATGTCCAGAGTAAATTGCTGAGAAGGAGTTTCCAGAAATTCAGTCATCTTTACGATAGAAGCCTTGACCAGATAAGAATTTGTTATTTCTTTTGCTAAACCAATGGCATGTGCAATGATGTAGTTCCATGTGGGTAATTGTTTTGTAGTATAAATTGAAGGGGAAATATAGGTCTGTGGTCCTTGAAAAATTGCAATACAAGGATGGTTATCTTTTAATAATTGGCAATGGGGATTATTAGCATCAATATGACCTACCAGTTTGTTTTCATGAAGGATTAAGGGGGCGTGAGTTATAAGAGGAGCTTTTCCGTCAGCAGAAGCCAGAGTGGCAAAAGGATATGCATAAGCAACATCCATTATTTTTTCAGGATGATATTCCTGATGATGTTTTGGTGGGTACATGAAGGTCTATACATTAAATTGTCGGAGGTGATGATCAAGATGTTTATACTGCATTTTACCCCATTGTTCATAGGTGAATTTCCCGAACATAGGATGAGGATTCCATTCCTGCACTTGTCTTTTATTGTAAAATTCTAAGATTAATGATAATAGAAGTTTTTGCTCCTCATTAAAATTTTTAGAAGTATTTACTTTTAATTTAACATGTGTAGGTAGGTTTTTTCTCCAAAGTTTATCATTATACAAAGCCTTTTTAAAAAACAACCTTGCCAGAAGGCTATTTTTCAATCTAGGATGTTCCTTTTGTAGTACTATTTTAAGCGGGAACTGACAATGATGCAGCATTTGAGAAACATCCATGGTGCCCCAGACGGGTGTACTTGTATTAGATAATCTGAGAATACGTTTTTCTATTTCCTGATACACACGTTCATTAAAGAGGGATTTCATCTCCTTTGATTGTTTGATTAAGAATGCATATCAAAAGTAATCAAACTTTTCTGAAGATAATCCATACAGAAACATATAGTTATTTTAATAACAACTATAACGTCTTAAAATAACCTACTTAGTATGCTATTATCCTACTTGTGCAGTATCAAAAAATAATTTTAGAAAACCTTCCAGATCTGATGTTCCCGTAATATCTGTAGGAGTTCCTAAATTTATCATTAAAGGTTGCCCCTTAATAGTACCTTTAAGAAAATATTGAAAAGCTTCTCCTGTTTTAAATTTAAATCCAGTTAATTGTGCTTCAAAAGAAGTAAAAGTTACTTGAGTCTTTGAAGAATTATCAGCACCGAATGCCTCAATAGTAGCATCAAATACGGCAGATAGCATGTCATCACTATAATAATCCCACTTTATAGATGTGCCATTACACGCCTGCAATTCATATTCAGATTGTGCCTCACACCCTCTTGGAACTTGTATGTTGTTTCCTACAAGATTTAAAAATGAAATACGCTTAGCTGATGCCTCTTGACCATAGAAACTTACTGTCAAAAGAAGTAAAACGAGAGTAAAAATGTTTTTCATAAATAGGTTAATTTAAAGTTGTAAAATTTAACTTTTCTAGATTTTGGGTTTTCAAATATAGTAAAACTTTCATTTTCAAGCAAATGTATGGTGATATAAATTTGGATAACAACCTGATTAGTATGAATATCCGGTTGTTTTTTTATTAAATATAGTACTGTAATTGAGTTAAATAGCGTATACTTACATAGCTAAATCTAAGGGAATAAAACTATACAGGTATTTTATATGAATACATATAATTCTTCATTTTCTATTAAAAAATGGAATGAAAATGATCGTCCAAGAGAGAAATTAATCGTTAAAGGTAAGAATGCATTGAGTGATGCAGAATTAATTGCAATTTTAATTGGTTCTGGTAACCGGGAGGAGAGTGCCGTAACACTAAGTAAACGAATTTTATCTAGTGTAGATCATCAGATACATGCGTTGGGAAAACTATCTTTAAAACAATTAATGAATTTTAAAGGAATAGGAGAAGCAAAGGCAATTACAATCATTGCTGGTTTAGAATTGAGCAGAAGGAGAATACATGAAGAAGTACCAGTGGTTCCTAAAATTAATAGTAGTAAAGACGTCTTTAATATCCTCAATCCTCTTATAGGAGATTTAGAACACGAAGAATTCTGGGTTCTTTATTTAAATAATGCAAATAAGGTACTACAAAAGAAGCAAATTAGTGTAGGAAGCAAAACAGGTACATTGGTAGATGCTCGAATAGTTTTTAGAGCTGCACTGGAATTTGGAGCTACCTCCATAATTTTAGCTCATAATCACCCAAGTGGTTCTTTGACTCCTAGTAAATCTGATCAATTATTGACTCAAAAATTAAAATTGGCTGGAGGAACGGTGGATATAAAATTGCTAGATCATCTTATAATAGCAGAAAAAGGGTATTTTAGCTTTGCTGATGAAGGTAATTTTTAAGTACATACATTTTCTGTGTTATAAATAGGATGGTAAAATGAGAGATTTAAAATATTAGGCGCTCCCCTTACATTTATTGGCTATTAATTTACAATACACGCAATTCATTACCTATGACATGTTATTAATTTATGTACATAAAATAACACCGAGAGTTTCTTATACGTTTAAGCAAATTTGTAAACGTATTCTTGGGTTGGATATTGATTTTACTTCTAAAATAGAATCTTTTATTGCCCATGATGGTCCCAAATTTTCTTATGGAAAGCAGCCGTTAGGGAAAGAATTATATTTTCAAAGTGTAGAGTTGCTTTTTGAGCATGGGTTTAATGAAGTTGATATACAGGTGACTTCCTGGGGTGAGGTTTCTTGCTTTTTTCCAGTGAAACATCCAGAAGCAGCATTACCCTTTGATGTTTTTGCGGCATCTTTCTATTTATTAACAAGATATGAAGAATATCTGCCTCACGTAAAAGATGAGATGGGACGTTTTATTGCAACAGAAAGTATAGCTTATATTCATGATTTTTTACAAGAACCGGTAGTAGATATTTGGGCATTAAGCTTTAAGAAAATTTTACTGGAAAAATATCCGGATATTCAATTCCTTAAAAAGACATTCAGAATGCTTCCTATAGTGACAGTTTCTCAAACATTTGCATATAGAAAAAAAGGAATTTTGAGATCAATAGGTGGAGGAGTAAGGGATGTGTTAAAATTAAGACTCCATGAGGTAACCAATAGAATAAAAGTGGTTATAGGGGTAAAAAAAGATCCTTACGATACTTTTGATTTTATTATAGACTTACAGAAGAAAAAGAAGAGAACATGTGCAGTCTTATTTGGTTTAGGCGATTATTCTAATACTGAGATTAATATAAGTCATAGTGCTCCGGCAAACAGAGAGGTTATAAAACATGTTTCTGACTATATGGATGTCGGGTTAAAGGTATCTTATGACGCAATAACAGATTTAATACAATTAAAAGAAGAAAAAAAGCGAATAGAAAATATTGTAAATAGACAATTAGAAATCTCACTTTGTTCGTTTTATAAAATTAAACTTCCAGAAGCATATAGAAATTTTGTGGAACTAGAAATTAAAGAAGATTTTTCTATGGCGTATCCGGAGCATGCAGGGTTTAGAGCAGGAACCTGTACTCCTTTTATGTTTTATGACTTAGACTACGAAGTACAAACCCCATTGATTATTTATTCTCCTTGTTGTAACCCTCTTAGTTTTACTACAAACAAAAATGAAAGTGAAATTAAAAAGGAACTCCTGGCGTACGTATCAAAAATTAAGAAAGTAGATGGAGTTTTTATTCCTTTTTTTAGTAATGGGTTGTTTAGCGAACTGAACAATCAGCAGTTTTGGAAATCTATTTTTGAATTTATTTGGAACTTAGAAGATGACACATACAATTAAACACGTTTTTTTTGACTTAGATCATACTTTATGGGATTTTGATAGGAATTCAGCGTTGGCATTTGAAATGATGTTTGAAAAATTCAAGATTCATATTACTGTTGCCCGGTTTCTGGAAATATATCAACCAATTAATCTGAGGTATTGGAAATTGTATAGAGAAGAACAAGTAACTAAAACAGAGTTAAGAAGGAATCGGCTTATAGAAACATTTTCAATTTTGGGTCATCAATTACCATTGCAAACAATCGATATGCTTTCTGAGGACTATATTTCTTTTCTTCCATTTCATAACTATCTTATTGAGGGAGCAGAAGAATTGTTAATGTATTTACAGCCAAAATATCAATTACATATTATTACAAATGGTTTTAAGGAAGTTCAACATATTAAATTAAATAATGCAAACATTCATCACTATTTTGAAACAATTACAAATAGTGAAGAAGTAGGGGTAAAAAAACCAAATCCATTAATTTTTGAACATGCATTAAGGCTGTCAGGTGCACATATAGAGAATAGTGTAATGATAGGAGATAGCTATGAAGCAGATATTTTAGGAGCTGATGCTTTAGGAATTAATACTATATGTTTTAATTATCACCGGGAAAAAATCCCAAAAAAAATTACACAAGTTTCACATTTGAACGAGATAAAAGAATATATTTAGTAATAATTTTTTGTATTATTTCGTTATTCATTAAATAATCCCCCTGAATGAAAAAAAAACAATCGTTTATTTTATTCTTTTTAGTAGGAATAGTAATGGTCTCAGTTTCCTGTATTAAGGATGTGGATTTTGAGCAGGTAGAAGATATTGCAATCACTCCTGTTTTTGAGTTAGATTTTATTTATTCGCATTTTGATATAGAAGATTACATTGATGAAGATTTAATACCTGATACTGATTTTACTATTCTACCAGAACAACTGAGGGATACTGTAAACTACGATCTTGTAGGTTCTGATTTTGCTATTGAATATATAGATAGGGTTGAGCTGGTGTTTGAGATGCGTAATACAATAGAGAGTGGATTCAGGCTTCAATTTCAGTTTTTAACGGATAATGACGAACCGCTTGGTGTACTTTATTTTATTGAAGTATTACCTGGTTCCGGAGAAGATTCTGAACCAGTAACTTCATTTTCTTCACCTAATCCCATTGTTTTAGATAACCCCACAATACAGCAGTTGGCTAATGCTCAGAAAATTGCAGTAGAGCTTGTTACACCTACTATAAATTCGAGTCTACGAGGTGTTCTTGATGTAAGATCTAAAGCTGCATATTATATAAATTACAGTCTATGAGGGTGTTTGTATATATATGTATAATTTGTTTGGGGTCTAGTACATATGCTCAGAATAAAGAAACCTTATATGACTTTACTTATTTACCGCAATCATTAATGCTTAATCCTGGAACAGATGTGCAGTTTGATTCTCATATCGGAATACCATTCCTATCACAGATTCACATAAATGCAGGATTAAAAGGAGCTTCTTTATATGATGTTTTTGCCGATGATGGAAGAGATATTAATGATAAAATAGAAGAAACTTTATCTAAACTTACTAGTGACGATTACTTTACTATAAATGAACAATTGGAGATTGTAAACATAGGTTGGAAAAGTAAACGTAATAAAGATCTCTACTTTTCTGCGGGATTGTATCAGGAACTTGATATGATTGCTTATTTCCCAAAGGATTTTGTATTACTGGCATATGAAGGAAATCAGGATTATATCGATCAACCCTTTAGATTTTCTAATATAAGCGCTACCGGAGAGCTAGTAACTGTCTATCATTTTGGGTATAATAAAAAGGTAAGCAAGAAGTTAACTTTTGGAGCGAGGGCTAAGGTGTATTCGAGTATTGTAAATTTTAGGAGTACCAAAAACTCAGGAACTTTTACAACTATAGAAACTCCAGAGGGAAATAATATTTACCAACATATTATAGCAGGTGCCGATGTAAGTGTGGAAACAGCCGGTTACGCATCCTTACGAGATGTTGAATCAGAAGATACTGCTGATGGAGCCAAGCAAGTGATCAATAAGTTCTTAGGTAGAGTTTTTCTTGGTGGAAATCTAGGGATTGGAGTTGATGCAGGCTTTACCTATAAACTAGAGGATCAATGGACGGTTACCGGAAGTGCTACTGATATTGGAGTTATTTTTTATACAAAAGATGTCGAATCCTACACAGCAAAAGGGAATTATGTTTTTGAAGGACTGGAAACACCTGTCACAGAGGAAAGTGGTCAGGATATTTTGGATGAATTAGAAGCTGCCATACCAATAGATACAATACAATCAAGTTACTCTGCACTACGTCCTATAAAATTAAATGGATCAGTTAAGTATTCGTTTAATAGATATGATGGTGATGCCTGTTACTGTTCACTTGATGAAGAGGATGCTCCTTATATGGATGCATTTGGATTACAGGTTTTTACTCAATTTAGACCCAGAAAGCCGCAGTATGCAGCTTCTTTATTTTATTCTAAACGGTTATCAAGTATTTTTAATACTAAAATGACATATACAGTAGATGATTATTCCTTTTATAATATAGGTTTGTTAGTTTCTACTCATATTAAGGATTTTAATTTCTATATTTCTGGTAATAATCTTTTAGAATATTCTAATTTAGCCAATGCCAGAGGAATATCTGTGCAATTAGGGTTTAATTTAATAATGTGAATAAAATGCGTGGTTTTTTTTGGGGGTTTGTTTTCTGTTTTGCAATGCATCAGACCTATAGTCAACAAAGTGTATCTAATTATAAATATGTAGTAGTTCCCGAAGGATATGAATTTTTGAAGGAAAATGATGCTTATCAATTAAATTCTTTGACAAAATTTTTATTTAAAAAGTATGGATTTACCGCTTTTCTAAGAGGTGAGGAGCTTCCTGAGGAACTCAACGCAAACGGGTGTTTGGGTTTAACCGCTAATGTCAGTAAAAACTCAGGCGTATTTGTAACAAAACTGATAGTAACACTGAAAGATTGTACTGGTACGATTGTGTTTACTTCTAAAGAAGGAACGAGTAGAGAAAAGGAATTTAAAGCGGCCTATCATGAGGCATTAAGAGATGCGTTTACAGATGTAAAAAACTTGAAATATGTTTATGACGGAAAAAACACCAATGAAGAAGATATCCCGGTAAAGCCAGAAGTAGTTCCAGTTCCGTTAGTAGAAATTGCTGATTCTTCTCAAATAAAGGAAGTACCTGAGAAAGTTACTGCCGAATCTGAAAACTCTATATGGTATCTATATAATGATGTAAAGTATATGTTGAAGAAGCAGGAATATGGATATGAATTATTTCAGGATAAGAATGGTAACATCATTTCTATCGGTAAAATTGTAAAGTCAAATAGAGAAAATAGTTTTATTGTCAAAGCTGGCGATCTTAGTGGCAATGGTTATTTTGATGCATATAGAAATTTTATACTAGAAAGAATCAATCCTGCCACGGATAAAGTTATCACAGATACATTTGCCAGACAATAAGTAACCTGTAGTTGTTTAGTAAAGCTGTAATACTATAACCTAACTAGTGGACCAAGTATAGATGTAAAGTAGGAAAATGACGTAAGGAAGCAATACAGCTAGTACATAATGCTTCCTAGTATCCGTATTTATCACCCCATCTGGATTTAAGAAATTGTCTGAATGCATTTTCTCTTTGATTATCGCCAGGATCATATAATTGGGTATCCTTAATTTCTTGTGGTAGAAATTCTTGTGACACAAAATTATCCTTATGATTATGAGCATATTCATAATTTTCTCCATATCCCAATTCCTTCATTAACTTAGTAGGAGCATTTCTAATATGTAACGGAACAGATAAGTCACCTGTTTGTTTTACAAGTTGCTGTGCTTTGTTAATAGCCATATATGAGGCATTACTTTTAGGTGATGTTGCTAGATAAACGGCACATTGACTTAGTATGATTCGGGCTTCGGGATATCCCACAGTAGTCACTGCCTGAAAAGTATTATTAGCCATTATTAATGCAGTTGGGTTAGCATTTCCAATATCCTCTGATGCTAATATGATCATTCTGCGAGCTAAGAATTTCAGATCTTCACCTCCTTCAATCATTCGGGCTAACCAATATACCGAAGCGTTAGGGTCACTGCCACGAACGGATTTGATAAAAGCTGATATGATATCATAATGTTGCTCACCGGTTTTATCATATCTTACTGTATTTTGCTGCACTAATTTTAGCACTAGGTCATTTGTAATAATAATATTTTTTTTGTCCTCCTGATTCGCAACAATTAATTCAAAAATGTTTAATAATTTACGAGCATCTCCTCCGCTAAGCTTCAATAAAATGTCAGTTTCTTTAAGCTGTATTTTTTTAGATGATAGATATTCATCTTCTCTTATTGCACGTGTTAATAAAGCTTCTAATTCCTTTTTGCCAAAAGGATTTAAGATATACACCTGACAGCGCGAGAGAAGGGCAGGAATTACTTCAAAACTTGGATTCTCAGTAGTAGCGCCGATCAAAGTAATCCATCCTTTTTCTACAGCTCCCAGAAGTGAATCCTGTTGAGATTTACTGAAACGATGAATTTCATCAATAAATAGGATTGGATTTTTTGAAGTAAATAAACCTCCACTTTGTTTAGCTTTTTCAATAATTTCACGAACATCTTTGACACCACTACTGATTGCACTTAGTGTATAAAATGGCCTACCGGATTCGCTGGCAATAATATTAGCTAGAGTAGTTTTACCCACTCCAGGTGGTCCCCATAAGATTAAAGAAGGAATGATTCCTTTTTTAATTTGTTGCGTAAGAGAACCATCATCTCCTACAAGATGCTCTTGACTTAGATATTGTTCTAATGACTTAGGACGGATTCGCTCTGCTAGAGGTTTATTCATAAGGTTAAAAGACTGAAATCTTAAGTTTTAATAATTTTTTTAGTTAAGGTTTTATCATTAAATGTTATCAATACAATGTATATACCAGTATTCAGATGAGATACATCTACCCAATTATTAATTAGTTGAATTGGAAACTTTTGCCCGTGGAGACCTCTTATTTCTAATTGTAAAGTTTTATTTTTATTATTATTTATATACATTATATCATTAACGGGGTTAGGGGATATACTTACGGCTGGTAGTCGATCATATTGTTCTGTGGAGAGTATATTAAATAATTCACAATTTTCTGGAATCGGATTTGATTCTATGAAGCCTACAGGAGAAAGATCTTTATTAGAAAATGCTGAATAATCAGGACTGTATCTTTTTGATCTAAAAAAGGTTAAGGGGGTTCCTGTATGTGTTTCACCTTGTGAAATAGCTTCGTCATTGAATGGTAAAGGATTGATGTATTTCCAAACTATAGTTGCACTAGAATTGATTTCAAAAATTTCTCCTACAGCCCCATTTGTTATTAATGTATTGCCATTAGATAATCTATAAGCGCCAGAAATAAAGCTTGAATAAAAGTTATCTGGGTTTTCAGGATCTGTATAAATCCATTCTGATTCTGTTGGTCCATAGGCTGTATTAGGTATGTATTCATAATCGCCGTTTTCATTAATTGGAGGGTTTATAATTTCTACAGAAGAGTATGTTCTATTTCTTCCGTTGTTAAAAAACATTATTTTATTGGCGTCAGGAAATCCTTCTGGAATCCAATTCACATTATGTTGTCCATCAGCTTTTTTGTCAGATGTAGATCCTTGATTATATGCTTCTGGATTACCCCAACGATATAGAAAATCTCCACCCTTTCCAATATTTCCGCCGACGCTCGATGCTGCTTCTGTTGTTGTGGTAGAATGATCAATAATGTAAAATTCATTGAGATGTCTGGAACTAATTATTATTTGATCTAAGTTTTCGTTGTAATCTAGGGCATTGATATGAAGCCAATCAGCAATAGCTTCAGAATCTCCTAGATAGTTAATATTTAACAACTCAGGATGATCAGATACAACTCCAAAATTTTCTTTACTAGTATCAAAATCCTGAATAAGGTGATCCCACAATCTCCATTCCCACACAATTATGCCTTGATCTAATCCAATGGGTTGTACTTCTATGATCCGCTCGTCATAAAGCTCCTCTTGTGGCAGAAGTGAAGGGTTTCTTCCGCTTTCTAAGGCTTCCGTTTCTGTCATTCTATGCGCTACTAACATTAAAATATTTCCATTTGATAGTGGATAATAATCGTGATGTAAAGTGTAGTCTGTGTCACTGTAAGAAAACTCCCATAGTAAGTTGTTATCCCAATCTTTTTTTTCGATTCTTCCAGAAACTCCATTTAATAATAAAGATGAATTTCTTTCAAGATTAGAGGTGTAGATTGATCCATCTTCCATTAAGAATTCTCCCCCTGTATTCTGAAAATTACTAGTCCATTGATTAATAATTTCTCCACAATTATTGATTAGGTAAGTGTCTACAGTAAATCGAGGAGAAAACAAAGTGTATCCATCATAAGAATTTTGAGTGTTCACTATGGTTCCTACTGTATTTTGCGAAAAACAATAGGTGGTTATAAATAAATTGATAAATAATATGTACTTCACTCTTATAGTTCAAAGGTTAAATCATAACAAAAATAGTATTTTAAATAGAACTAATTCATTTTGAAATGATACAAGTAATTATTTTACTGACATTTTTTCTTATGAATAGTATTTGGAAGGTTTTTTGATACTGATGTTTTATGATGAATACTAAAGATGAATTTACACTAAATACTGAGTCATAGGCTATCCTATACTTTTCGTGCTCTTAATATGGTCTGTTTTTTGGTTTGAAATTCGTTTTGGTTTTGATTTTAATCATTTTGGTATTTATCCGCAAAAGATTTTTGGGCTGAGAGGTATTTTGTTTTCTCCATTTATTCATGGAGATATCGAGCATCTTTGGCATAATACCTTACCCTTATTGATTTTATCAGCAGCGCTTTTCTTTTTTTACCCTAGAAATGTTTGGAAGGTCTTGTTTTATGGAGTGATACTCACAGGAATATGTACATGGCTATTAGGAAGACCAGCAAACCATATAGGCGCAAGTGGTGTGATTTATATGCTTTTTGGTTTTTTATTTTTTAAGGGTATAATTGCCAGACATTACCGCCTAATAGCACTATCATTTGGTGTTGTTTTTATGTACGGAAGCTTACTATGGTATACATTTCCGATAGATCCTAAAATATCTTGGGAAGGTCATTTGTCAGGGCTTTTAGTAGGGATTTTATTAGCATTCGTGATAAAAAGAGGAATTATAAAACCAGTGAAGTATCCATGGGAATCTCCTGATTTTAATCCAGAAGAAGATGAATTTTTAAAGCATTTTGATGAGCAAGGTAATTTTATAGAACGGTTACCAGAAGAGGATACTAGTGAAGAAGAGTTCAAAATAAATTATGAATATAAACCAAAAGATGAATCAAGTACTAACCATGATAATAACAACATCTTGTTATAGTCGTTGTCTTATGGTTTCATATAATAATACTCCACATGCCACAGAAACATTGAGAGATGCGATATCTCCATACATAGGAAGTTTTGCCAGATGATCTGACAGTTTTAATACAGAATTAGAAATACCTTTACCTTCACTACCCATAACAATAGCAATAGGGATAGTAAGATTAATATCATAGATAGGGTCTGCCGCCTTTTCTGTGGCAGCTACGACATATACTCCAGATGCTTGTAGATAAAAAATAGCATCCTTAATATGATCTACTTTGCAAATTGGTATTTTAAAGATAGCACCGGCAGAAGTTTTTACGGTATCCTCACTTACGGGTGCTCCACCTTTTTTCTGAATAATGATTCCATGAACTCCAGTACATTCTGCTGTCCTTATGATTGCACCAAAATTACGAACATCAGATAATTGATCTAAAATTAGAAATAGAGGAGTCTCACCTGATTCAATAACTTTGAGAACAAGGTTTTCTAAGTTATAGAATTCTATAGGAGAGGTTTGTGCCACTACACCTTGGTGATTTTTGCGAGTGAGCCGATTTAATTTCTCTACAGGTACATGTGAAAAACCAATACCATTTGATTTCACTAACGCCATTAACTCTTTAGCAATATCTCCTTGCAACCCTTTTTGAACAAAAAGTTTATCAATTGTTTTTCCGGAGTTGATCGCTTCAATAACAGCTCTGATGCCAAAAATTTGTGATTCATTTTTCATAGAGGGCAAAGATATGTATAAAAAATAACCTTCTGAAAATTTCACAGAAGGTTGTATTAATGTTGTTTAGATTCATGAAGGATTTTTGATCTTCGTAATTATCAATATCTACACTCTATTTTGTTGTGTTATTAACTTCATCCGTCATAATTTTATCAGGTTTATAATTATTTTTGTAAAATTAAAAGAGCGTAACTATACCAATCCATAGCATACAAAATTAAAACATATTAGGTATTCTTAACTTTTTGGAGTAAGACTATTCAAATGAATAAATAATTTGATCAAATCTTGTTCTTTTTTTAAATTGATATTTTTTTCTTTTACATATTCTTTAATTTCATTCTTAATTTCTGGAAAATATTCTTCTAGTCCTTTTATTTTACTTTTAAAATTATTTAGTTTTTCATCGTTATTGGCAATAAAGTAATTTTCATAAGTAGTAAATTTAGCATGCTTTTTTCCTACTAATGAGTTTTCCGCTTCTTTAGGTTCTGAGAATTTTGACCAGATTTTCTTTACTAATTTATAGTCACCATCAGCTAAAACTACAAAGAAATTACGCTTATCATATTTATTGCTTTTAGGGTCATCAAATACTTTGATCAGCGTGTTGTTTTCTAATTGTATGGTAATCCCTTTAATCTTTTTTACACTTTCAGTAATAGAGGATTCATTTGATTTAAGTTCGATTTCATCCTGATATATATTATATCTAAAGAGAAAATTACCTAAATCTGATCCGTTGAATGTTAAGTTTCCTGGTAAGAAATATTCAGTGAGAAATGGAGAGCCAACAATATCCTTCATATCATAATAAATAATTTTATCCTCCCATAATTTTTCCTCGATGATATCAAAAATTTGGGAAGAACTTTCAAAATTACTAGGCTCTTTTAAAGCGCCACGTTGAGCAAAAGAAGTAATATGTATGAGCATCATTAGTAACAATAGGCTTATTTTTTGTAATAACAGGTTCATAATTTCTGGATTTTAGTTAACTAATAACTTTATTCATAAATTAATTAAAAAAATTCAACTATATGTGAATTTCTTGTTAAGAATGTGACTTGATGCCGATACTTAACAATTAAGCCATCCCGTTAGAGATGGCTTAATCTATAGTATATAATTTTTATTCTTTTTGAAAATTGAATATTAATTATAATTCATTACATAGATTTAATGGAATTGCACCTTCGGTAGTTCCGCCGCCAGAACCTACCAAGTTTCCACTAGGAGCAAAGATTCTAAATGTAATTTCGCTATACGTATCTCCTGGGAAATACCAATCTGCGGTTAATATTCCATCAGGGATAGTAACTACAGCAGTTCCACTACTTAATTCATTTGTACAGTCATAATCACTTGGTTCGTATGGAGAGCAAAGTCCTACTTCAAAAACTTGTCCAGTATTCAAGGTAATAGTAATACCGGGACCTCCGTTATCTACGGTTTGCCATCCATCTCCATAAGAATCTTCCATTTCAACTATCCAATCTCCAGCCGGTACTTCTGGTAATTCACACACTACAAGAGAAGTGAAATTAAAATCAGAAGATTGATTATCAAAATTAGCACTGACCTGATCAACACTAAAAGTTCCGTTTGGATTAGTAACAGCTATTCTAAAATCAAAGGTATCTCCACCTTCTAAATCCTCCACAACCAAACCAAGCGTAGATAAAACTTGTCCTCCATCAAGTAATACTGTAGCTTGAGGGTACTCTTCTCCTTGTGTAAAATCACTTGTACTCAGCGAAGTATAGAGAACTTCACTTACCTCTTTATTAACTCCAGTAAAGGAAATATAATAATCCAATTGAGTAATATCATCACCTCCTGCAGGGCTCACCAAATTATAAATTTTGGTGTAAGAAAAGGTGCTTGCATCAAGTTTGTTAAACGCTCCTGAACCATCTGGGGGGCTAACTTCTTCGGCATAAGCGCCACCACTAACTTCAAGATCTTTGAAGTCTATAGGTAGTTTGTCATCATCAGCACAGTTCCACAATAGCATAGTAGAAGCTAAAATTGCTAAAGCTGTTATATATTTTGAATGTTTCATACTATTCTTTTTATCGTTAATTTATTGAATAAAGCCATCAGGGTTGGTATCCCAAAAAGATTTATCCGTCAATGATTTTTGAGTAATATTTAAATTTCTCTCCACAGATTCTGCAGGGTATAGGAAGCTTCTTGGGAATGTGCTTGTCCCCAATAATGTTGGTTGAAGTGTGTTAGGCATTCCAGTCCTTTTATAAAGGTTATAAGCCTCAACACCATTACCATATAAAGCAATCCAGTATTCTTTACCAATAATCGCCATTTGTTGTTCTGTTCCTGCCGCTGCGCCAAAAGAATTTGTTACAAATTCTACATAATCCTCAACATCTTGATCTACTGGTAAAAAATCACCACCAAGTACGGTTTCATCAGCTGCGGTATCTTCGTCATCAGCAACAACAACTACAGCAGAACGAGAAATTACATAACTTGAATTAAGCGAAAAAACATCATCCATTGAAGCACGAATTCCTTCTTCTAACATTAATTGTGGGTCTTCTCCAGTCCCTAAATATAAAGCTGCTTCTGCTCTCATAAAATAAGTAAAAGAGCGTGTCATGATTGGCCATATACCAGCACCGTTTATACCGTCTCCTGTACCAACTTCATCAAACGTATCAATATCTAGATTTCCTCCGATAGGATACAATCCAAATGTACTTCTTAGTGAATTATCCGGAGGGATACCATCAGCTTCCGCATGATCTCTACCCCAATATCCATCAGCTCTATCAAACAAAGCGCAAAAAGGAAGTGGAGTATCTAATATAGCATCAATTGCTGCATAGGTTGCGGGTCTTGGATCATTCCAACAATCAATTACATTGTTTAATGTTGCTTCATCTGTAGGGAATTCTCCTGATTGTCTATATACATAATATCTTAGTCTTGGGTCTTCAAAACCTTTTTCTACAGCCAGGGACCACATAAGATAATTAGGAATATATTCGCCCACATTAGCAGCATCATATTCTTGAATATAATACGGGTGTTTACTAGCAGGAACTTCTGCAGTGCCAAATTGAAAAACAAAATTATCATCAGATGCTTCAATAAGATTTCCTTCAGTCAAAAGAGCATTAATACCTGCAGTCGCAGTCGCTTGATCTGCTAGTCTTAAATTTAAATAGTATTTAAATTTGAGTGTATTTATAAGCGTAATCCACTTGTCAGTACTACCACCATAATATAAATCATTGGCTGGTTCACCTAAAGATGTATTATTAAACTCTACTAAAGCAGTGTTTAACTCTTCTAGTGCTGCTGCATATACTTCTGATCCTGGATCAACACTAGGAAAAAAAGTATCAGTATCGGTATTAGTGGCAATTAAAGCCTCAGAATAAGGAACGTCCTTAAAATAATCAACCATAGTCATTAAAGTATACGCTTTAAGCGTTCTTGCAATGGCAGAATGGATATAGAATTCTGAATCTGTAGCGATAGGTATTAATGTTTCAATATCCTTTAATAAGTCAGCATAAGCAGTACGCCACATCACTGTTATATTAGCATTAGAATTATTGTAATTGACATCATATTCGTCAAACATATATTCTAATCGTGTAGCAGCACCTCCTGCTTCTGTTGCTTGTTCAAAAAATTCTGCAAAATCCAATTGAATTCTGTTCAGTGTAAAGTCCACATCTAAATTATCTGGACTAGGACTATTCGGATTCGTAACCAAATCTAGTTCTGTAGTTTCGCAAGACCAAGTTGCAACTAGCAGAAGGATGACTCCGATTTTATTTAAATAATTTTTCATTTTTTTTTTTTTAGAAAGTTACCTTTACATTAAATCCATAACGTCTAGAGTTCCAAGAAGTCAAATAATCTAAACCTTGAGAATTTCCTACACCTAAACTATTAAGTTCAGGATCAAAATTGACACTTTTGGGTGTATTGAACGCTCTTACAAAAAGGTTTTGTCCTACCAATGAAAGCGTCAAACTACCAAATGGAGTTTTGTCAAGGAATTTAGCAGGCATATTGAATGCTAAAGATGCTTCTCTTAATCTAAGGTGGCTTGCATCATAAACAGATAATTCGTCAACACCAAATCCTATATTATTAAAATAAGCTTCAGTAGCCGTTAATTGAATATCGTTTGATTCTCCAGTAGCTTGGCGTACACCAGGTAAAATAATTCCTTGAGTTCTATCAAAGTCTGTGTCTTCAACTAATCCTCTACCAATTAATGCACCTATAGATGTAGACATAATGTCACCTCCATGTTGGTATTCCCATTGTGTACTCAACGTAAATGCTTTGTACCGTATATTTGTTCCTAAGGTCATGAACCATTTAGGATTTGGATCTGCAATAATTCCGTTTTCTGGATCTTCAATATAATATCCATTTTCATTAACCAATTTATTTCCTTCATCATCACGTAGTACTCTGCTTCCAACAATAACACCAAGTGGTTCTCCATTGATAGCATAATTAGATGGTGTTGTAAATATCCCTCCCACAAAAATCTGTTCGCCATCTTCAAGACCACTTACTTCGCTTACATTAATCGTATAGTTTCCATTAAGAGACCAAGTAAAGTTTTTTGTGTCAATTGGTGTTCCATCAAACGCTAATTCAATACCTTTATTAGTTACATTACCAGCATTAACCGTAGTTTCTGTAAAGCCAGTTTCTGGAGCTAATGGTCGATTAATAATTTGATCTTCTGTTTCACGAGTATATACTGTAAAATCAAAACCTAAACGATTACTAAGCATCCTAGCTTCAATCCCTACCTCGTATTCTTTTGATAACTCTGGTTTAAGATCAATATTGGCTAAAAGATTATCTACACTAGTAGTAGTAACGTTTGTACCTCCATTAGTTTGAAACTGTGCAGCATTAAGCTCTAGGATATTTCTAGTTCTATAAACTGCAGGGAAACCTGGAGATGTACCAAAAGATCCTCGTATTTTCATATAATTCAAACCTCTTTCAGATTTAATATCGGTAAAAGCTGCCGTTGGTATAAAAGAGATGGAAGTACCCCAAGAAAACTGAGATCTATTATTGGCTTCTAATCCAGAGAACCAATCATTTCTTGAATTTAAAGAAAGAAAAACAAAATTTTTATAATCTAAAGAGCCTGTTGCATATATAGCAGGATTATTACTTTCAGATATGAATTGGTAGGTGGTAGTATTAGATGGAAAAAGAGTTCCTTCTCGTATAGGGCTATGATCTAAATAATTACCATGATTTTGAAGGCCGAATACAATTTGATTTCTACTTTCATTGCCATCTCTTTCAAATTCTGTACGTCTCACTGTAGCACCAAGAGTTCCTTGCAAACTAAATTCTTCTGATAAGTCTTTATCTATATTAGCAGAAAACGTATGATCCCAGATAGTATTACGTTGTTGCGTGGTTTGGAGATATCCATTAGGATGTATACCATCGTTAGAACCTTTGTTAAGAGATCTTTCTGTAGCAGTATTATAATTATCCAAGGTTGTTCTCCATCCTATATTTAACCAATCTTTTAATTCATAGTTTACATTAAAATTACCGAATACTCTATTGGTATTGTTTTTATCTAATGTGTTATTTAAAACCCAAGCTGGATTTGTTCTGTCATTTCCTCCTCTATACCAGATACTTTCTCCAGTTAAAGGATGTTGAGAAGGCAAAGTTATATCAACACTTCTTGGTAGATATAAAACATTCCAGATAGAAGAAATACCACCAGCACCACTAGCAGCTACAGTTACATCACTACCATCAGATGCATCGGTAAAAGGGCTTTCAATATTTGTTTTAACATAATTTAACTTTGAAGTAATGGTTAATTTATTATCAAAATTATAAGTTCCTCCTACAGAAAAGTTATTTCTCTCTAAAGAGTTATTAGGAATAAAACCTTCGTCATCTGTATGTGCATAAGAAACACTAAAATTACCTTTATCAAAACCTGCAGCTGCAGTTACAGACGTTGTAGAGATAGTTCCTGTCTTAAAGAAATCATCTTGAGCATCATATGGTCTATATGCAATTGTTGGTGAGTCTAAATCCGGTCTATTTGGAAACAGAACAGATGGTTCGACACCAAAATTATTAATAATGGAGGTTCTAAAAGCATTATCAATTGTTTCTTGACTATCAAACCTGGAGCCCCAGTTGCTAAAAAATGCTCCATATACATTCTGGAATCCATTCCCCCAAGTATCTTGATAATCCGGTAAAATAATATCATTAAAGAATATTGATTGGTTTACGGTAACTTCGAATTTTTTATTACTACCTCTTCCTGATTTGGTTGTAATAAGAATTACACCATTTCTACCAGCACTACCATATATTGCTGTAGCACTTAATCCTTTTAAAATATTTACACTTTCTATATTATTAGGATCCAGATCAGCAAATCTACTAGCAACGTTACCAGATTGAAAAGATCCAGACGAAGATCCTTGATTGGCAGTTGCAGAACCAGCATCAAAAGGAATACCATCTACTACAAATAGTGGTTGATTATCCCCTGTAATAGAGGAAGATCCTCTAATAATAATATTTGATCCACTACCACTGACACCACCAGAGCCTGTAATTCTCACCCCAGCCGCTTTACCTCTAAGAATTTTTCCAATATCAGTGTCTGCACGCGATTCAAGTTCTTCGCTTGATACCGTTGAAACAGCGTATCCTAAGGCTTTCTTTTCCCTACGAATACCTTGTGCGGTTACGATAACTTCCTCTAGAACAGCAGCACCTTCTTGTAATTGAATATTAATTTGATCACTTGTACCTACTGTTGCTTCTGCAGTTGTAAAACCTACATAACTAAAGGAAAGGATAGATCCTTGATTTGCCTCGATAGTATATTTACCATCAAAGTCGGATTGCGTACCGTTAGAACTTCCTTTTACAACGATATTTACTCCAGGAAGTGGAAGACCATTAGGATCTGTTACATTCCCTGAGATCGTTTTTTCTTGTGCAAATGATAATTGCACAACAAACGCTAGTAGTAGCGTTAAAAATCTACTAAACTTTGTTCTCATTTTATAATTTATTTGAATTAGCCAAAGCCAAAAGTGATAATAAAATACTTACAAAACAACTTTTTAAAGGTAAAAATCAAATTATTGCTTTATTACTGTTGTAATCTAAAAAATGTTACTATAACGTTAGAGTAGTGTGTTTTTGAAGTATTCTTGTCTTGGTTGAAGATAGTATGTCTTTGCAAAACAGAAGAGAATTTGAGATTACTTTAATAAAGGTTAGATTAATAAATGAATTGAATAAAAAAGGCAATGTTAATTTTAGATTATGATAAAAATTAGTGTAAGTCTGTGGATTTTGATTTTGTATCATAAAAAAAAGACTGCTTGAAAAGACAGTCTTAAATCAATTAAATATAAACATTGTTTTAAATATTCTAATAGCCTATATTTTGAGATATATTAGAATTTAAAGCTATTTGTTCGTCAGGAATTGGTAATATAACTTTATCTCTACCGGGACGCAGATTTAGTATCGTTATCAATTTTTAAATTTTCATTATTTCTAAGTAAATTAATTATTCTATGTCCTTCAAAACATAATTCCTTTCTTCTCTCATTTAAAATATCTTCTAAAGATATTGATTTTAACGGTAAAACTATACCTGCACTTAATCTTATTGCATTTATGTCTTCCAGTGAAGCAGCTCCTGTTTTCGTGCTTCTCTAAAATTCCCTTCAGCTCGATTTGGATACTATTCTGCGATTTTTAATACTGTAGTATCAGATGAACTTCATAAAGCATCAGGATATTAAGTGTAAATAAGGAAGGGTTGTTCCTCACATCAGGAGTATCTTTACTTAGTTCAGTAAATCTTTTATCTTCTGGGTATTCAGAAAATACGTCTATAAGATTTTGTACAAAAGGAGCATCTTTTCTTCCATCGTTCCCTGTATAATTATAAAGATTTACATAATGATTTTTAACTTCGTGATCTGCCACAGTATTGATCATTCTAGAAATTTTTTCGGAAGAATCGGAATCGTAAAAAGTGAAGTCTGGAGCTAAACTATATTGACTTGCATTGATTACCTCATGAGAAAAAGTAGCAACCATATTCCAATTTTCTTGGTATACATATAGTCTTGATAAGATAGCTCTTGCAGCTCCACTTCTTGCTGGGTCACCATTATCATCTGGTAAATAAACTAATGATTTCAATAAATTTTACTCAATGGCAAGATGGTTTCATTCACTATAGATCGCTATAATTGGAAAGGAATAATACGATTTGCGGTTAATTAGTTCGAATAAAAATCCTCTAAATAATGATGATTTCTAACAATAGATTTTATTATTTTTTGTCCCATGCTTTCAACAAATTGCTTTAACCGATCTTTTAAGTCTTGTAAATTTTCATAGATTTTATTTTGAATATTTTCTATATAAGTCCATACTCGCTAATACGGATTCAATTAAGGAATATATGGTGGTATTATAAGGAATTTAATATGATTAGGTATTATTATATTTTTTGTTCAACGGAATCCTATATTATCAATTACTACTATTTTAACTCATTATGTTTATGCTTTGATAGTCGCTTTAAATAGTTATAAAAAATTTCTTTATTGACATTTTATACCTCTAAAACAATACAGTCACATTGATTGGGGAATACGCACCATAAAGATAAGTGTTTTTGAATCTCTGAGGGTTTATTCCCGGCTGCTTGCAGCGTAATAAATTATCTTTGTGTATGAAGGAAAGTGAATATATACACAAGTCGCATAATGTATCTGTTTTGTTGTACCATTTTGTGTGTTTGGCAAAATATCGGAAGGTTGCGTTTAGCCCCGAAGTTGACGATACACTTCGAGAAGTTTGTTTAGAAATAGAAAAGCGTTATGAGTTACATTTTTTAGAGATTGGTACGGATAAAAATTGTGTTCATTTTTTATTGCAATCAGTACCAATGAAAAGTCCAACACAAATAATAAAGATTTTAAAAAGTATTACTGCAAGAGAGTTGTTTCGATTGCATCCTGAAATCAAGAAGCAATTGTGGGGTGGTTCATTTTGGTCTAGTGGGTACTTTGTTAACACAGTAAGTAAGTTTGAGGACGAGAGTACCATTTTAAAATATGTGAGAGATCAAGGAATTGAAAAGGATTATCAGGTGTTGGACAAAATCTAACCAATTGAAATTATTCTGATACCTCGTATGCTTGTATCGAGGTAGTTCATTTTATGTTGAAACTTAACTTTTGGGTAACAGATTTAGCTGTAGTAACTATAGCGACCCGGGTCCTTAAGTAAAACGGTACCAATCTTGAAAATAAAGATTTAGTGAAACGTAGCTATCTTTATTTAGACTTTATTATAATTTTGAAACTAGATTTGGTGGGTTTTAAAAAATTAGCCTGAACTTTTGGATCCTTTTTAATATGAGTTTTTCTTGGTTATTTGATTTGAGAGCCAAAACCATCAATCATATATTTGCTTAAGACATTGTATAGGTAGTTAATACCGTATTGCTCTTTAATACAATTTACAGCGTAAACATAACTCTCAAAACAATGCTGGCTATCATTCAACCTTACGGATAAACCAGTGTGGACAGCTTTGGTAATTTTACATCTCCTAGACTTTGAACCTATTAATATAACTCCATTGTGCAAAAATTATAACCCAAAATGATTGGCTAAATCAGATTGTTTTTGAAAGTCTTTTTTTAATAAGAAGTAATTAATTGTAATCGTAAAATTTTCTTAGAATCTGACTCTTTACGAATCATAGAACTTAATTGTGATGAAGTCTCTAATACCTTAAATGATAAATGTTTGCACATATCACAAGTATTCGAAATATTGTGCAACTCGTATTACCCTTGATTCATCATTCAGAAAGAGTATTACAATATTGCTTTAAGGATTATTAGGATTTACTCTATAAAAACCTGATAACAAAAAGAATAACTAAAAAAAATGACCCTTGTAAAAATGTAATTACCGACCGTGTTAATGGAATTTTAGAAAAAATTAATATGTCTAAAGAATTGAAATTAGTCAATACAAAGAAGGTACTTATAAATGATACCGTTCATATATACAACAATAAAAGACTGCACCTATTTAAAGATCAAGATCAATTGTTGTGTTTATGCAAATATTCTTGTTAGCCTAAAGAGGAAGAATCTAATCACATGCTGCCTCAGTGCATATGCAACAACAAAATAAATTAAAATTCCCAATGAATATAATTTCATTGGGAATTAAATAATAAATTTAATCTAGTGATAATCCGTATCAATTACTTAATACTAGTCATAATCCTATAATAATCTGTAGGAGTAGATAAGTTTTAAAATTTCTAGTAACCAGGGTTTTGTTGGTCACCAATGTTAGGATTAGCATTTAATTCTATAATAGGAATAGGCATTGTAAACCTGTAATCGGTTGGTTCTAAGCTACAAGCATTGTTTATAGCGCAATCGCTAGGATCTCTAAGAATTCCTCTATTGCCTCTAATACCCATTCGTTTCAAATCTTTCCAACGGTGACCTTCGAAAGCAAATTCAATTCTTCTTTCATCTAATAAAGCTCCAAATGCTTCTTCTGAACTAGCGTAAGTTGGAAGTGGTTGATCGGTACCAAATCTAGCATCTCTCAATTCCTTAATTAAGGCAGCAGTAGAATTAGAAGCTCCATTTATATTTCCTGCTGCGGCAAGAGCTTCAGCTCTTATCAGAATCATTTCAGCAACTCTAAATACTTTTAAATCATTAACAAGCTCCTTTTCATTTCCAAGATATTTGCCAATAACTAATGTGTCACGTGTATCATCAGTATGTATAATCGAAGTTTCATTTAGTAAAACGTCAAATCTAATATCCAAGGGATCAATTTCATTGAATAATGATCTGCCCATTTCATAATATGGAGAACCGTCAATCGTACCATTCACAAATGCAAAATTTGCACCTACCCAACCGGATCCAAAACCGCTACCAGTGCTATTCTGTGTGTCATGAGGATCACCTATGGTTCGTTCTAATTTAAAAATCACCCCTACGTTAGACAAATCTTTAAATACGTCTACATATTCATCTCTTGTGGCTAAAGGATATTTAGCAATTAATTCAGAAGCCAATGTTTCAGCTAAAGCATATTGTTGACGATAAGCAGCAATTCTTGCTTGTAAGGCTACAACAAAATCTTTGCTTACTGAAGTAGAAGCATTTTCAGCTGCAATCATAGTTTCAGCTTTATTTAAATCATCTTCTATAAGTGTAAAGATTTCTCCATTTGTACTTCTAGGTAATAATTCCGTAACTGAAGGAATAAAATCAACTAAAAAACCACCTAGTGCGCTGTCATCTGCATAATCAGTACTAAAATAACTTATGATATGAAAATGAGCCCAAGCTCTTAATGCATAGGCTTGTCCCAATATATTTATTAGTTCATTTTCTTCTCCTTCATCAGGGATAAGGTTTTCTCCAGCAGAAATTATTCTATTAGCTGCGTTTAAAGCGCCGTGAAAACTTATCCAGTTTTCGGTGGGAGCATCACTTCCTGCGTTTAAGCGAAAGCCATATTCACCATCACCGATACCTTGACCTCCATTATCAAAGCCAATAGCAACTTCATCAGTAAATACTGCATTAAATTGAATTTCAGGTGATAGATCAAATATGTCATAAACACCCAGCAATCCAGAATTTAAATCTGCTACAGAGTTAAAAGCTCCATTTGGATTGAGTTCTCCTGGTTGGATTATATCTATTGCATCATTGCAAGACCATAAAAGTACGGTGCTTGTCAGAAATATGATTAATATGTTTCTTGTTTTCATCTTTTATTTTTTTTTTAAAATCCTAATTCAAAGCCTAAAGAAAATGTTCTACCCGTTGGAAATAAATTCGCAGAGGCTTGTGCGTTAATCGCAACTACATCTGGGTCAAAACCTCTCCAGTCTGTTATTGTAAATAAATTTTCTCCACTAACAAAAACACGAACGTTTTCAAAACCAGTTCCTCTTAAATATTGCTCTGGAAAGGCATATCCTATCTGTGCAAATCTTAATCTTAAAAAATCAGAATTGGTGATATAGCGATCTGAATTAGCTGATAGGTCTAAATTAGAAGCATTAAGAGCGGGAATATTAGAATCTGTGTTTGTTGGTGTCCATGCGTCTAGAAGTTCTAGAGAACTTCTAAATTGCCCTATATTAGTGGGATCTTGAAAACCTTCAAGATCATTATCAAATCTGTCCACACCTAATGTATATCTAAATTGTGTAGATGCAAAAAATCCTTTATAATCGATATTGAAACCAAAACCTCCCTCAAAATCAGGGAAAATATTCTTATCCAAAAATACACGATCATTGTCTACATCAGGAGTTTCGGTTTCTTCCCCATCAGCAGTTAAAAATAATAAGTTACCATTATCAGGGTTAACACCAGCGTATCGATAAGCATAATACTCTCCTAAAATACCTCCTTCTCTCAGCGATGTGGTTGCCCCATTTATGATCTCTCCCTCTTCATTAGCTAAATCTATGATTTCTTGTTTGTTATAATTCCCAACTAAATTAATGGAAAAATTAAATCCATCAGGCAGTGAACTTCTGAATATATCAAAATTTAAAGTAAGATCTGCTCCAGTATTCTGAATTTCACCAACATTAGCTGATAATGTAGTTTGAAAACGATTTAAAGTTGTGTCATCTCTATTGAAAACTGTTGCTAACGATGATATAGGATTACTTAGAAATAAGTCCGATGTTACTCTATCATAATATTCTAGTGTACCACGAAGTCTTCTATCAAATACTTCAAAATCTAAACCAAGATTTAGTTGAGTAGTTGTTTCCCATTTTAAATCGTTATTTCCAATAATAACTTGAAATATACCATTTTGAGCATTGTATGTTGTTCCTGTGCCAAATAAATCTCGACTATCGTTCGGGGTATCAAAAAACACACCAGGTATAAGCGGATCATCATCGATATATTGATTTCCAGTCGTTCCATAAGAAACTCTTAATTTTAAAGCATCAAAACCAGAGTTTTGCATAAATTCTTCGTTTCCAATATTCCATCGCCCAGATAATGAGAAAAATGTACCCCATCTGTTAGAGTCTGAAAACCTAAAGGAGGCATCTCTACGAAGTGTTCCGGTAAAACCAATTCTTGTATCATAATCATAATCAACTCTAGTGAAATATGAAAAAAGACCAGATTCTAAACGATCTGCAAAGATATCATCTACGTATGCATCATCATCTGGAGTGTCCCCGATAAAACTAGCATCATCTCCTATAGCAAGAGTTAAAGGGTTTAAACCTTCTGCAGAAAATCCAAATCTTTGATAGTGAGCTTTAAAGTATTCTGTAAATACACCTATATCCAGAGTGTTTTTACCAAAAGCTTTATTGTAATTAAGGCTACTAACTTGATTAAAGCTAAATTGTCTTGTATTCTGAATTGTTTGTGTACCAGAGGGATCTTTACCTTGTGCAAAAAGTAATGCGTTAAATGATTCTGGATCTTCTTGGTTTATTAACTCTTCATTTCTATATTCGGAAGTCATTTCTACCTTTGCAGTAAGTCCTTTAACAATTTCATAGCTAGCGTTTATTCCTCCAAGTAATTGTACTTCATCTTCAGTTCTCACTTGTGTTCTTTGAAGATCAAGAATGAATAGAGGTGTGTTAGCAAAAGATAATGGACTTAATAATGACTCACCATCAATATAGTCATTGGGACTAATATATGGAACCGATTGATATGCACCTAATATAGGGTTACGATTAATTCCAGTGCCACCAATTCCATTAGGTTCTCCAGAAGAAGAGTAATTAACAGCTAAGTTTACACCAAACTTAAACTTATCATTTGATGATTTACCATCAATATTACTTTGAAGGTTAAACCTTTGTAAAGAACTTTTTTCTAAAATTCCTTCTTGATCAAAGTATCCTATTGAGGTAAATTGACGTGTATTTTTACCACCACTTGATAGAGACAAATTGTGACTTTGAGTTAATGCAGTATTAAAAAAAACTTCAGTCCAATTTGTTGTTTCTGATGCAGCTATTTCATCAAGTGAAAGAGTAGAACCTCTACCAATAGATTCACCTAACAACTCTCCATAAGTTCTCTCTAATGTTAATTGATCAGGTGAGTCTAATAAATCATAACTATTCCCCATTAAATTAGAATATTGCACAGTACCGGAATAGCCTATTTTTAGACCTGAATTGAAACTTCCTTTTTGTGTTGTGATCAAAATTACTCCATTAGAGCCTCTATTTCCATATATAGCAGTACCTCCTGCATCCTTTAAAACTGAAACAGATTCTATGTTGTTAGGATTCAAACTTCTAAAAGCATTCGCATCAGTTGGAATTCCGTCAATTATATATAGTGGTTCAGAATTACCATTAATTGATCCCACTCCTCGAATTCTAACTACAGGAGCAGCTCCAGGTTGACCACTACTCGATATAATATTTAGACCAGCAACTTGACCCTGTAGTGTTTGTAAAGCACTAGCGTTAGGACGATCAACAATATCCTTAGAGCTTACAACAGATACAGAAATGTTAGATGTTGCACGGGTTGTAGTTCCATAAGCTTGAACAATAACTTCTTCTAGCATCGCTGCATCTTGGTTTAAAGTGATATTTATTGTATCATTATCGCCAATGGCAATTTCCTTTGTAGAAAACCCAACGTAACTAAAAGTAATTACAGCACCTCGATTTCCTTGAATAGAATAATTTCCATCAAAATCGGTTTGAGTACCATTACTTGTGTTTTTTATTACAATATTAACTCCTGGTAGTGGAAGACCGGTATCATCCGTCACATTGCCAGTGATTGTTTTTTCTTGCGCAAAACTGATTTGCACTATTAACACCAAAAGCAGTGTCAATATTCCCTTCATTTTTTTTATCATCTTAATTTTAATTTGAATTAGCCAGTTCCAAATTTGATGATAAATTATAAAAAGTGAAATTTGTTTGGGTTTTTTTTAACTCACAAGCGTTAGTTTAACTTATTGTTAGCATTAATTAACATATATTTAAGATTTATAATTGAGATTATCTGGATTTTAACTCTTTTTATTGATCTATTTGAGCAGAATCTAAAATGATGAGAATTCTACGTTTTATTATCCTGCTAAATACACAATTTGTTCTATGCTGGGGTCAGTATTTAAGTTATCATCAAACCTGAATCCGATCTAATGTTTTAATAAAATAATGTTAATGGGTTAGATTTTGTATTTTCAAATTTGATAACTAGTTTCTTTTCTTGAAAAGAATAAGCAATAAGACTAGCTACAAGATTAGTAATAAAATTACCAAAGCTTCTATGCCTTGAATGCTTTGCTTGAGCGATATTTTTTAGTTGATCACTTATAGTTTTCATTACAGATCGTTTTCTTAATAATATTTTATCTCTACCCGCTGTGCATTTAGAAAAAGTTGTGCAAACTGCTAAAAGACAGTAAATTGTAGTTACCACAGTATAATTTATATGTACAACTTTCAAGCAAATTGGGTTAAAATACTCAAGGTTTTAAAAGAATTAGGTTCAGAAATGGATTATTTACATCAAATACGTAAACCTAAACTAAGAGATAAAGAACATATTGCGATTGATTTAACCTCAGAATATATGAGTATTGACAGTGAATGTCAGCTATTTCGAATTTTACCTATTGATTTATCTGATAAAATAGAGCATAGTGTTTACAATAGAGGAAAGCGCAAATTATTTCCTTTTAGAGAATCGCTTCGCAAAGAAATTGGTATTAAGGTTGAATTGGTTTCAGCGCTGTTATATTGTTGGCAGCATGCCTTTAGAAGTCTGTAAATTATCGAGAAGCTCCTGAAGTAAAATATGTAAAGATCAAGACTATAGTTTACCCGAAAGAGGTTATTGTGCCAGTCAATCAAGCCATTATTATGGTTATAAACTTCACGCTGTTTGTTCTGTTCAAGGCGTTATAGAGAGTATGGATATTAGCCCTGCTTCTGTACACGATATTAACTATTTGAAGGATGTAGATGTATAACATCAATTAAAGGATTGTGTACTACTTGGTGATAAAAGGTATTTATCAGAACAATATCAACTAAACCTATTTGAACATCATAATATTAGACTTGAAACTCCTATGGGGGTTAATCAAAAGAATTATAAAGAATAATCTTCTATTTTCAAGAAATCCAGAAAACGTATCGAAACATTATTTTCTCAACTTTGCGATCAATTGATGATTCGAAGAAATTATGCTAAATCTTTTGAAGGGTTTAAAAATCGAATCTTATCTAAGATCACTGCAATGACAGTTCTTCAATACATCAACAGGTTTGAATTCAATAGAAACATAAATAATTTGAAAATTAATATTGTCTAAATGCACAACGGGTATGTTTATTTAAGATTTTACTATTTATGGATTAAAGTTTGTATTTGCAATTTTCAGTAATCCTATAGCAAAAAATAAATCAGATGCCAATATTGGAAAAATTTAATTAAGCAATAGCAATTACAAAGATTTTAAAAAAAAACGTTTAGAGCTTGAAGTTTCTAAACGTTTTTTAGCTCAAAATTTTAAGATATTAATTAATATCCCAAAAAATTGGAGTAGATACATTGTCACCTCCAATACTATTAGCAGCATCAGAGTAACTGTCTCCATTTAATGTTTGTTCTACAATTGGATAAGTATATCTTATTGGTGTATCTGATACGGGATCTGCTGGCGAAGGTAAAATAGGTTGATCCAAAAGCTTCCAGGAATTCCACGAAGAAAAGCCTCTATTGTAGAGAGCAATCCATTTTTGGGTTCCAATTTTTTCTTTCCAATCACCAGATGCACTGGTATAGGAAATATCCGTTAAATTTAAGTAAGTGTTAGCTTCTTCAGTAGTTCCTCCCCAGTATAAAATTGAGGCGGTAATAGCCGAGTTATAAAATTCTTCTGCTGTTCCACTTACATTAATGCCTCTTTCTATAGCTTCGGCTAATAAAAAGGACACTTCGGAGTAGTCTATTAAAATTGCTTCAAAAGAAGGGTCTGATGCAATCATTTCGCCAATATGTGAATAATTTGGGTATGCATTACTTGCTCCTGGAGTTCCTCCTAAATATACAATTTGTTCTATGCTGGGGTCAGCATCTAAGTTATCATCAAAATAAAATTTCATTCTTGGATCTGTATAAGTGACTGAGCCAGGAACAACTGTTTTGTTATCACTTTCATCAATGGTTCCATCTTCATTAGAATCAGTAAGAAATTCATATGCTCTTGGTTGCATATTGTCAATAATGGTGCTTGCGGGTATGAAATCCTGTCTTCCACTTAGAGTGAGATCTACATATATAGGGTTTGTGTTTGGAGTAGAGCTTAAATATGATAATGCCGCATTATCATCATTGCTTTCAAAAACGTTTGGTGCAGATTCTAATATCAAAGATTGTGCAACTGCCGATAAAGAAGGAACCTCACTGACTGTAATTCCGATTCTTAATTTTAACGAGTTTCCGAATTTTATCCATTTAGAAACGTTTCCTTGATATATATTATCTGAATCTGTGGTAAAACTACCACTTGTATCGTCTAAATTATCTAAGGCTGTATTAAGTCTATTGATAAGATCTTGATATATAGTAAGTGCATCATCGTATTTAGGTAATAAGTTGTCAATATCTAGAGCTTCAGAATAGGGTACATTTCCAAAGGTATCTACTAATACGGAGTATGTGTAGATAGTCATCAATTCGATAATTGCTAGTTTATTAGACTTGGTTTGTGGATCTTCTGTAGTTAAAAGCTCTGTGTTTTCTATGATGGTATAAGCTTCTGCTAAATCTGTTAATACATCCTTATATAGTGCGTCCCAATGATTTTGAGGAATCGTTCTTGTAACAATATCGTAATTACTTTCGTCTGTGTAAGTGGTAGCAGTCCATTGCTGCATAATTAATCTAAAAACATTGCTATTTACATTGGTGCTGGCCATTTGGTCTACTAAACTCTTTTGAGCACTTACAAATAATGCTTCTCCTGGAACAGAAACAGGGTCTTTTATGTTGACATTTAGTTCTTCCAAATCTGAACCACATGAGCAAATTAGGATTGTTATAATCAGTATGTTTAATATCTTTTTCATCTTAAATAATTTAAAATTGAACTTTTACATTAAAAGCAAAATCGCGAGTGGATGGTAGTGACCCTGTAGAGTATCCCTGAAGATTTCCTGATCCCAGCCCTGATTCAGGATCTGCATGAGGTAAATTCTTGTCTATAATCCAAAGATTGGATCCTATTATGCTAAAAGAAACGGCATTAAGAGCAGCTTTTTCGATAAGCTTTTTTGGTAAATCATAAGATAATACTACTTCTCTTAGTTTTACAAAACTAGCGTCATATACAAAAGCTTTATCTGGTAACCCTCTTCGATACCCTAAAGCTCCAAATCTGTCAGCTCTGATTCTGGATGTGTTTGTGCTTCCGTCTGGATTTACTCCCGGATTGATAAATCCTCCACCATTATCTAATGTGTTTCTAACTGGGTTTCCGAGATCATTAATAAAGGCAGTTTCTTCATATAATCCCGTCGCCAGACCATAATATTGATCTAAAGAAAATATACTTCCGCCTTTTTGGATATCAATAAGAAAACTAAAAGAAAAGTCTTTATAGCTAAACCTATTGTTAATTCCTCCATTCCAATCGGGATTGACATTACCAAGTACATTGTCAGATGTTCCCGTCTTGATATATTGACCAGTTTCGGGATCCACTACTCTTTCTCCATCGATGTATGTGTAATCTGTTCCTTGGATAGTGCCATAAGGCTCACCTACAGTGGCATTAATTGTGATTCCACCTTGAAAACTGCCTAATTGGTAGTTCGTGATTTCATTTCCGTTTGCATCTGTGAATAGAGATAGTACTTCACTTTGATTTTTGCTCCAGTTGAGATTAATACCCCATTTAAAGTTTGAAGTCTCTACAGGCGTTGCATTAAGTGAGAGTTCTATACCTTTATTCTGAATTTCGCCAGCATTGATTAATTTAAATAAATAACCAGTAGCTGATGAAACACTTAGAGGTATTATTTGATCTTTTGTATTGTTAACGTAATATGAAGCGTCGAATCCTATTTTACTATTTAAAAAGGACATCTCTAGACCTGCTTCAACACTGGTTGTAGTTTCTGGTTTTAAATCAGGATTGTTTTTAGTGTCTTTTACGCTGGCACTGGCACCGTTAAAAGCGGTATTTATAGCATATGTGTCTAGAATTCTGTCAAAGCCTGGACTGTTTCCTACTTCTGCATAATTTAATCTGGCTTTACCAAAAGTTATTATATCGTTTTCAATAAATTTAGAAAAAACAAAACTTCCTGATATAGAAGGGTAGTAGAAAACACTGTTTTCTGTAGGTAGAGTAGATGACTTGTCTCGTCTTATGGTACCATCCAAGAATAAGAAATTGTCATAACCCAAAGAGGCACTTGCATAAATACCATCCACTCCAATCTCTTCATCTCTTTCTATTGGATATAATAATGGGGATACAGTGTTTTGAATTGAATATACTCCAGGGATTCCAAGCCCTCCGTTGGTGGACGCATAAATTGATTTATAAGTAGACCTTCTTACATTGAGACCAACTACACCTCTTATATTTAGGAGATCGGTGATATCTTTGTCGTAATTCAACATAAGATCGTAATTCAATTCACTAAATCCAATATTTCTTCTGGCATAGCCTGATTCTGCAGCAATTCTTCCGATACTACCATCGCCACCACCTGTACCTATACCAAAATTATTAGGGACACTACCTACAGCTCTTCTTTCTTCTTGTAACTCATCATATTGATCTACAGCAATTCTTCCATAAATATCTAGCCAATCATTTATTTTGTAATTTAATGATGCATTTCCTATAAATCGGCTTCTTTCGTCATTTTGATAGTTTTCGTATCTAGTCCAGTAGGGGTTGTCCCAAAAAATAGGAACAGTACTATCATAAGCATTTGGATTCCAGGTAATATTTCTTCTGGTAGCAAAATATGCATCTTTTTGATCTTGAATATCCACGTTAGTTTGCCACCATTGCCTGAAATTACCAGTTATATTATCATTGTATCCTGTAGAATTACGACCTAATGCTTCAGTTTTAATGAAATTAGCAAATCCCGTCGCTGTAAGTTTTTCTGTAAGTTGATAAGAAGCATTTAGAGAAACACTATTTCTTTGTAAATTACTGTTAGGTAATAATCCGCTTTGATCAAAATTTTGAGCTCCTAGTCTAAAACTACCCTTCTCATAACTTCTAGAAAGAGAAACCGAGTTGGTAAGTGTTATAGGTGTTTCAAAAAAAGTGATGGGTCCGTTCTCTGCATTGACCCAGGGTGTTTTAGTTAAATACGTAGGAGACTCCGGATAAAATGCGTCCCATTGATATACTAAAAGATTGGGGTCGAAAGCTGCTCCATAAGATGCATCTTCTGTTACTAAAGATACCAAGTCATCTGTACCATCTTGATCAATATCAGCAACTGTCCAATTATTACCTGGACCATCATAAAAAGGTCCATAACCAGCGCCATATTGATCCTGATATTTGATAAAAGTTGATTTGTCAATGGTTCCAATTGTAATGCCAGAATTAATGGTAATGCCAAAACCTTTAGTTTTTTCACCTTTCTTTGTAGTAATTATAATAACACCATTTGCTGCTCTTGATCCATATAATGCAGAGGCTGCTGCCCCTTTTAAAATGTTCACAGATTCTATGTCATCCGGATTTATGTCGGAAGCTGCATTTCCATAATCATAACCACTACCAGCTTGTTCTTGTGATCTGGTATTTGAGTTGTTATTGCTAATGGGGACACCATCAATAACGAATAATGCTTGGTTGTTGCCTGTTAATGATGCGTTACCTCTGATGACAACATTTGTAGAACCTCCGAGATTAGTATTTCTCCTAATTTGGACACCTGAAGCCTTACCTGAAAGCGTGTTTACAAAGTTGGAAGTTTTGACTGTGTTAACTTCATCTCCATCGACCTCCTGAGTAGAATATCCTAAAGATTTTTTATCTCTCGAAATACCTAGCGCTGTAACAACGACTTCATCTAGCTGAGAAGCAGAGGGAGTTAGTTGAGTATCAATGACAGTGTCGCTACCTATTAATACTTCTTTCTCAGAAAATCCAAGATAACTGAATACTAGTGTTTGCCCTCCAGTTGCCTGAATATTGTACATTCCATCAAAATCGGATTGAGTACCGTTTTTTGTGTTTTTTACCGTAATATTTACGCCGGGTAACGGTAAGCCCTGATCGTCTATTACTTTTCCTGTAATAGTAATTTCTTGCGCATACGAGAGTTGCACGACTAATGCTAAAAATAGCATTAGAATTAGTCTGATTTTTGAGTTCATTTGTATGTGTTTATTTGAATTAGCCTTGTCCAAAGCTGCATAAAAGATTCTAATAAAACAACTAATTTTCAGGGAATATATGCTTTTTTGAAGGCTATGGGATTAGCTTAACATTTTGTAAGTAAGAATTAGGATTAATTTAATCAGAATCTCGCGGTTAAACTAATATGAACTTTCGTATTTGAAAATTTAAAATTGGAATCACTGTTTTTTCCATTTGCAAAAATAATTTTAAAAAGACCGGTCTGTGTGTTCAAACCAAGTCCAAACCCGAAGCTAGTAAGATTGTCAGTTAGGTTTGTGGTTTGATCTTCAAAATATGAATAGTCAATGATGGAATGAATGTATAGATTGGATGCAAGGATGTATTGATATTCAGTATTAAGAACATTATATAAAGAAGCATTAATGCTGTTTTCTTCAAACCCTCTCATGGAGTTAATGCCTCCAAATCGTAAAAGTTCATTCACAAATAAATTGTCTGATAGAATTGCAGCGGCTGAATTGCTAATAAAAATTGAATTTCTACCGTTTAATCTAAAGAGGTATTGCAAGTCTATTTGACCAGTTGTTTGATCTATTGTTTCTGTAATTGTTTTTCTAGAACCAAATTCAGTAGTTATTGCGTATCGGTTTTTTATAGGAAATAATAAATTGTTTTGTCTTGTTGTATAATTTGCTCCAGCTCTGATAAAAGAAGATGTGTAATCGTTTATGTTTAAAGTTGGAGAAGGGGTTTCTAATAGATTGTCTGATGTTGTTGCGCTATAGCCAACAAAAATATTAGCTTTGTTCGTGATTAGATAGTTTAGGTTGACATTTTGATTTGTGATTAAGAAACTTGAGTCTTTTTTGAAAATAGAAAGACCAGCCTCAATTCCAATAGGACTCTTTAGTATATATGGTAAAGAAATATTTGCTTCAAACCTTTGCTGTTCGCTACCATCATTCTTATACAGGATGTTTAGTTTTTCTCCAAAATTGAGATTGTTTACAAGGTTTAAATTGAGATATCCATTGATTTCGAGATCTCCAGTTTCAGTATCACTTGAAAACCCCAGAAAACCATCAAAGGTATTAGCGGATTTTTTTTCTAAATATAGATATACTCTTGTAGAATCGTTTTCAAATAGTACTTCGGGCGGCTTGATGTTTTTCGCAAAGCTTAGATTGTCGATGATAAGGGATTTGTTAATGATTTCTTCTTTTTTGAAAAGGATTCCATTTTTTAATCTAGTGTAATATTTTAAATAGGAGGAAGGAAAATTAGTATATCCTTTAATAATAATATCATCTACGGTTCTGGTTTGAGATTCAGAAACTATTAATTGAGCATATATAGCGTTATTGTTTTGTTGAATTTTGTTTAGTGAAATATTGCTAAATGTATTTCCTTGATTAACTAAATAGTTAGTTAAGTATTGTAAGGTTTCTTTTGTTTTATGGAATGGAATAGTGAAAGAAGAATCGGTAACAGTGAGAGATTTTTTTTGTAGTATTTCATTAGGTATGTATTTGGGGTCATAAAAAACGTTTAATGTTTTGTATTTTAAATTTAATTGTAATCTTTTCTCTAAAAGGGTATCTGATTTCTTGTGTAAATTTTGTGATGTTAAATCCAGGTATCCTAATTCTAAAAGTTTTTGCTGAAGTGTTTGTACTTCTTTTTTTAATTCGGATAGACTTTGAAATGATTTAAGATATGATATACTATCAATAATTGAGGTTTCTGTAGAGTCTTTTCCTTTTATATTGAGTTGAATCATGGGGGTTTGTGCATGACAAACAGCGTGCATACCTATATATAATATAGAAAGGAAAAGTAATGAGGCTTTCAATGTGTCTTTTAATAATGGTAAAATAACGGAAAATAGAGTGAATTCTTACAGTCTTCCAGAATGATTTTAAATCTATTTGAAAATTAATGAATTAGAGTTTGATTTACAGAAAAATATTTTTACATTTGCAGCCCTCGTAAAAGAGGTATGTAGAATAATTTAATAATCGTGTAAAGCAAATTATGCCAACAATTTCACAATTAGTAAGAAAAGGTAGAGCCAAAATAACTAAGAAGAGTAAATCGGCTGCTTTGGATTCATGCCCGCAACGCCGCGGTGTTTGTACGCGTGTTTATACTACTACACCAAAAAAACCAAATTCAGCTATGCGTAAAGTAGCTCGTGTAAGGTTAACAAATGGTAAGGAAGTAAACGCATACATCGGTGGTGAAGGTCACAATCTCCAAGAGCACTCGATAGTATTAGTTAGAGGTGGAAGGGTAAAAGATTTACCAGGAGTTAGATATCACATTGTACGTGGAGCTTTGGATACCGCCGGTGTCGAAGGAAGAACGCAACGTAGATCTAAGTATGGTGCAAAACGCCCTAAGAAGTAAATTTAAAAAACTTTAAGAAGAAGACATGAGAAAAAGAAAGGCCAAAAAAAGACCTATTTTGCCGGATCCACGTTTTAACGATCAATTAGTGACTCGTTTTGTAAACATGATGATGTGGGACGGTAAAAAGTCAACTGCTTTCAAGATTTTCTATGATGCAATGGATATTGTTGAAGAGAAAAAACAAAATGAAGAAAAAACTGCTTTGGAAATTTGGAAAGACGCTTTGTCTAATGTAATGCCGCATGTAGAGGTGAGAAGCCGACGTGTTGGTGGAGCTACATTCCAGATTCCAAACCCTATTCGACCTGATCGAAAGATATCTACTGCTATGAAGTGGTTAATTCAATTCTCTCGTAAGAGAAATGAAAAATCTATGGCGCTGAAATTAGCATCAGAGGTTATCGCTGCAGAAAAAGAAGAAGGAGCTGCTGTTAAGAAGAGAGTAGATACTCATAAAATGGCAGAAGCAAATAAAGCATTCTCACACTTTAGATTTTAATCAGAAATGGCAAGAGATTTAAAATATACAAGAAATATAGGAATCGCTGCACATATTGATGCAGGTAAGACAACAACAACTGAGCGTATTTTATACTACACAGGTGTGAGTCATAAAATAGGTGAGGTCCACGATGGTGCTGCTACTATGGACTGGATGGAACAAGAGCAGGAAAGAGGTATTACAATTACTTCTGCTGCAACTACTTGTGAATGGAAATTTCCTATCGAGAATGGTAATGCAACTCCAGATACTAAAGGATATCATTTTAATATAATTGATACCCCTGGTCACGTAGATTTTACTGTAGAGGTGAATCGTTCATTACGTGTTTTAGATGGATTGGTTTTCTTATTTAGTGCGGTTGATGGTGTGGAACCACAATCAGAAACTAACTGGAGATTAGCTGATAATTACAAAGTACCACGTATTGGGTTTGTAAATAAAATGGATCGTCAAGGTTCTAATTTCCTTGCTGTTTGCCAGCAGGTGAAAGATATGTTAAAGTCAAATGCAGTTCCAATAGTTTTAAATATTGGTGATGAGTCTGATTTTAAAGGTATTGTCGATTTAGTAAAGAATCGTGCTATTGTATGGCATGATGAGACACAGGGAGCTACATTTGATATTGTTGATATTCCTGAAGAATTGAAAGAAGAGGCTAAGATGCTACGTGGTAAGCTTATTGAAGAGGTTGCTGCTTATGATGAAGATCTTTTAGAAAAATATATGGAAGATGAAGATTCTATTACAGAAGAAGAAGTGCATGCTGCACTTAGAGCTGCTGTGATGGATATGTCTATTATTCCTATGATATGTGGTTCTGCATTTAAGAATAAAGGTGTTCAGTTTTTATTAGATGCTGTATGTCGTTATTTGCCTTCACCAACTGATAAAGAGGGTATTGTGGGAGTTAATCCAGATACTGAAAAAGAAGAAATGCGTAAGCCTGATGTGAAAGAGCCTTTTGCAGCACTTGCATTTAAAATTGCTACAGATCCTTTTGTTGGACGTTTAGCTTTTTTTAGAGCATATTCTGGTCGATTAGATGCTGGTTCTTATATATTGAACAATCGTTCAGGTAAAAAAGAGCGTATCTCTCGTATCTATCAAATGCATTCTAATAAACAGAACGCTATCGATTATATAGAAGCTGGTGATATTGGTGCAGCAGTTGGTTTTAAGGATATCAAGACTGGAGATACTATGTCTGATGAAAAAAATCCTATTGTATTAGAATCAATGGATTTCCCTGATCCTGTAATAGGAATCGCTGTGGAGCCTAAGACAAAAGCTGATGTTGATAAATTAGGTATGTCTTTAGCAAAGCTTTCTGAAGAAGATCCTACATTTCAGGTAAAAACTGATGAGGCTTCCGGACAGACTATTATATCTGGTATGGGAGAACTTCACTTAGATATTATTGTAGACCGTTTAAGACGTGAATTTAAGGTAGAAGTAAATCAGGGTCAACCCCAGGTTGAATATAAAGAGGCTATTACACAAGCTGCTGATCACCGAGAAGTATATAAGAAACAATCGGGTGGTCGTGGTAAATTTGCTGATATTGTATTTACTATCGAACCTGCAGATGAAGGTGTTGAAGGACTTCAGTTTGAATCTACTATTAAGGGAGGTAATGTTCCTAAAGAATTCATTCCTTCTATAGAAAAAGGATTCAAAATGGCTATGGTAAATGGTCCATTAGCTGGATATGAAGTTGATTCTATGAAAGTTACTTTAAAGGATGGGTCTTATCATGATGTGGATTCTGATCAATTGTCTTTTGAGTTAGCTGCTAAATTAGGATTTAAGAATTCTGCTAAAGCTGCTAAAGCGGTAATAATGGAACCTATAATGAAGTTAGAAGTTATTACTCCAGAAGAAAATATGGGTGATATTGTGGGTGATTTAAATAGACGTAGAGGACAGGTTAGTGATATGGGTGATCGTGCAGGTGCGAAAACTGTCAAAGCTACTGTGCCACTTTCAGAAATGTTTGGATATGTTACAACCTTAAGAACTTTATCTTCTGGTAGAGCAACATCTACTATGGAATTTTCACACTATGCCGAGACTCCTTCTAATATTTCAGAAGAAGTAATCGCAAAAGCAAAAGGAGTTAACGCTTAATATTACAGCAATGAGTCAAAAAATCAGAATAAAACTAAAATCTTACGATCACAATTTAGTAGATAAATCTGCTGAAAAAATCGTAAAGACGGTAAAAAGTACAGGTGCTGTAGTAACAGGTCCTATTCCTTTGCCAACACATAAAAAAATATTTACTGTATTACGTTCACCTCACGTAAATAAAAAATCAAGAGAGCAGTTTCAATTGAGTTCTTATAAAAGACTTCTTGATATTTATAGTTCTTCTTCAAAAACGATTGATGCGTTAATGAAGCTTGAATTACCTAGTGGGGTTGAAGTGGAGATTAAAGTGTAGTTCTTAGTTTTAGAATTGCGCAATCGCTAAGCGAAATCAAAACAAAAATGTCCTAAGCTGCGTGCGAGGGAAAAATGGTAAAAAAAACATTCAGGGTTGAAGTGTTTTGACCCTGTTTTGTTTTCTCATAATTAATGATGAGAACTATAAAAAATAATAAATAACGAAGGAGGAAAAGAGGAGAGTAAGATTTCTAAATTCTAAATTCATAATTCTTAATTAATAAATATGTCTGGGTTAATAGGAAAAAAGATCGGTATGACCAGCATCTTCGACGAGAATGGAAAAAATATTCCATGTACCGTAATTGAAGTTGGTCCATGCGTGGTTACCCAAGTCAGAACTGAGAAGGTTGACGGTTATAATGCTGTGCAGCTAGGTTTCGATGACAAAGCGGACAAGAATGCTACAAAAGCGGCTTTAGGTCACTTTAAGAAAGCAGGAACAGTTGCTAAACGTAAAGTTGTCGAGTTTCAAGGTTTTGAGGAGGATTACAAGTTAGGTGATACTATAACAGTGGATCACTTTGAAGAAGGAGAATTTGTAGATGTATCTGCAACTTCAAAAGGTAAAGGTTTTCAAGGGGTTGTTAAGAGACATGGCTTTGCTGGTGTTGGGCAAGCAACTCACGGTCAACATAACCGTTTAAGAGCTCCTGGTTCTATTGGTGCGGCATCGTATCCTGCAAGAGTTTTTAAAGGAATGCGAATGGCAGGAAGAATGGGTGGAGACCAAGTAAAAATTCAAAACTTAAGAGTGTTGAAGGTAGTAACTGACAAGAATCTACTGGTGGTTAAGGGATGTGTCCCTGGTCATAAAAACGCTTACGTAACTATTCAGAAGTAATGAAGGTAGCAGTAATTGATATAAACGGAAAAGAAACAGGAAGAAAGGCAGACCTTTCGGATGCTGTTTTCGGAATAGAACCAAACACTCATGCTGTTTATTTAGATGTGAAGCAGTACTTGGCAAATCAACGTCAGGGAACTCATAAGGCTAAAGAGCGCGCAGAGATTGTAGGTAGTACAAGAAAGATTAAAAAACAAAAAGGAACTGGTACTGCTAGAGCAGGTAGTATAAAATCTCCCATCTTTAAGGGTGGAGGTAGAATTTTTGGACCAAGACCGCGTGATTATTCTTTTAAATTAAATAAGAATTTAAAAAGGCTAGCACGTAAATCGGCTTTCAGTATTAAGGCTGAAGATAAAGCTATTGTTGTTGTAGAAGATTTTTCCTTTGATACAATAAAAACAAAGAATTTTACGTCAGTTTTGAAGTCATTAGGACTTGAGGATAAAAAATCTCTCTTTGTGTTGGGTGAGTCAAATAAAAATGTATATTTGTCGTCACGCAATTTAAAAAGCTCAGAAGTTGTAACTTATTCAGAATTAAGTACTTACAAAATACTTAATGCGAATAGTGTTATTCTTCTTGAAGGTTCTTTGAAAGGAATTGAAACAAATTTAAGTAAATAGAAGCCATGAGTATCTTAATAAAACCTATTGTTACAGAAAAGGCTACCACTGATAGTGAGGTGTTTAACCGCTATGGGTTCGTAGTAGATAAGAAAGCGAATAAGGTAGAGATCAAAAAAGCAGTGGAGGCTGCTTATGGTGTATCTGTTACTAAAGTTCGTACAATTAATGTCCGTCCAGATCGTAAAACCCGTTATACAAAAACAGGTATGGTTACTGGTAAAACAAATGCTGTTAAGAAAGCAATTGTACAGGTGGCGGAAGGTGAAGTAATTGATTTATATAGTAATCTTTAAGACTAAAGAATGTCAGTAAGAAAATTAAAACCAATTACCCCAGGGCAGCGTTTTAGAGTAGTTAATGGATTTGACGCCATTACTACTGACAAGCCGGAGAAAAGTTTATTAGCTCCGAATAAAAGGTCTGGTGGTAGAAACAGTCAAGGAAAAATGACCATGCGATATATCGGTGGTGGTCATAAAAGAAGGTATCGTATTATTGATTTTAAACGTGATAAGCATGGGATTCCTGCTACCGTATCAACGATAGAATACGATCCAAATAGAACCGCATTTATTGCTCTTCTAAATTATCAAGACGGTGAAAAGCGTTATGTTATTGCTCAAAACGGTTTACAGGTTGGGCAAAACATTGTCTCTGGTAATGATGTGGCTCCAGAAATTGGTAATGCAATGCCATTAAGTGGAATCCCTTTAGGAACAATCATATCTTGTATTGAATTACGTCCTGGTCAGGGTGCTGTTATGGCACGTAGTGCAGGCTCGTTCGCTCAGTTGATGGCTCGTGATGGTAAGTTTGCTACGGTAAAATTACCTTCTGGAGAAGTACGATTGATATTAATGGATTGTATGGCAACTATCGGAGCAGTCTCTAATAGTGATCATCAATTATTAGTATCTGGTAAAGCTGGTAGAAGTAGATGGTTAGGAAGAAGACCTCGTACAAGGCCAGTTGTGATGAATCCAGTTGATCACCCAATGGGTGGTGGTGAAGGTAAATCTTCAGGAGGACATCCACGTTCTAGAAAAGGACTTCCTGCAAAGGGATATAGAACCCGATCTAAGACGAAAGCGAGTAATAAGTATATTGTAGAACGTAGAAAGAAATAATTAGATATGGCACGTTCATTAAAAAAAGGACCTTACATTCACTATAAATTAGAGAAGAAAGTAGCTGCTAATGTAGAAGCTAACAAAAAGACTGTGATAAAGACTTGGTCAAGAGCATCAATGATATCACCGGATTTTGTAGGGCAAACAATTGCAGTGCATAATGGTCGACAGTTTGTTCCTGTATATATTACAGAGAATATGGTAGGTCATAAGTTAGGAGAATTTTCGCCAACCCGTTCTTTTAGAGGACACGCTGGTGCTAAAAATAAAGGTAAAAAATAATTTAAGCTATGGGAGTTCGTAAAAGAGAAATGGCAGATAGGATTAAGGAAGAGAAAAAGCAAGTTGCTTTTGCTAAACTTAATAACTGTCCTACCTCACCTCGTAAAATGCGTTTAGTAGCGGATTTAGTTCGTGGTGAAAAAGTTGAAAGAGCGCTTCATATTCTTAGATTTAATCCTAAAGAAGCATCACGTCGTTTAGAGAAATTATTGCTTTCTGCAATAGCAAACTGGCAGGCGAAAAATGAAGACGCAAATATTGAAGAGGCAGATCTTTTTGTAAAAGAGATTCGTGTAGATGGAGGAAGTATGTTAAAAAGACTACGTCCAGCTCCACAAGGTCGTGCACACAGAATAAGAAAACGCTCTAATCACGTTACAATCGTGGTAGATGCAAAAAATAATACACAAAGCTAAATAGTATGGGACAGAAAACAAATCCAATCGGAAATCGCCTTGGTATCATTAGAGGATGGGAATCCAACTGGTATGGAGGTAATGATTACGGCGATAAACTTGCTGAAGACGATAAGATTAGAAAGTATGTACACGCACGTTTATCAAAAGCTAGTGTATCAAGAGTAATTATTGAGCGTACGCTTAAACTTGTAACCGTTACTATCACCACTGCCAGACCTGGTATTATTATTGGGAAAGGTGGACAGGAGGTAGACAAGTTAAAAGAAGAGCTTAAAAAGATTACAGATAAGGAAGTTCAGATCAATATCTTTGAAATTAAGAGACCTGAGTTGGATGCATTTTTAGTTGGTTCTAGTGTTGCAAGGCAAATTGAGAGTCGTATCTCTTACCGTCGTGCAATCAAGATGGCAATTGCGGCTGCAATGAGAATGAATGCAGAAGGGATCAAAATTCAAATTTCAGGACGTTTGAACGGGGCAGAAATGGCACGTGCAGAGTCTTATAAAGATGGTCGTATTCCCTTATCAACATTTAGAGCAGACATTGATTACGCACTGGTAGAGGCTCATACTACCTATGGTAGATTGGGTATCAAGGTGTGGATTATGAAAGGAGAAGTATATGGTAAACGAGAACTTTCTCCTTTAGTAGGTCTTTCTAAAAAACAAGGAAAAGGAGATAGATCTGGATCCGGACGAAGTGGTGGGAATAATAAATCACGTCGTAGAAAGTAATTTTTTAAAGTAAATTAACAATGTTACAGCCTAAAAGAACAAAATTCCGTAAGCAACAAAAAGGTCGTATGAAAGGAATCTCTCAGAGAGGTTTTGAACTTTCAAACGGAAGTTTCGGAATAAAATCATTGGATTCAAGTTTTATTACTGCCAGACAAATTGAGGCAGCTCGTATATCTGCTACTCGTTATATGAAAAGAGAAGGTGCACTGTGGATTAAAATATTCCCGGATAAACCAATTACAAAAAAGCCTCTTGAAGTACGTATGGGTAAAGGAAAAGGTGCTGTTGAATATTGGGCTGCGGTAGTAAAACCAGGAAGAATATTATTTGAGATCGGTGGTGTTTCACTTGATGTAGCAAAAGAGGCTTTACGTCTTGCTGCACAGAAATTACCAGTGAAAACTAAGTTTATTGTGTCAAGAACCTATCAAGGTTAAAATTCAAAAGAGACTATGAAACAATCACAAGTAAAAGAATCGTCTACAGCTGAATTGCAAGAAGAACTTGGTAAATCCAGAAAAGAGTATTCAGATTTAAAAATGGCTCATGCAATGTCTCCTTTAGAGAACCCTTTACAAATTCGTAAAGTGAGAAGATCTATAGCGAGAATGGCTACAGAGTTAAGTAAAAGAGAATTAAACGGTTAATTCTGCTGAAAGATGGAAAAAAGAAATTTAAGAAAAGAGCGTATAGGTGTAGTTACTAGTAACAAAATGGTTAAGTCAATCGTTGTTGCTGAAGTTAAAAAAGTAAAACACCCGATGTACGGAAAGTTCGTGTTGAAAACAAAAAAATATGTTGCACACGATGAGAAAAATGACTGCAATATTGGTGATACTGTAAAGATCATGGAGACAAGACCTATGAGTAAAACCAAATGCTGGAGATTAGTAGAAGTAATTGAAAGAGCTAAGTAAATATGGTACAACAAGAGTCTAGATTAAAAGTAGCAGACAACACCGGTGGTAAGGAAGTTTTAGTTATCCGTGTTTTAGGTGGTACAGGAAGAAGATACGCCTCTGTAGGAGACAAGATCGTTGTCAGTGTTAAAGAAGCAACTCCTAATGGAAACATTAAAAAGGGAGCTGTTTCAACTGCAGTTGTAGTTCGTACCAAAAAAGAAGTTCGCAGACCAGATGGTTCTTACATTCGTTTTGATGATAATGCTTGTGTTCTATTGAATCCAACAGGAGAAATGAGAGGAACCCGCGTTTTTGGACCTGTAGCGAGAGAGCTTCGTGACAAACAGTTCATGAAGATTGTTTCACTAGCGCCAGAAGTGCTTTAATACATTTGTTAAGATGAAAAAGCTAAAAATAAAAACAGGAGATACTGTAAGAGTAATCGCTGGAGACAATAAAGGTCAAGAGGGAAAAGTTCAGAAAGTATTGATTGATAAAAACAAGGCGATTGTAGAAGGTGTTAATTTGGTGTCAAAACATCAAAAGCCTAGTGCATCAAGTCCACAAGGCGGAATTGTAAAACAAGAAGCGGCTATTCATATTTCTAATTTATCATTGCTAAGCGCTAATGGTGAAGCAACAAGAGTTGGTTATAGAATAGAAGGAGATAAGAAAGTGAGATTTTCTAAAAAATCTAATGAAGTAATATAGTTATGGCTTATATCCCGAGATTAAAACAAGAGTATAGTGACAGAGTAGTGTCAGCTCTTACAGAAGAATTTAGCTATAGTAATGTAATGCAGGTGCCAAAACTTAAGAAAATAGTTTTAAGTAGAGGTGTTGGTGCTGCTGTAGCAGATAAGAAATTAATCGATTACGCAGTAGATGAATTAACTACTATAACCGGTCAGAAAGCAGTTTCTACAATGTCTAAAAAAGATGTAGCGACGTTTAAGTTACGTAAAGGAATGCCTATTGGTGCTAAAGTAACATTAAGAGGTGAAAGAATGTATGAATTTCTTGATCGTTTAGTGACTTCAGCATTACCACGAGTTAGAGATTTTAATGGTATTAAAGCTACTGGTTTTGATGGTAGAGGTAATTATTCTTTAGGTATTACAGAACAGATTATTTTTCCTGAAATTGATATTGATAAAGTAAATAAGATTTCCGGAATGAATATAACTTTTGAAACTTCTGCAAATACTGATAAGGAAGCAAAATCATTGTTAACAGAACTAGGTTTACCTTTTAAAAAGAATTAATTATGGCTAAAGAATCAATGAAAGCCCGTGAGGTGAAAAGAGCAAAAACAGTTGCAAAATATGCTGAAAAACGAAAAGCTTTAAAAGAAGCTGGTGATTATGAAGCATTGCAAAAGTTGCCAAAAAATGCATCTCCAATACGTCAGCATAATAGATGTAAGTTAACAGGAAGACCTAAAGGGTACATGCGCCAGTTTGGAATTTCTCGTGTTACATTCAGAGAAATGGCGAACCAAGGGTTAATACCAGGTGTAACAAAAGCTAGCTGGTAATAAAATAAAATTAATTGGTCTAAGGTTCAATTAAAGAAGTTGAAAACCAAGATCATAAATTATAGATAATGAATACAGATCCTATTGCAGATTTTTTAACAAGAATTAGAAATGCAAACAGTGCTCAACATAGAGTTGTTGAGATCCCAGCATCTAAGGTTAAAAAAGAAATGACTAAAATATTATTCGATCAGGGATATATTTTGAGTTACAAATTTGAAGATACAACAGCACAAGGTAGCATTAAGATAGCGCTTAAATATGATAAGCTAACTAAAGAACCTGTAATTAAAGAATTACAGAGAATAAGTAAGCCTGGTTTACGAAAGTATTCTGGATCTAAGGATGTTCCAAGGATTCTTAATGGATTAGGGATTGCTATTATATCTACTTCTCATGGTGTAATGACTGATAAACAGGCAAGACAAGAGAATGTAGGTGGTGAGTTACTTTGCTACGTATATTAACACTATAAAAGACAAAAGAAATGTCAAGAATAGGAAAAAATCCAGTAACTATTCCGTCTGGTGTCACTGTAGAAGTGATAGGTAATGTTGTTACTGTTAAAGGAAAATTAGGAGAACTTTCACAAGAAATCGATAGTATCGAGGTGAAAGTAGAAGATGGGAAGGTTGTTCTTACACGACCTACTGAGGCCAAAGATCATAGAGCAAAGCACGGTTTGTATAGAGCTTTGATAAACAATATGGTGAAAGGAGTAACTGAAGGTTTTACTAAGGAATTAGAATTGGTAGGGGTAGGTTATAGAGCTTCTAATCAAGGTCAGAAATTAGATTTAGCATTAGGTTTTTCGCATAATATCGTTTTAGATATAGCGCCAGAGGTTAAAGTAGAAACTGTTTCAGATAAGGGTAAGAATCCAATTGTAAAACTAACTTCTTTTGATAAGCAATTGGTAGGACAGGTCGCTGCTAAAATCAGAGGCTTCCGTAAACCAGAACCTTACAAAGGAAAAGGAGTTAAGTTTGTAGGAGAACAATTAAGAAGAAAAGCAGGTAAATCAGCATAATAACGAAGTTATGGCATTTTCAAAAGATTTAAGAAGATTAAAAATCAGAAAGCGAATCCGCAGTAAAGTAAGCGGTACAGAACAACGTCCAAGATTGTCTGTTTATAGAAGTAATAAAGAAATTTATGCACAAGTTATAGATGATGTAACTGGTAAAACTATCAGTGCAGCCTCTTCTAGAGATAAAGATATTGTATCAGCTTCAGGAAATAAAGAAGAAAAAGCGAGCTTGGTTGGTAAAGCAATTGCGGAAAAGGCAAAAAAAGCAGGTATTGAGACTGTATCATTTGATAGAGGTGGATACTTATATCACGGTAGAGTAAAATCATTAGCTGTTGGAGCTAGAGAAGCAGGACTAAAATTCTAAGAAATTATGTATCAAAAATATAAAAACGCAGAATTAGTAAAACCAAGCGGACTTGAATTAAAAGATCGTTTAGTTGGTGTACAACGTGTTACTAAGGTAACAAAAGGAGGTAGAGCTTTTGGTTTTTCTGCTATCGTTGTCGTAGGAGATGAAAACGGTGTAGTAGGTCACGGTTTAGGTAAATCTAAAGAAGTTGCAGAAGCTATTGCAAAGGCAGTAGAAGATGCAAAAAAGAATTTAGTTCGGATTCCTTTAAATAAAGGGACCTTACCTCACGAACAGAAAGGAAAATACGGTGGAGCAAGAGTATTGTTAATACCTGCTTCTACAGGAACCGGGGTAATAGCTGGTGGAGCAATACGTGCAGTATTGGAAGCAGTAGGAGTTCATGATGTACTTTCTAAGAATCAAGGATCGTCTAACCCGCACAATGTGGTGAAAGCAACATTTGACGCTTTATTACAGTTGCGTAGTGCAAAACAAGTAGCTAGTCAACGTGGAGTTTCACTAGAAAAAGTGTTTAAAGGATAAATATTAGGAACGATGGCAAAGATTAAAATTACTAAAGTAAAAAGCGCTATTAACCGTACTCAGAGACAAAAAAGAACTCTGGAGGCTTTAGGTCTTAAAAAGATCGGTCAGGTAGTAGAGCATGACAATAGTCCTAATATCCTTGGGATGGTAAATAAAGTTAAACATTTAGTTTCGGTAGAAACAAAATAATATAAGCACATGGATTTAAGTAACTTAAAACCTGCTGCAGGTTCAGTAAAAAATAACAGTAAACGACTAGGTCGTGGTCAAGGTTCTGGAAAAGGTGGAACTGCAGCACGCGGTCATAAAGGAGCAAAATCTCGTTCTGGGTATTCTAGAAAGATTGGTTTTGAAGGTGGACAAATGCCACTTCAAAGACGTGTACCCAAATTTGGTTTCACTAATATCAATAGAAAAGAATATCAGGGAATTAATTTAGATACATTGCAAAATTTAGTTGATGCTGGTAAAATAACTGATGCGGTGGATCTTGACGTACTATTAAGTACTCGTCTTGCAGGAAAGAATGATCTAGTTAAGATACTGGGTAGAGGTGAATTGAAGGCTAAACTAAAAGTCACAGCTCACAAATTTACAGCCACTGCTAAGGCAGCTATTGAAGCAGCAGGTGGTGAAGCAGTAACCTTATAATTCACACTCCATGAAATTCATTGATACAATAAAAAATATTTGGAAAATCGAAGAGCTAAAAAGTAGAATCCTAGTTACGCTAGGTTTACTTTTAGTATATCGTTTTGGGGCGCAAGTAGTGCTTCCTGGAGTAGATGTGAGTGCTTTGGGTGGATTACAGGGTAAAGCCGGTGAGGCTGGACTGCTTGGATTGCTTAATGCATTTACTGGAGGAGCTTTTGCTAACGCTTCAGTTTTCGCTTTAGGAATCATGCCATATATATCTGCATCTATTGTAGTTCAGTTAATGGGTATAGCAATACCATATCTTCAGAAACTACAAAAAGAAGGAGAAAGTGGCAGAAAGAAAATTAATCAAATTACTCGTTGGCTTACTATAGCTATATGTCTTATACAGGCACCAGGATATTTGGCTAGTTTGCCTTCTCTATCAGGAGTGGGTGGTATGAATGATTTATTAGTAGAAGGATTTTCATCTACTACCTTCATTATCTCTTCTGTTATTATTCTGGTCACAGGTTGTGTATTTGCAATGTGGTTAGGAGAAAAAATTACAGATAAAGGTATTGGTAATGGAATTTCATTGCTGATAATGGTTGGTATAATTGCGACACTACCGCAATCCTTTATACAGAATTTTATAGGAAGAACTTCAGGTGAAGGAGGAGATATTATTATGGTATTAATAGAGTTGGTGATATGGTTTGTGATTATTTTGTTATCAGTTTTATTGGTAATGGCTGTAAGACAAATTCCGGTTCAATATGCTAGAAGAACGGCAGATGGTGGGTACGAAAAGAATGTTTTTGGATCACGTCAGTATATCCCTTTAAAATTAAATGCTTCAGGGGTAATGCCAATTATATTTGCACAGGCAATTATGTTTGTTCCTGCTGCGGTTGCTAGTCTTTCAGAATCAGAGACTTCTCAAAGTATTGGTGCAGCGTTTAGTGATATATTTGGATTATGGTATAACTTAGTTTTCGGACTTCTAATTATCATATTTACTTTCTTCTATACAGCAATTACGGTTCCAACAAATAAAATGGCGGATGATCTTAAACGTAGTGGAGGTTTTATTCCTGGAATTAGACCTGGTAGTGAAACAGGAGAGTATCTTGATAAAATAATGTCACAGATTACTTTACCCGGATCTATATTCTTAGCTTTAATTGCGGTTTTTCCTGCGATTGCTGTAAAGGTTCTTGGAGTTCAGCAAGGATGGGCATTGTTTTTTGGAGGAACATCATTATTAATTATGGTGGGTGTAGCTATCGATACTATGCAGCAAATTAATTCCTATCTATTGAATAGACATTATGATGGGTTGATGAAAACAGGTAAAAATAGAAAAGCAGTAGCATAATGGCAAAACAACCAGCGATAGAACAAGATGGTAGAATTATAGAAGCATTGTCTAATGCAATGTTTCGAGTTGAACTTGAGAATGACCATGTGGTTACGGCTCACATTTCTGGAAAAATGCGTATGCATTATATAAAATTATTACCAGGTGATAAGGTGAAGTTAGAAATGAGTCCTTATGATTTAAGTAAAGCCAGAATAACATATAGATACTAATAAATTTTAATATTAGTTAATTAAGATTTTTTCTGTACTTTTGCAGGCTGAAAATTGTGTTAATTATTTCTGGGTATAGTTTAAAAATGCTTTGAAAAGTACATATAAGATAAAACTGACACAATTAGAACGATTTGTTAGTTATTAATAAATCGTTCTTAGAGTCAAATATAGCTGACAGAGGAAAAAAAATAAGAAAAAACAGATGAAAGTTAGAGCATCAATAAAGAAAAGAAGTGCCGAGTGCAAAATTGTGCGTAGAAAAGGACGACTTTACGTAATTAACAAAAAGAATCCTAGATTTAAACAAAGACAAGGGTAATTATGGCAAGAATTGCAGGGGTAGATATACCTAAACAAAAGCGAGGAGTTATAGCGTTAACCTATATCTTCGGAATTGGTAGAAGTAGAGCTAAAGAAATTTTAGATACTGCCAAAGTAGATGAGAACATTAAGGTTTCTGATTGGGATGATGATCAAATTGGTCGAATTCGGGATGCTGTAGGATCTTTCAAAATTGAAGGAGAATTACGTTCAGAGGTTCAGTTGAATATCAAACGTCTTATGGATATAGGATGTTATAGAGGTATCCGTCATAGAGCTGGTTTACCATTAAGAGGTCAACGTACTAAGAATAATTCTAGAACACGTAAAGGAAGAAGAAAAACAGTTGCTAACAAGAAAAAAGCAACTAAATAATAAGTAGTATGGCAAAGTCAACTTCAAAAAAGCGTAAAGTAATTGTTGAATCTGTAGGTGAAGCTCACGTAACTGCATCTTTTAACAATATTATTATTTCGTTAACTAATAAAAAGGGAGATGTAATTTCCTGGTCATCCGCTGGTAAAATGGGTTTTAGAGGTTCTAAAAAGAATACTCCATATGCTGCGCAATTAGCTGCGGAAGATGCTTCTAAGGTAGCTATAGAGGCTGGCCTTAAGAAAGTGAAGGTTTATGTTAAAGGACCTGGAAATGGTAGAGAATCTGCGATACGTTCACTTCATAATGTTGGTATAGAGGTTACAGAAATAATTGATGTAACTCCAATGCCTCATAACGGTTGTCGTCCTCCAAAGAGACGAAGAGTATAAGTGTTTTTATATATTCTTTTTTTAAGGATGTACTATCAAATAAGTAGTAAAGTAATCAAAAGAGGAACTACGATTATCGAAGGAAAGAGACCTTAATTCATAATCACCTCTAAAAAACTAAATAAGTAATAATGGCAAGATATACTGGTCCAAAAACTAAAATCGCTCGAAAGTTTGGAGAAGCGATATTCGGAGATGATAAATCTTTTGAAAAAAGAAATTACCCTCCTGGACAACATGGGAACAACAGACGTAGAGGTAAGAAGAGTGAATATGCTATCCAGTTAATGGAAAAGCAGAAAGCAAAATATACCTACGGAATTTTGGAACGTCAGTTTCGAAATATGTTTGAAAAAGCTACTCGTTCACAGGGAATAACTGGTGAAGTTTTACTTCAGTTGTGTGAATCTCGTTTGGATAATGTTGCTTATAGAATGGGATTGTCAAATTCTCGTAGTGGAGCTAGACAATTAGTTTCTCACAGGCATATTACGGTTAATGGTGGATTGGTTAATATTCCATCTTATCAGTTAAAGCCAGGAGATGTCGTAAGCGTAAGAGAAAAATCTAAATCGTTAGAAGTAATACAGAATTCACTTGCTAACAATAGCAAGGTGTATGAGTGGATTACTTTCAATAATGATACAAAAGAAGGTACATATGTATCTGTGCCGGCAAGAATTCAAATTCCGGAAAATATCAACGAACAATTCATCGTCGAATTATATTCTAAGTAATAACTCAAAGAAGAAACAATAATATGGCAATATTAAATTTTCAGAAGCCCGATAAAGTTATCATGATCGACTCTAGCGAGTTTGATGGTAAATTCGAATTTAGACCATTAGAACCAGGCTATGGATTGACAGTTGGTAACGCTTTACGAAGAGTTTTGCTATCTTCTTTAGAGGGATTCGCTATCACTTCATTAAGAATGGAAGGGGTGGATCATGAATTTTCTACTGTTTCAGGAGTTGTGGAAGATGTTACAGAAATCATTCTGAACCTTAAACAAGTACGTTTCAAGCGTCAGATAGAAGATATAGATAATGAATCCGTTACTATATCTATTTCTGGTCAAGAACAACTAAAAGCTGGAGATTTTCAGAAGTTTATTTCTGGTTTTCAAATCCTTAATCCAGATTTAGTAATCTGTAACATGGATAAGAAAGTAGCACTTAATCTTGAGATTTCAGTTGAAAAAGGAAGAGGTTATGTTCCTGCTGAAGAAAATAAAAAAGCAAATGCTCCTATCGGAACAATCTTTACCGATTCTATATACACTCCAATAAAGAATGTTAAATATAGTATTGAAAATTATCGTGTTGAACAAAAAACAGATTACGAAAAATTAGTTTTTGAGATCGTAACTGATGGTTCAATTCATCCTAAAGATGCATTAACAGAAGCTGCAAAAATATTGATTCATCATTTTATGTTATTTTCAGATGAGCGAATCACTTTAGAAGCTGATGAAATAGCACAAACTGAAACATATGATGAAGAATCATTGCATATGAGACAGTTGTTAAAAACTAAATTGATTGATATGGATCTTTCTGTGAGAGCATTGAATTGCTTGAAAGCCGCAGAAGTAGATACATTAGGTGATTTGGTTTCTTATAATAAAAATGACTTAATGAAGTTTCGTAACTTTGGTAAGAAATCTTTGACTGAGCTAGAAGAGCTTGTAAATGTAAAGGGACTTAACTTTGGTATGGATCTTTCTAAGTATAAACTAGATAAAGACTAATACATCATATTTTGCGCCTCAAAGAGAGTTGATGCAAGATGATGATTAAATTTTAAATGTCATGAGACACGGAAAAAAAGTAAATCACTTAGGTAGAAAAACTGCACATCGTAAAGCGATGTTAGCTAATATGGCTTGTTCTTTAATTGAACATAAAAGAATAAATACTACGGTAGCAAAAGCAAAAGCTTTAAAGCAGTTTGTTGAACCTTTAATCACAAAATCTAAAGAAGATACTACACATAATCGCCGTTTAGTCTTTAGTAGATTGCGTAATAAAATTGCAGTTACAGAATTATTTAGGGATGTAGCTGTTAAGATTGGTGATCGTCCTGGAGGATATACTCGAATTATCAAGTTAGGTAATCGACTTGGAGATAATGCTGATATGGCAATGATCGAATTAGTTGATTATAATGAACTTTATAATGCAGGGAAGCCAACTAAGAAAAAGTCAACCCGTAGAGGTAGAACGAAAAAAGCTGACGCTGCTCCAGTAGCACCGGCTGTAGAAACTTCTAGTTCTGAAGAAGAAGAATAAATGAAAAGTTATATTCTCAAATAAATTAAAAAGGATAGGCGTTTAACGTTTATCCTTTTTTTTTGAATAATTTTGGAAATTTAAATTAGTATCAGAATTGGACGGATAGTTTATTAGTCTCATTTAGTTGGATACGTTGTTTTTCTCAAAGAGAACAAAATTCTGATATAAGGATGAATGATTTAGTAAATCATTCATCAGAACTTTCTGGAACTTGGGTTACAAGTGAAGAAGAAATTAATAGAATTAAAAGTTTATAAAAATATCACTAGAAATACCATTATAAAATTTTAAAGTAAAATGAAATATCAATCGAAGAAAAAGGCTATAGTTTTGCTGGCAGATGGAACTATTTTTTACGGAAAGGCTGTTGGGAAAGAAGGTACCGCATTTGGTGAAGTATGTTTTAATACTGGAATGACAGGATATCAAGAAATTTTTACAGATCCATCTTATTATGGACAATTAATGGTGGCGACCAATGCTCATATAGGTAATTATGGAGCTAATAATGAAGAAGTAGAATCAGACTCTATTAAGATAGCTGGTCTTATTGTAAAGAATTTTAGTTATGAATTCTCTAGAGATAATGCACACAGCTCATTGCAGGAGTTTTTAGAGCAAAATAATCTTTTAGCTATTTCTGATGTGGACACTCGTGCACTTGTTAGTTATATCAGAGATCATGGTGCAATGAATGCTGTGATTTCTACAGAAGTAGATTCAATTGATAGGTTAAAAAAAGAATTATCCGCTATTCCTGATATGAAAGGTCTTGAGTTAGCCTCCAAGGTTTCAACAAAGGAACCTTATTTCTACGGTAATCCGGATGCAACGTATAAGATATCTGCTTTAGATATAGGAATTAAGAAAAATATACTTCGAAATCTTAGCTTACGAGATGCGTATATTAAAGTTTTTCCCTATAATACAACTTTTGAGGAAATGAGTGAATGGGGACCAGATGGATATTTTTTATCTAATGGCCCCGGAGATCCAGAACCATTAACAGAGGCAATTGAAACGACAAAAGAAATTATTAAAAGAGATCTTCCATTATTTGGAATTTGTTTAGGTCATCAGGTAATAGCCTTGGCAAATGGCATTAGTACATATAAGATGTACAATGGCCATCGCGGGATTAATCATCCAGTGAAGAATTTAATTACAGGAAAAGGTGAAATTACTTCGCAAAATCATGGATTTGCCATACAAAGAGAAGAAACTGAAAATCATTCTGATATAGAAATTACTCACATACATCTTAATGATAATACAGTAGCAGGTATACGTATGAAAAATAAGAATTGTTTTTCTGTACAGTATCATCCTGAAGCAAGTCCCGGACCTAATGATTCTGTGTATCTTTTTGATCAGTTTATAGAAAATATTAAAAATGTTACTGCAGCAGTATAATATTGGTAATTTTAGTAATGGTTTGTGGTTATATCAGTAAGTAATCTACTTATAACGTTATAGTTGATAACTTAACGTTTTGATAATCATTTAAGCAATAAATTAAGAGCTTTTAGCTAGTATTAGAATTTACCCGTTTCGTATATTGCGAACAATTTAAATTATCCAACAACATTAAATCAATAACATGAGTGTAATTATTAATATTCACGCAAGACAGATTTTAGATTCACGAGGTAACCCTACAGTAGAAGTAGATGTAGTTACAGAAAACGGAGTTTTAGGAAGAGCGGCAGTTCCGTCAGGAGCATCCACAGGAGAACACGAAGCAGTTGAGTTGCGAGATGGAGGTGCTGAGTATATGGGTAAGGGTGTTAGTAAAGCTGTTGAAAATGTGAACACAGTAATTGCTGAAGAATTATTAGGCTATTCTGTATTTGATCAGAATTTACTTGATTTAACTATGATTGAGTTGGATGGAACACCTAATAAATCTAAGTTAGGAGCTAATGCTATCTTAGGAGTTTCATTAGCGGCGGCAAAAGCGGCAGCTAATGAATTAAATATGCCATTATATCGATATATTGGTGGAGTAAGTGCAAATACACTTCCTGTTCCTATGATGAATATCATTAATGGAGGTTCTCATAGTGATGCGCCGATAGCATTTCAGGAGTTTATGGTGATGCCGGTAAAAGCTAAAAACTTTACACACGCTATGCAGATGGGTACTGAGATTTTTCACAATTTGAAAAAAGTATTACATGATAGAGGATTAAGCACTGCGGTAGGTGATGAAGGGGGATTTGCTCCAACATTAGATGGAACAGAGGATGCATTAGATTCTATTGCTTTAGCTGTAGAAAAAGCAGGATATAAACTTGGAGATGATGTTATGGTTGCATTAGATTGTGCTGCTGCAGAGTTTTATGTAGACGGAAAATATGACTATACCAAATTTGAGGGTGATACAGGAGTCATTAGAACCAGTGAAGAACAAGCAGATTATCTTGCAGAGTTAGCTTCTAAATATCCTATTATTTCTATAGAAGATGGTATGGATGAGAATGATTGGGAAGGATGGAAATATCTTACAGATAAAATTGGTAACAAAGTACAGCTTGTGGGCGATGATTTATTTGTTACAAATGTGGAAAGACTTTCCAGAGGAATTAAAAATGGAATCGCTAATTCGATACTTATCAAAGTAAATCAAATAGGGACGTTAACAGAGACTATAGCCGCGGTTAACATGGCGCATAATGCGGGATATACTTCAGTGATGTCTCACCGATCTGGCGAAACAGAAGATAATACCATTGCAGATTTAGCAGTAGCATTAAATACTGGACAAATTAAGACAGGGTCTGCATCTCGTAGTGATAGAATGGCAAAGTATAATCAATTGTTAAGAATAGAAGAAGAATTAGGAGTAGTAGCTTATTTTCCTCAAGAAAACGCGTTCAAAATAAAGTAACACGCCAAATGTTTTAAAGAAAGCTCACATTAGATTGTGGGCTTTTTTTGTTTTTCATCAGAAATGAGATGTAGCCTATTCTTAACTATTTTAGTATTGCTTACTCCGTTTTAATACTTTATTACTCTTTGATAATATATTGATTATCTATTTTAAAATAAATGTTATAATTTGAATAAGGATTTTCAATAAAACCGTATTTTTTTGCTAATAACCGTAAAGTGATGTGGGTTCGTAAAATAGATAGTATGATAACAGCTTCTTAACACTATATTTTGTAATTTAGCAACCCTTATGTTAATAGAAAAATTTTAAATAATCGCATGTCAAAAATAGCTACGTTAGAAATAGACGGTAATAAATATGAGTTCCCAATTATTGAAGGAACGGAGAAGGAATTAGGAATAGATATCAAAACCTTGCGTACAGCGACTGGTGGTGTAACTACCATTGATCCTGGATATAAAAACACAGGAAGTTGTGAAAGCGCCATTACATTTTTGGATGGAGAAAAAGGTATTTTGAGATATCGTGGGTATTCTATAGAAGAATTAGCAGAAAAAGCTGATTTTTTAGAAGTAGCATATTTATTAATTTTTGGCGAGTTGCCAACTGCCGCGCAGTTAGAGAAGTTTGATCAGGACATTAAAGAAGAATCTCATGTAGATGAAGACATGAAAAAAATTCTTGATGGGTTTCCTAAAAGTGCTCACCCTATGGGCGTGCTTTCTTCGCTTACAAGTGCTTTGATTGCATTTAATCCGGGGTCAGTTGATGTTGATTCAGAAGAAGAAATGTATGATGCTATCGTTAAGATTATGGCTAAGTTTCCTGTATTGGCAGCCTGGACTATGAGGAAAAGAAAAAGCCTGCCATTAGATTATGGAGATAGTTCTTTAGGGTATGTAGAGAATTTGCATAAAATGATGTTCTCAAGACCTAATAAGACGTATGAGCCAAATAAAATTGTATACGATGCATTAGATAAATTATTAATTCTACATGCAGATCACGAACAAAATTGTTCTACTTCTACTGTTAGAATTGTAGGGTCTTCACATGCAGGATTATTTGCTTCAATATCTGCAGGAATTTCTGCTTTATGGGGGCCATTACACGGGGGTGCCAATCAAGCTGTTATTGAAATGTTAGAAGCCATAAAGGCAGATGGAGGAGATACAGCACGATATATTAATAAAGCAAAAGATAAAAATGATCCTTTCCGTTTGATGGGATTCGGACATAGAGTATATAAAAACTTCGATCCAAGAGCTAAGATTATTAAGAAATCTGCGGATGAAGTATTAGGAGATCTAGGGATAGAGGATCCTGTTCTTGATATTGCAAAAGGTTTAGCTGAAGTAGCATTAGAAGATGAGTATTTCGTGCAGAGAAAACTATATCCTAATGTAGATTTTTATTCAGGAATTATCTATAGAGCTTTAGATATACCAACAGAAATGTTTACTGTAATGTTCGCGTTAGGAAGACTACCAGGTTGGATTGCACAATGGAGAGAAATGCGTCTACGTAAAGAGCCTATTGGACGACCAAGACAAATATATACTGGAGAAAATCATAGAGATTTTAAACCAGTTTCAGAACGTTAATATCTTAGATAAAGAAAGAAAGAATGGCATTGAAGAAATTCAATGCCATTTTTTTTATGAAATCATTAAAAAATATAATGTATTCTAGAGGTAATTTATGAATTTGACATTAATCTGATATTTTTTTTGAATAAAATTGGTATTTGCAGCAGCTGTCTTCCTATATTTGTTTTGTTCTAATTTTATTTAATACTACTAAGAAGAGACTATTGAAGCTAAATATTAAAAATGAAACATCGAGATTACGAGCGGTAATCTTAGGTAGTGCAGTGAGTAATGGACCTGTGCCGAGAATTGAGGAAGCTTATGATCCTAAATCTATTGAGCATATCAAAGCAGGGACATACCCTTTGGAGTCTGATATGATTTTAGAAATGGAAGCTGTAGCAAAAGTTTTAAAAAAATACAATGTTACCGTATATAGACCAGAAGAGATACAAGAATATAATCAAATTTTCGCACGAGATATTGCATTGGTAATTGAAGATAAATTTATTCAATCTAATATATTACCTCGAAGAGAAAAGGAGATTAAAGCTATTCAATATGTAATCGATCAAATACCTTCGGAAAATGTATTTAAAGCTCCTTCAGAGGAAATTCATTTTGAAGGAGGAGATATTATTGTGCATAATGATCATATTTTTATAGGTACTTATAAAGGAGAAGGGTATAGTAATTGTATTGTTGCAAGAACGAATATGAAAGGAGTTGATTATATAAAATCTCTTTTCCCCAATAAAATAGTTAAGGAGTTTGATCTGAATAAGTCAATGGAGAATGCGAGAGATAATGCATTACATCTTGATTGTTGTTTCCAGCCAGTAGGAAGCAATATGGCAATTATTCATAAAGAAGGATTTAGAGATGTAGAAGATTATCAATATTTAGTTGACTTTTTTGGGTACGAAAACCTTTTTCATATTGATAAAGAAGAAATGTATCAGATGAATTCTAATATTTTTTCTATTGCAGAAGATATCGTGATTTCAGAACAAAATTTTACAAGATTAAATACTTGGCTTCGTAGTTTAGGCATGAAGGTAGAGGAAGTTCCATATGCTCAAATAGCTAAACAGGAAGGACTTTTACGCTGTTCTACAATGCCATTGATAAGAGATAAATAATGAAACAAACAACCAATACGATTGTAATGATTCGTCCTGTGCAGTTTAGAATGAATGAACAAACTGCAGTAAATAATTATTATCAGAATGATGGTGCTATTAGTAGTAAGAATGCTAATAACCTTGCCAAGACAGAATTTGAAAATCTTGTATCTGTTTTAAGAGATGCTGGTATTGAGATGATCGTAATAGATGATGACCCTGCATTAGATACTCCCGATTCTATATTTCCAAATAATTGGATTTCTTTTCATGAGAATGGCACCGTAGGACTGTATCCAATGTTTGCTCATAATCGTAGAAAAGAAAGGCGCTCAGAAGTTTTGGAGAAAGTAGAGAGTAAAGGTTTTATTATTGAGCATGTACTAGATTATACTTCAGCAGAAGAGGATGATGTTTTTCTGGAAGGAACGGGTAGTATGGTGTTAGATAGAGCACATAGAAAAGCATATTGCGCTTTGTCTCCGAGAGCTAATGAGGAGCTTTTTATTGAGTTTTGTGAAGATTTTGAATACACTCCGGTAATTTTTAATGCATATCAAACTGTTGAAAATGAGCGATTATTGATTTACCACACAAACGTAATGATGAGTGTTGCTGAAACTTTCGCTATCATATGTCTGGAGTGTATTGATGATAAAAAAGAAAGAAAGAATGTAGTAAAACACTTGAAAGAGGATGGTAAGGAAATCATAGCTATAACGGAGCAGCAAGTAGCTAATTTTGCAGGAAATATGCTGCAAGTTATAGGGAGTGATAATCAGTCTTGTTTAGTAATGTCCAGTGCTGCATATCAAAGCCTACGAAAAGATCAAATTGCAAAAATAGAGAAGCATAGTAAAATAGTTCATAGTGATTTAACAACCATAGAAACTTTAGGAGGTGGAAGTGCTCGTTGTATGATGGCCGAAGTTTTTCTCCCAAAAAAGAATTAAATATGTATTTTTATAAAATGAATATTACACTTAATAACTCATAATTGTAGCGTGTTATCAAAGAAAACAAAATATGGATTAAAAGCACTAACTTATATTGCTAGAAAGCGATGTGATCATCCTGTTTTGATATCTGAGATAGCTAAAAGCGAAAATATTTCCCAAAAATTTTTAGAAAGTATTTTATTAACGCTTCGTAAGAATAGTGTTTTAGGATCTAAAAAAGGAAAGGGAGGAGGCTACTATTTAGTAAAGGAACCACAAGATATTTCTATGGCATCAATTATAAGAGTATTAGAAGGTCCTATTGCTATGCTACCGTGCGTAAGTTTAAATTTTTATGAGCGATGTGATGACTGTCCTGACGAAAACGCTTGTGCTGTACACGAATTAATGATTGAAGTGAGGGACAATACGTTGAAAGTATTGGAAAATAAGACGTTAGCAGATTTTATGATGTAAAAAACCATAGTTGTTATTTTATTCTTTGCATTTATGAGAAGGTAGTTAAATAGAATATTAGGAGTTTAATTAGTTATTCTTTTATACCTATAAGGTCCTTGTATCTTTCCCCAGACTTGCTTTCCCTGCATGCTGTATCCTCTATCCCAAGATGTAATTTTATCGGCACTAATTACTAAATGACTTGTAATATATGTAGGTTTATTTCCAGAAGAACTTATGCAATTTTTGTCTTTAGTTTTTCCTTGGTAAATAGAAGATGTTTTTTTTTCAAAATATACATCACATCCATCTCTGATTTGAAGACTGTCAATAGATAAAGTATCAAAAATCGAAATGTCTTTCCATCCATTACTATATTTTTTTTTATTTGGAATAACATAACTACTAGTACTAAAAAGAACGCTATCTACTTTCTTAATATTAATAATTCTTTGATAATAAATAACAGTTGGATTGTCCTCATTGTGTAGTTCTTGATAAAGCCAATGTCCAGGTTTATTTTTCCAAATAGGCACCCCTACAAAACATACTTTACTGTAACTAGAATCTTTTTTTGCCTGCTCACTAGAAGAGAATTTTCCAGACAATAATGAGATAAAGTCTTCAAGCTCGGAGTGTTTATTTTTCCTTGTGTTACATCCTAAAAGGAGTGTCACGGATATAAGAAATAATAATAACTTCTGCATAAAAGGCTTTTAGTAAAAATACTAATAATTTGTCTAAAAAATGTAATTTGTCGGTAAAATCAAACGTTTTGTCTTAGTGTAATTAATTTTTTGAGACTATGTTCCGGATCATACCTCCAAAAATGAAATAGTGAAAAGGGATCATTGAATACCAGTATAAGCGTCCCCAGATCCCTCTAGGTCTAAAGGTAGCTGTTTGATGAAGTACATTATTTTCGTCAATATCAAACTCTAACCAAGCTTCACCAGGAACTCTCATTTCAGCAAAAAGTAAAAGGCGTTTTTCCCCACGATCAGCTACTAGAACTCTCCAGAAATCCAAGGCATCACCAGAGTTTATTTTAACGGGATTCGTTCTTCCTCTCCGTAATCCAACTCCACCTACTAGTTTGTCTATATATCCTCGTATTTTCCACATCCAATCTCCGTAATACCATCCTGTTTTTCCTCCAATAGCCCAAATATTTTTAATTACCTGATCAGGGTTCTTAAGTTTCATTACTTTTTTATCAGTTAAACATCCATGTTTTGGTACCGTAACATATTTCTGAATATCTTTTTTAAAACGACCGCTGACCATAGAATCTTTCCAACTGGATACTACCTGATTCTGTTCAATTTTTATAAATGCTAATTCTAGCGCTTTCATATAAGTCATAGTTGAGATCTTCAGTATTTCCTGTAGCTCATTATTTCTTGCGACTACAGGAATTCTCATACTATCCACTAGGTTGAGTGCGAGTTTATAGGAAGTAGATGTAACAAAGTATAACCAGTAAGAAGAAAGTTTTGGAGTCATAACAGGAACCGTGAAAATATAAAGCTTAATACCTCTGGCTTTTGCATATAGTAAAAGCATTTGTTTATATGTTAGTACATTAGGTCCACTAATATCAAACGATTTATTAAAACAGGATTGATTGTCAATAACTTCAATCATAAAGTTAAGAACGTCTCTTATAGCAATAGGTTGCGTTTTGGTGTTAACCCATTTTGGAGTAATCATTACAGGCAACTTTTCACATAAATCTCTGATGATTTCAAAAGATGAACTCCCTGAGCCCACGATAATTCCCGACCGCAAAACAGTAAGTTTATAGTTCCCTTTGTATAATGTTTCTTCTACATTTTTTCGGGACCACAAGTGTTTAGATAGATTCTTTTCATTAACAATACCGCTTAGATAGATGACTTGTCTTATGTGAGTAGCATTGACATAAATGTTGAAATTTTGAGCCGAAATTTCTTCTTTTTGATCAAAGTCACTTGTAGAAGAGCTCATAGAATGTATAAGATAGTATGCAATATCTATGTCTTTGGGTAATAAACTAAGATTTGGAGAATTAAGAAAATCGATTTCTACTATAGTAACTTGCTTTCGCATATCGCGATCGATAGATAATCGATCTTTATCTCTCACACAACAAATAACGTCGTGGTTATCTTTTAGTAATAAAGGTAATAATCTCATACCAATATATCCATTAGCACCAGTAAGTAGAATACGCATTTTTTATTGATAAGTTACGAGAAATTTAGGATTAGAGACAACTATTTGGAGTAGTAATTTGTAAATTTAGAAAATGATTACATTTTTTTAACGAAAACAATCTGCCAAATGCGATTTTACCTGATCCTATGTATGTTATTAATAGTGATAACAAGCAGTGCTCAAGATATTAGGAAACCCAGTTCTTCATTAGCATCCATAGAAACACATTTGCAAGAAATCACAAAAACTGAGAAGAGTAGAAACTATAAAAATATAAAAACTTTAAACTATGTTGCGGATTATATCCATAAGGAGTTTTTAAAACATTGTGATACTGTTTATACGCAACCTTATTTAGTCAATGGAGTAACTTACAAAAATGTCATTGGGGTGCTACATCCAGATATCGATGAGCTGATTGTCATCGGTGCTCATTATGATGTTGCCGGAAGTCAGGAGGGAGCGGATGATAATGCCAGTGGTGTTACCGGACTTTTAGAACTCTCCAGGCTGCTGGCTAGAGAATCATTAAACCATAGAATTGAATTTGTAGCTTACACTTTAGAAGAGCCTCCTTTCTTTAGAACTAAACAAATGGGAAGTTACGTTCATGCTAAACATTTATTTGATAAAAAAAGTAAAGTTATAGGTATGATTTGTTTAGAAATGATTGGTTTTTTCAGGGATGAAGAAAATTCACAACAATACCCAATACCTTCGATGAAATCATTATATGGAAGTATAGGAAATTACATCACCGTAGTGCATAAAACGGATAACGGAACTTTTGGAAAGTATTTTATCAAAAGGACAAAAGAAAATCAACTCTTGGAAACAAAATCCTTTCTTGGAATTCCTGGTGTTTCTGGAGTAGATTTTTCTGACCACCTTAATTATTGGAATTTTGGATATAGTGCCATTATGATTACGGATACAGCTATGTTTCGTAATATGAATTATCATAGGGAATCAGATACAATGGAAACTTTGGATATTAATAAGATGAAGTTAGTAATCGATCAATTATATCTTACTGTAAAAAGTTTATAATTCAATAATTATACAATTTTCTCATGAATAAACACTTCAAATACTATTGTTCAGTTAACAATAGTATTTGTTCCTGCAATAGGATGTTATTAATTTTCTATACTACTAAGCAAATTTATCTCGACAACAAATAATCGATAACTTTTTAACAGCCTTAATATTTCCAGTATCTTTGCAGCCTGATTTTTTATATCACAAAAGATTTTTAAAATGATAGTACAACAAACCATTTCTGAACAAGTAAAAGTAGCTGTTAACAGATTATATCAAACAAATCTTGAATCGGTAGAACTACAGGATACGCGTAAGGATTTTGAAGGTGATATTACAGTAGTGATTTTTCCTATGCTACGAGCGATAAAAGGAAATCCAGTTACTATTGGAGAGGCTATAGGAGCCTATCTTGTTAATGAAGTAAAGGAAATTATTTCATGTAATGTGGTCAAAGGTTTTTTAAATCTTGTAATTTCCGATCAGTATTATCTGAACTTTTTTGCGGAAATTAAAGAAATTAAATCATACGGGTTTGTTGCTCCATCAAAAGAAGATAAATCAATACTAGTAGAATATTCTTCTCCTAATACTAATAAACCACTTCACTTAGGGCATATTAGAAATAACTTGTTAGGATATGCTGTGTCCGAAATTATCAAAGCGAGTGGAAAAAAAGTATATAAAACACAGATTATTAATGATAGAGGAATCCATATCTGTAAATCTATGCTTGCATGGCAAAAATTTGGACATGGAGAAACACCAGATTCTACTGGTATTAAAGGAGATAAACTGGTTGGTAATTATTATGTAAAATTTGATCAGGAATATAAAAAGCAAATAGCACAATTAAAAGTTGCAGGTAGAACGGAGGATGAAGCAAAAAAAGAAGCCCCTTTATTAATTGAGGCTCAGGAAATGCTTAGGAAATGGGAAGCAGGAGATAAAGATGTTGTTACACTGTGGAAAACTATGAATGGCTGGGTATATAAAGGTTTTGAAGAAACATATCAGGCACTTGGTGTTGATTTTGATACATATTATTATGAAAGTGACACCTATCTTCTAGGAAAAGATATTATAGAAGAAGGACTAACTAAAGGTGTTTTTTATAGAAAAGATGATGGATCAGTTTGGTGTGATCTTTCTCATGAAAATTTAGATGATAAACTAGTATTGCGAAGTGATGGTACCGCAGTGTATATGACACAAGACATTGGTACAGCTATACAACGGGTAAAGGATAACCCTGATGTAGGAGGGATGATTTATACGGTAGGGAATGAACAGGATCATCATTTTAAAGTATTGTTTGCGATACTAAAAAAATTAGGATATGATTGGTCTTCTAATTTACATCATTTAAGTTATGGGATGGTTGATTTACCAAGTGGTAAAATGAAAAGTAGAGAAGGGACAGTGGTGGATGCAGATGACTTAATTGTAGAAATGGCAAGTACAGCAGAAGATATCTCTAAAGAATTAGGAAAACTAGATGGTTATTCTGAAACAGAAAAGAGGGCAGTATATAATACTATAGGTTTAGGTGCATTAAAATATTTTATTCTAAAAGTTGATCCTAAAAAGAGAATTCTTTTTGATCCAAAAGATTCTGTGGATTTCCAAGGAAATACAGGACCATTTATCCAGTATGCTTACGCAAGAATTCAAGCAATTTTGCGTAAAGCATCTTTTGATTGGAATAAGCCAATTACTACTATTACCTTAGACATAAAGGAGAAGGAACTTATAAAAGTACTAGAAATTTATCCAGAAATTATCCAGCAAGCTGCTAAAGGTTTAAGTCCTGCCATAATTGCTAATTACACTTATGATTTAGTAAAGAGTTATAATTCTTTTTTTCAGACCGTATCTATTTTCGGAGCGGATACAGAGGAAGAGAAGATGTTTAGAGTACAACTTTCTGAGATGGTAGGAGTGACAATAAAATCCGCTTTTGGATTGCTAGGAATTCAAGTTCCGGATCGTATGTAACATACTAAGAAATAGTATCTAAGTTTTGTGAAAGAATGATAATATATGTTTTTTAATAAGCTCTATTTCTAAAGTAAATTTTATAGAATGTTAATAAATTAGTTCTTTTTTAACGTTAAGTTTACATTATCCTTTGATTTTAGTTTTTTTTTAACTAAAATAGTGGTTTGTAAAAAAGAATTTTCTCCTTGACTAAATATGAAGTATCAGATTTCTAAAGCTACTAGTGGTGATTTACCTTTAATGCAACGATTGTTTTACCAGACAGTCACTATGTACGGGGCTAAATTATTTACCAAAGATGAGGTTAAAATGTATTCCAAACTAGCAATCAATACTAAATATTGGGAGCAAAAATTTCTATATGATTTAGTATATAATGCGAAACTCAATGGAGAGGTTATAGGTTCTTTTTCTTTAACCAAAGAGGGTTTTATAGAATATATTTTCGTGCACCAGAATTATCAAGGAAAAGGAATAGCAAATAGCTTATATAAGGCATTAGAAAATGCTGCAAAAGAATCGGGTTTAGTACGATTAACTACTCGTGTCAATTCTTCAACAGGTACTTTTTTTAAAAAAAATGGTTTTGAGGTAGTAAAAGAGATCAAAAAGGTAGCTGGAGGCGAAGAGGTAGTACATATCGTGGGAACTAAAGAAATTTAAAAATTCAACCGAAATACTATATTTGGCGTAGTTCTTAAACCAGGTTGAGAAATTTCTTCTATTGTATTTTCATCCATGATTCTGTAATATTGATTGTAGATATTTTCTTGGTCTAAAATATTCCACGCAGAGATACCAATAAAAGCTTTGATTTTTTCATGAACTTTAAATTCATAAGTAGTTGAGATATCTGTTCTGATATAATTGTCTAATCTTGAGCTGTTTGGTTTTTGATAATTTATTTCGTTATTATTTGTAATAGCTTCATCAAAATCAGGTAGTGTTGTGGGTTTTCCGCTGTGCCAATTAATACCACACGATAGTTTAAAATTACCTAAACTATAAGATGCTACAAGGTTTATTTGATGCTTAATATCAACATTGTTAGGAAAGTTACGTTCTGGTAAATTATTAAATTCATAGTCATTATTTGCAAAAGAATAACTTAACCAAGTACTAAAATTTTTAAAACTTCTGTTTATTAATAAATCAATTCCAGTCACTGTGTAGCTACCATGGTCATTACTAAACTCGTATTGATTTTGGAAGCCTTGACTTCGTGTAATAATTCCATCTACATTTTTATAATAAAAATCGCTACTTATCAGCCAATTGGCATGATTATAACTTAGTCCCATAGATGCTTGTTGACTTTTGATAACAGGAATATCATCGTTGTTAGAAAGTATCCATCTTCTACTTTCTATGCCTAGAAAATCATTCTGAAGATCAATTATTTGTGAAGTGGTTTGACTTTTTATCTCTCCTAATAATTCTAATGAAAAATGATTTGCGAATCTTTTTTGAAAACTAATTCTTGGTTCCCATGAATATATATTAAATTTTTCAAAATAATTGAGACGAACACCTACATTCAAATGATTTTGATCATTCTTAGAGGTGTGTTCAATTTCAGAATAGAGACCATGTGTTCTGATAACTTCTTTTGTACGATCTCTAAAAGTAGGGTTATTAACATCCCGAAGATTAGAAATACCAGTTTCATTGAATTGATATCCATTTTTAAATATTGTATTAGGCTGAATCTTATATGAGGTCTTTACCTTTAATCCGTTCTCAAGTACATCATTTTCTTGTAAAAGACGTTGGTTATTTTCTATATCAGAATTTATAGCTTCTAGTCGGTAATTAGTTCCATATAATAATACATCACTCAGAAAAGCCGAGTTCCATTTTCTTTGATACGTAATACCACCAGAAGTGTTGCTTTGAGAAACCTTACTTTCTCTGGATACATTTGTTTGATCTACTTGCGAGTTTTCTTGAAAAACCAGATTATTACGCATTAATATGCCATTTACTTTTATAAAGTCCTTTGCTGATAATTGATATATCCATCTAATACTAGTGTCATAAAAGGAGAACCGTTCATCAGAATTAGAGCCGTTTATAACTTCAGAATTTTGAAATGCTCTATCAAAATATTGAGAGTAAGTAGGAGTCTCTATTAGATCATTTATCGAATGTCGAACTGCTAACTGCAATGAAGATTTTTCTCCAATTGCTGTATCAATATATCCATCAGCACTAATTAAATTAACTCCAATACTTCCATAAGTGTTTTTATTTACCTTGTCGTCTGTACGCATAGCTATTACACTAGAGACACCATCTCCATATTCACTTGAAGAACCGTTTTTAACAAGTTGTACGTCTTTAGTGAGATAAGGGTTGAATGCAGAAATGAGCCCAAAAAAATGACTGGATTGATATATCTTTATACCATCCCACATCATTAGATTTTGATCGTTAGTTCCTCCTCGTACGTTTAGATCAGAGACTGTTTCATTTACACTAACTATTCCAGGAAGTGATTGTAAGGTTTGTAATACGTCAGGTTCTGTTAAACCTGGTAAAATTCCAAAATTAGTGTAATCTATTTTTATAGATCCGTTACGTAATTTATGGATTCCTTTAATAAGATAACTTGGTAAAATAACCTCATTGAGGTATTCGACTTGAGGTTTTAATTTAATTTTTTTACAATTAGATGTATTAAAGTCTTTTGCTGACATTGTAATTGATACGTATCCTAAATAGTCTATAGAAATAGTATCGTCAGGAGAATTGAGCGCTAATTTAAATTCACCCTGCTGATTACTTATCGTTTTTTGACTGTTACTTTGAATTGAAGCATTGGAAATATTTTTATTGTCATGGTTTTTGATAATTCCACAAATTTCTAATACTTTATTTACAGTACTTATAGCAATTGTTTTTTCTTCAAGAAAAGTATATGTAAAAGATGTATATTCTTTTAAATGATCAATTGCCTCACCCAATGTTTTAACATTGGGAAGATCAGGTATTGTTTCTTCTGATAATTCGTTGTCGACATAAGAGAAATTATGTCCAAATTTTTTTTGTATTTTTTGTAGTACAAAAATAAGTGGTAATACGTCTTTCTCTGTTTGTCCATGTACTTGAAAAACGGAGTACGAAAATAAGATAAGGAATACGAGAATTTTTGTTTTGATCACTCTCTGTACAAGGTTATATTTTTGGTATCAATCTTATATTGCAAACGCATTGGTATTGTAATTGATTTTAATGCGGTTTCAATATCGGAATGTACAAAAATACCTGTAAAAAGTGTTGTTTTATCAATGTTTTTTGCAATAATAGTTACATTATATTGCCTTTCAAATTCTTCAATTATCTGAGAAAATGGAACGCTTGTAAACGAACTTCTGTTGTTTTTCCAATCCGGTAAAAGTAGGGTGGATGCAGTTTCTTCTATATTACCTTCTATCATTGTAAATCTGTTTCCGGCTGAGAGTTTACGTACTTTATCATTGTAAGAAACACTTACTAAACCTTCATAACAAGTAACCTCAAAATAGTCTTCTCTTTGTTTTACATTAAATTGCGTTCCTAAGACACTTACAGTGCCTGAGGTCGTTTCTACATCAAATTTTTCACCTTTGGCAACCTTAAAATAAGCTTCTCCATTCAATGCAATACTGCGTTGATCTACCCAATTCTTTTTGTTATATTTTATAGATGATTGAGCGTTTAATGCTACAATTGATGCATCAGGCAGTTGTATGGTAGTTTTCTCACCAGCTATTGTAGCGATGGTCGTAGTGTATTGATGGAAAAATGAAAAGTAAACGCCAATACCCAAAACGAATATTGCAGCTACTCTCATCAAATTAACTATAAAATAGTTCTTTTGATTCGTTGTTTTACGATCAGATAATCTAGACTTTAAATTCTCGAGATTTTCTTCCGTGTCGAAGCTTGGCGGTTTAATTTTTTTGGCAGTATCAGCAATTCTCCTATAGGAGTCAAAAGCATCCATTTGTTGAAATGCTTCTGACTCCTGCTTAGTGAGTTGCTCGTTATTAAGCCATTTTAATATAAGATCTTTCTTTTTCATAATCAGATTCTTAAATGTATAACAATTTGCTTTTAAAAAGTCCTACCCTTATGTTGCTTTTTAACATATATTTCTTTTCATAAGCTTTGTAGCTTTATTCAATATTTCCATCTTGAATTTTATAATTTTTCACTTATAACACTTTAAACTCCAAGTTTTCATTTTCGGATTAAATACCGTCTATATCTTTCTTTAATTTTTTTAAAGCTCCATATATTCTTTTTTCTACCGCTTTTTTAGAGATTCCTAATAGTTCTGCAATTTCTCTGTGCTTTTTACCTTCTATACGATTCAATAAAAATGCAACTCGCTGAGGTTCTGTTAAATTAGAAATAGCCCTTTGATATTTTTGTAAATATTCCTTTTCTTCTAAAATATATTCGGGAGTTTCATTAGTTCGATCTTTTATTTCTTGTTGTTGAAATTTTAATTTTACTTTATCGTGTTTGATTTCATTTAGTGTGAGATTGTTGGCTACTGTAAATAAAAAACTTTTCGCTTTAAGAAAAGTAACTTTTTTGCAATTGTCCCAAAGTTTGATAAATGCCTCCTGTACTTGATCCTTTGGATTGATGTGATCTCCATATTTGTAATAAATGAAGTCGTGTAGGTTTTTAGCATGCATTTTGAAAAGTTCAGAAAATAGTCTTTCCTCGCATACATCTTTGTGAAGATCTTCTGGCATTGAACTCATCTTGGTTTTTTGTTTTGGAAATGAAAATTATGATTTTATGCAATAATGAGCTATTTTTTTGATTTGATAACTTAATTATAAAGTTAAAAAAAATATAAAATTAATTTGTTTGTTTACGAGAAGTATAATTTTTGAAAAGGGTTTGAACTTGAATTGCAATTATTTTTTATTAAAAATATCACTTCCAGGTGGGAGTTTTTGCATTTAAATTGTTATACTATAAAGTAAAGTTGTGGTATGATTAAAATAATAAAGAATATAGGAATACAATGGATGGTAATACAAGTCGTTTTTTTATTAATCTCATGCCAGGAAGAGGAGCGTGAATTAATTGACCCTACGATCGATGATACAATCACTCAGGATTCTACCCTAGCTGGATTGATGAAAAATGTGGTGACTCACGACGGATCTTTTGATGATTTAGTTGATAAAGGAAATTGCTACAGCATTAATTTCCCTTATTTTATTTTGCATAATGGAAATTTAAAGGAAATAACACATACAGCTGATTATGCAGAAATTCTTGATTCAGATACTATTCAAATACAATTTCCAGTGACTGTAACTACTTATGAATACAAGGAGGAATTTATCGAGACTAGTACAGAATTAAATGCGTTAGCATCTTCTTGTTTATCAGACGACGAGGATATAGAGTGTATTGATTTTGTGTATCCATTTAACCTCTCTACCTTTAATGCTAACACAAATCTGTTAAATACAATAGAAGTACTTCACGATGCTCAGGTATATAAATTTATGGATGAAATGGACGATCAAACCGTTATGTCTATTAATTATCCTATTCAATTAGTATTGCACAATGGTGATCATACTACCTCTGGCCATAATGAACAATTAGTAGCTACCATTCTTGATTTTATAGAATCTTGTAATGAAAATGATTAAGGTGAAGCTCATTTTATTATTGATTATTTCACTCATTACATGGTAGTTACATAGAATAAACAATTTAATGGATAGAATTGCTAGGAGCTCTGTCTCTGGTGTAGCTCAAAAAATCAGGATAAAGGAGTCTTGTTTCCTGATTCTCATAGCTAAATGATCTTGTTGTTGATATCTGGTACTCTTATATCAACGATAGTTTATTAAAAGTTTTTAACGGTAGTATTTTTATTTCGTTTGTATATGAATGATATAAGTGTTAATAACAACAAGTCTTCTTTTATTTTTCTGAATGTATATTTTAGTTTTTAATACTTTCTTTTTGATGATTTGAACGATCTGTGTTTTTATTAATAGAGTTAATTATACTCATGATAACTCCACTTAGTTTTATCTCTTTATTTTTATTTATCTTTTTTTATTTCTAAGCATGTAAATAGCATTTTTATATAGATTATGTTTTTAAAGGATGTTAAGCACGGTTATTAGTTTTATAATATAGCAAAGTTTATGAAACCATTTATATAAGAACTTTGCTTTAGGTGTATTTGCTTTAAAGTTTCCCGTAAACATTTTGTCTTCTAAAGACTCTAAATAAAACTTGTACAAAAAAACTATCACTATGTGTAGAGTTTTGGATGATAATAGGCAACTTGATTTTTATTTTGAATACTCATAATTAAATATACTGTTACTCTGTAAAAAGTCTGTCAACGTTAGCGTAAAATAATTTCAATCGTATCTCCTTTTATTTTTGATATTAATATTTTTTCCGGTGCTAACATGACTTAAAAAATGATGTATGTTTATTGTCTGTTTTTTTGACTACTTTAAGAACTCATTTTAAACCATAAGGATGTATGAGTGTCCTAATGATACTTTAAGTTTTGTTTATGATTTTTATAAATAAGTAGAACAAAAAGTTAAAAATATCCTAAAGTAGGAGGGTAGGGTTAGAATTTTCTTTGTTGTGTTGTTTTATCAACAAACAAATTAATTATAAATAAACAAATCATTAGAAATGAAAAATTTTATCAAAAAAGCAGTCTTAGTAGTTTTAGTAGTTTTTGTCGCTTCTTGTAGTGATGATGACGATGGTACATTCACACCTGATTCCATGACAATCGCAGATTTTGTTGCTGGAGATGCGAATTATAGTTCATTATTAGCAGCATTGCAAAGAACAGAATTAGACGTAACCTTAAACGGAACTGGAACATTTACAGTATTTGCTCCTAATAATGCTGCTTTCGAAGAGTTTTTAGATGGTGCTGCGTTAGCAGATGTGCCAACAGATGTATTAAAACAAATTTTATTAAATCACGTTTTAGGAACTACAGTAACTTCATCAGAATTATCTACAGGATATACTACCAATCTTGCTACAGAAGAATCAAGTGGTGCTAATTTGAGTACTTACATTGATATATCAGATGGTGTTGTTATAAACGGTGTGTCCACTGTAACAACTGCAGATATCCAAACCGATAATGGAGTAATCCATGCTGTTAGTAAAGTAATACCATTACCTACCATGTTAACATTTGTAGCATTAGACCCTGATCTTTCTAGTTTAGCAGGTGTAGCTACTACAACTGAAGGTTTTACCACTGATTTTGGAGCTGTATTAAGTGCAGATGACAGTAATATTACATTATTAGCACCAGATAATGATGCTTTTGTAGATTTAGGTGATATTTCTGGATTAGAAGTCGCTTCACTGGAACAAATTCTGCTGAACCATGTAATAGGAGGGGTTAATGTTTCTTCTGACTTAACAACAAGTTATGCTAATACCTTAGCAACATATGGTGCTACAACTAATAATTTAAGTATCTATATCAATACAGATAGTGGTGTTTCTTTTAACGGAATCTCTGATGTTAATGAAGCAGATATCGTAGCAACTAATGGGGTTGTTCACAAAGTTAATGCGGTAATCACATTACCTACAGTCGTAACCTTTGCAACTGCAGATGCTACTTTTAGTAATTTGGTAGCAGCGCTTACCAGAGATGATCAGGCTGATCAAAATTATGTAGATATATTATCAACACCAAACGGAACATCTCCGGCTCCATTCACTGTTTTTGCACCAACAGATACCGCTTTTTCAGATTTATTAACAGAATTAAATGCATCTGAATTAGCAGATATAGATACAGCAACACTTACTGCAACATTGAACTTGCACGTGGTAGCTGGATCTAATGTTACTGCATCAGATCTTATGACTGGAGAAGTTGAAACACTGGGAGGTGATATTTCAGTAGATGCTACTGAAGCAACAATTACAGATGCAAATGATCGCGTGAGTAATATCATTGTTACTGATGTACAAGCTGCTAATGGAGTTATACATGCAATCGATACCGTGATTCTTCCTGAGTTATAGAAAGTCATATAAAATAGTAGTACATACATTTTATAAATGAAATTAGCTTTAAAAGCTTTTACATATACCCTTGGTGAGGTGTATTTGTAAAAGCTTTTTTGTATTTAGGACGGTGTTGATAGACTTTGATAATTCAATTCATCTTCCTTTATTAATACATTTCAAATCCTTAAATTTGCAGCTATCTATTAAAATAATGGATGTTCAAAACCTGAAGAAAGTATATGTTTGATAATTTAAGTGATAAGTTAGATAAGGCGTTACATATCCTAAAAGGCCACGGTCAGATAACTGAGGTAAATGTTGCAGAAACGCTTAAAGAAGTGCGTAGAGCATTAATCGATGCGGATGTAAATTATAAGATAGCTAAAGAATTTACGGCAAGAGTAAAGGAAAAAGCATTAGGCCAAAATGTTTTAAAAAGCCTGAAGCCAGGTCAGCTAATGGTTAAGCTCGTCAAAGATGAGTTGACAGAGCTTATGGGTGGAGAGGTCGTAGGGATTAATGTTTCTGGGAATCCTTCTGTGGTTTTGATGTCTGGATTACAAGGGTCTGGTAAGACCACTTTTTCAGGTAAATTAGCAAATTTTCTTAAGAATAAAAAAACAAAAAAACCACTTCTTGTTGCTTGTGATGTATACAGACCGGCAGCGATTGATCAATTACATATCGTAGGGGATCAAATAGGAGTAGAGGTTTTTAGTGATAAAGGGAATACTGATCCAGTAGCAATTGCTACCGCTGGAGTTGCTCATGCTAAAGCAAATGGATGTAATGTGGTGATCATTGATACAGCCGGTCGCCTTGCTGTGGATGAGGTGATGATGAATGAAATTGCAAATATTCACAAAGCGATTACTCCGCAAGAAACTTTGTTTGTTGTGGATTCTATGACAGGTCAGGATGCGGTAAATACTGCAAAAGCATTTAATGATATCCTTAATTTTGATGGTGTTATCCTTACAAAATTAGATGGTGATACTCGTGGTGGAGCTGCTATATCTATAAAATCAGTAGTAAATAAACCAATAAAGTTTATAGGTACTGGTGAAAAGATGGAAGAAATTGATGTTTTCTATCCATCTCGTATGGCGGATCGTATTTTAGGTATGGGAGATGTTGTGTCTCTGGTAGAGAGAGCTCAAGAACAGTTTGATGAAGAAGAGGCTAGAAAATTACAGAAAAAGATAGCTAAAAATCAGTTTGGTTTTGATGATTTCTTAAAACAAATCCAACAGGTTAAGAAAATGGGTAATATGAAAGATCTTATCAGAATGATTCCTGGTGCTGGTAAGATGATGAAGGATGTAGATATCGATGATGATGCTTTTAAGCATATAGAAGCAATTATACACTCTATGACACTTGCAGAAAGGTCAAAACCTCAGATTATAAATTCAAGTAGAAAAAAACGTATAGGAAAAGGGTCAGGTACATCTGTACAGCAAGTAAATCAATTGCTAAAACAGTTTGATCAAATGAGTAAGATGATGAAAATGATGCAAGGTGGTGGAGGTAAACGCATGATGCAGATGATGGGTAAAATGAAGTAAGCTCTTAGTGAGATTAACTTTGTTTATATATAGGTTTGGTGTGCTACTTCATTTATTAATATAGAATTTTTGTTTTATAAAGGACTATAAGTGGTGTTTGTAATTTCTTCATGATTATAAAATAATAATTATAGTTTTTTTATTTAAATATTGCCATAGTGTAATTCAATCACAGTAAAGTAATAGTCAGTATGAAAGTATTAGATGGGAAAAAAGTAAGTAATGACATAAAAAACGAGATCACTGAAGAGGTTCAGAAGATGAAGGATCGAGGAGAGAAGGTCCCACATCTTGCGGCAGTATTAGTGGGTAATGATGGAGCAAGTCTTACGTACGTAGGTAGTAAAGTTAGGGCTTGTGAACGTATAGGTTTTGAGTCTACATTAGTTAAAATGCCTAGTACAACTAGTGAGGTTGAGCTATTAGCTAAGATCAAGGAGCTTAATGACAATGATGATATTGATGGATTTATTGTTCAGCTTCCATTGCCTCCCCAAATTGACACACAAAAAGTATTATTAGCAGTGGATCCAGATAAAGATGTAGATGGTTTTCATCCAATGAATTTTGGAAAAATGGCACTGGATATGTCTACGTTTATTCCTGCAACACCCTTTGGAATCTTAGAGTTGTTAGAACGATATGATGTAGAGACTAAGGGAAAGCATACAGTAGTTATAGGTCGAAGTCATATTGTAGGGCGACCGATGAGTATTTTGATGGGTAGAAAAGGATGGCCGGGTAACTCTACTGTTACTTTAACTCATAGTCATACAAAAAATATTACACAGATTATTTCTCAGGCAGATATTGTGATTTCTGCATTAGGTGTTCCTAATTTCTTAAAAGCGGAAATGGTTAAGGATGATGCAGTTGTTATTGATGTTGGTATTACCAGAGTAGCAGATGAGTCCTTAGAAAAAGGATATAGGATAGTAGGAGATGTGGATTATGAGCATGTAAGTAAAAAAGCTTCTTTTATAACACCTGTACCTGGAGGTGTAGGACCTATGACCATAGCTATGCTTCTTAAAAATACATTACTGGCGCGTGAAAGACATCGCAGCAATAAATAGAATTTAATTTTACTATGTTATTTTGAAAAAAGCACTATAAATTTTTCTTATAGTGCTTTTTTTATGATCAATTTACTCATCATAAGTGGTAGTATGTAGTTGCCGCGTATCTACAGAACCTTTACTAACTATTATATAAAAAATAATATAAACTGAATGAATTCAGACGGGAGGAAAAAGTTAAATAGAGTGGATTGCTACCTTTTCTTTTATCTCGTAATATGCATAAGAAAAAATGATTCTAGTAAGTGATCTAATTACATAATAGTATTGTTGGGGTTTGATGGTAATGGCATTGAGTTATACAAAAACATCTATTTTAGTTGCTTTACTACGTAAGAATTTAACTTAGGTTAGTATTTAAAAATAAGTGGGCTCATTAAATATACCTTAGGTAGATATGATATTGCGAGGAGTATTATAATTAAGGAGTGCTCGATTATCCTCTGATTTATATATTGATTATATAGTGATTTATCATAGTTTGGTTTCGGTTACATTATTAACATTATAACTCTTGTGAATATATCATCTTACCAACCCAAATTTTTGTTAAGATAAAGGGGGCGAATTTAGAAGATATAATAGTAACAATCAAAATTAATCCTAAGATATTATACAAGAAAAAGAGACTGTCTTTTACAACAGTCTCTCTTCTTACATTTATTATTTGGTGATAATAAATTTTTTAATTTTTAAGATAATATCAATTAGTATACGTTTCAACCTAATCGATAATACCTAATGTCTATATCTTAGAACTTATTAAATGCACTTGGAGATATATCATCCGAGTAATTTTCATCCTGTAATGTTCCATTAGGAAGTAAATCTAAAGATAAGCTGTATGAAGGTACATTGATACCATCACTGGTTTTAATAGTGTAGAAGTTTAATACATCTTTACCTCTTTCATATAATGCATTTTTAGTAAATGTACCATTGTTTGTACCTGCTTCTTCTCTCCAGTCTTTACCGTAAGCGATTACACAGTAGTACTCTCCTTCAGGAATATTTCTAATGAACTGAGTTTGATTACTGTTGATATAAACAATTCTTACTGTCTCATCATCACTTGGAGTTTTTCCTTGCTTAACAAGTTTTACAACAACATCAGTATTTTTACCTACTTCAATTTTTAAGTAGTTATCTAACTTATATTCATACTTTCCTTTAAAGTTGAAGGATTTTGGTGTAGCACCATTCTTGTATGTCTTTTTAGTCCAAGAAGAATAATTATTTTCTCTTGTTACATTAGTAGGAGCAGCTTTAGCTTTGGGCTTGTTTGAGCTTCCAGCGTTAGAAGTGCTCTTATCTGGTACAGTACCACTTTGAGCTACATTACCTTGGTTCTTTCTTAAAGCTTCTTCAGTTGCTTGTAATTCAGCTAATCTTCTTTTCTCAGCAGCATTTAAGTCTTGCTTTGCTAAAAGTAATTCGCGCTCCGTTAACTTCACCTGAGTTTGCGCTTGCTCTTGTGCTAATTTTTCTAATCTTTCTGCTTCAGCAATCGCTTTTCTTGCATTTTCTTTAGCAACTGCGATGGCTTGTTGTGCAGCAAGCTGTGCTGCTTTAATCTTATCTTGAGCTTCTTTAAGCTTTCTTTCTTTTTCAGCAAGACTGTTATCTTCCTTTAAAAGATTAGTTAATACAAAACCATTTCCGTTTTTGTATTGAACTGTAGACCATTCTCCGTATCCGGAAGTAATAACATATACCTGAGTGCCCTGTGGGATCTCTCCGATAATATTATAATTTGCACCTGGTCCAGAACGAAGTTCAAGTTTTGCGGTGGATAGTAAATAACGCTCCAGCGTTTGTATTTGTGCAGTAGCTGTAGAACTACCTATCACCAAAAGTAGAATAAATGTAAAAATTGATTTCATAATATATATGTTTACGTATTTAAATTCAATATTAAGTTTTCTTAAAAACATATTAATTGTTTTTTACGGATTCGCTTTTGTCATTTTAAAGCTAAAATCTATATGTTTTTAAAAGAACGTATTAATCAGTAATATATTGTTTTTCAGTTAATTGGGGTTTTTTAGTTTAGTAAAACTTTAATTATTTTAATTAATCAACTGAACTGAAAACTTTTATATACTATACAAATGTAATATATTAATATGAATAACACAATAAGATTTCATTTTATTTTATCAAAAAGAAGGTTTTTTTTTCATGAATTTGTGTAATTCAACGAATTATTTGTGTCTTATGTCCGATTTACATGATGTTTGTGATTCATTTAGTCGGTTAGTTACAGGTTCAAAATCATGTCTTTTTAATTCAGATTATTTAAAGTCCTGAATTAGTGGTTTTTTGCACTTAATTTTATATGTTTTTTAACTTTGGATACTACTGAATTATATTGAGAAAAGGGAAAGTGGAAATGGTTAGCCTACAGTTTTACTGATGTTGGACTTTATTGAGGAGATATTTTTTGTTAACTAAATCCTAAATAGCTTTTTGCTATTTTTTATTAAATAAATGTTAATTGCTATAACGGATAGATGGTGTTAGAGGTGGAAAAAACCCTTTTTTATAAGGGCTTTTTTTACTAATTATGGTAAAAATAGATTTATTTTTAAAATTATTATGTACGAACTTACCTAGAATTCGATTGTTTAGGACTAGTATGCGTACTCATATGGTAAGAAAATGAAATTAGTGGTTTGTTTTTAATATTTCAGGGAATTTGGACTTGAATTTTTGTAATCTAGGAATGGATATATTTTGGATATAGCGATTTTGAGGATTTCTTTTTTCATAATCCTGATGATATTCTTCTGCTTTCCAAAATTTAATAAAAGGGGTTATTTCTGCTGCGATTGTTCTATTTAATTTTTTAGAGAGTGTTTTTTTCTTTTCTGTTATTATCTTTTTTTGGTCTTCATTTTGATAAAATATAATAGAGCGGTATTGGGATCCAGTGTCAGGGCCCTGACCATTTATTTGTGTAGGGTTCTGTGAGCCAAAATATGCATCTACGAGAGAGGAAAAAGATATAATTGAAGGGTTGTAATAAACCTCTACTGCTTCTGCATGACCAGTACGACCTGTGTTGCTTGATTCATAGGTTGGGTTTTCTGTATGACCTCCAGAGTATCCTGAGATAACTTCATCGACCCCTTCTATGCTTTCATAGATGGCTTCTACGCACCAAAAGCATCCGCTTGCAAAATATGCTCTTTCTAGTCCGTTTATAGGTTGAGTCTGTACCGGTGTTTCATCTTTCTTTTGATTGTTCTTTGATACTGAATTGGTTTGGCTATTGCCTTGACAACTTGTTAGAAGCAGGGATAGACTTAAAATACTGTATAATACTATTTTCATCTTTTTTTTAGGGTATTAGTCTTTATCTTTTAGGATTCCTTTCAGTGGTGTTGAAGTTCATTTGTAATTTTTGATTATGTTACAAAGATAAGAATAGATTGAAGTGATAGAGTAGTATTATCTTCTTTTAGGAAAAGTTGCTTGTTTGGGGAGGGCAAACGTTTCTATTGTCTAGGTTATTTTGTTGGTCTATTGAGTTGGCTTAATCTAATGTATAATGCTTGTTGTTTTTAGTTTCGTAAACTGAAGAGTTTGTTTGTTAAGTATAATTGCAAGATTGTAGAGGTGTATGTTTAGAATTATAATTAATGTCAATTTCGGTTATAAAAATGAACGAATACTTGAGCTTATTTTTAGTATAACTATAATAAGGTATGTTTTTAAGTTTTAAAAAAATAGCTATCATTATTTTGATAGCTATTTTCGTTGTGTTTATATATAATGTATTTAGTTTGTTTTTATCCATTCATAGATATAAGGAATTCATCATTGTTACGAGTTTGTTTAAATCGTTCATTAATAAATTCCATTGCTTCTACCGGATTCATATCAGAAAGGTATTTTCTCATAATCCACATTCTCTTTATTGTCACATCATCTAATAAAAGATCATCTCTTCTTGTGCTACTCGATATGAGGTCAATTGCAGGGAATATCCTTTTGTTAGATATACGACGATCTAATTGAAGTTCCATGTTACCTGTACCTTTGAATTCTTCAAATATAACTTCGTCCATTTTAGATCCGGTATCAGTTAAAGCAGTTGCGATAATTGATAATGATCCTCCACCTTCTATATTACGTGCAGCACCAAAGAAGCGCTTAGGTTTGTGTAAAGCATTCGCATCTACACCTCCACTTAGAATTTTACCACTGGCAGGTTGCACAGTATTGTATGCTCTTGCTAATCTTGTGATTGAATCTAGAAGAATAACTACATCATGTCCACATTCTACTAATCTTTTAGCTTTCTCTAATACTATATTTGCAACTTTAACGTGTTCGTTAGCTTCTTTGTCAAAAGTAGAAGCAATTACTTCACCTTTTACATTACGTTGCATGTCGGTTACTTCTTCTGGTCTTTCGTCAATAAGAAGTATCATTTGATACACTTCTGGGTGATTTGCAGCGATTGCATTAGCTACATCTTTAAGTAGCATGGTTTTACCAGTCTTGGGCTGTGATACGATCATTCCACGTTGTCCTTTGCCTATCGGGGCAAAAAGATCCATTATTCTTGTGGAGATTGTACTTTGTCTTTCGGCTAGTTTAAATTTTTCTTGCGGGAAAAGAGGGGTGAGGTGTTCAAAAGAAACTCTATCCCTTACAACCTGAGGGTCTAATCCGTTAATTTTATTTACTTTAATTAATGGAAAATATTTTTCACCTTCTTTAGGAGGTCTTACTTGTCCTAAAACGGTATCTCCTGTTTTTAGTCCAAAAAGTCTTATTTGAGATTGTGATACGTAAATGTCATCAGGAGAGGATAGGTAGTTATAATCACTGGATCTAAGGAAGCCATATCCATCTTGCATGGTATCTAGTACTCCTTCACTTTGGATAATAGCGTCAAATTCATAGTCCGGTTCTTTGTAGCGATTTCTGTTGTCTCTGTTTCCGCTATCTCTATTGTCCTTTTTATTGGTATTTCGGTTCTGATTTTTATTAGGCTGTTTGTCTGTATTTCTATTTCTATTGTCTTTTCTGTCTTCCGATTTTTCCTCTCTGTTTTTCTGCGGCTTTCTTTTTTCTTTATTTACTGAAGAAGGCGTATCGGTTTTTTTGTGTCCTTGTGCAGGTGTGCCACTCTTTTCCACATTTGTTTTCACCTCAGATTTTGGCTGCGTTTGAGGTTTATTTTGAGTTGTAGGGTTTTTTGTTTCCGCTTTAGATTGTTCACCAGTAATGTTAGGTGTGTTTGTAACTTTTTTAGCCCTGGGTCTTTTGTCTCTTGGCGTTGGTTTTGTTTTAGCGACCTTAGTTTCTGGTGTTTTGGTTTTAGCAGTTTTTGCTTCAGCAGGTGCGTCTTCAGTAATAATTTCTTTTACTTTATTAGGGTTTGCCGCTTGGTAATCAAGTATTTGATAAACCAAGTCCAGTTTTTTCATGGTACGAAATTTAGGTACATTTAAATTTTTCGCCATTTCCTGTAGCTCAGGAAGCTTTTTTGCTTTTAATTCAGAAATTTCTAACATTTAAATTTGTTATATAATTTGAGTTCTGGTGTTAATTTTCAAAAGAAGAATTCTAGGAAAATTTTATTTCGAAGGTAAGTATCCTAAAAAGAATAGGTTACAAATTTGTTTTGCAATGATACAACTTTATTTTTGATTTTTTGCATTTATTTGTAAAAAGAAACCCCTATTTTTGTCTTTTGCAAAAGTGTAAAGAGTGTAATGATACAAAGAATTCAAACTATTTATTTATTACTGGTAGCGGCTCTTTCTGGTGGAATTTCGTTCTTATTTCCATATGGGATAAGTCAATCAGGAGCAGTTTTATTTATTCAGGATAATATGACGGTCTTAGGAATATTTGTAGGTTCTGCTTTTTTATCTTTACTAACAATTTTTTTATTTAAAAATCGAAAGCTTCAATTTGTATTGGGGCGTATCAATATCTTATTAAACTTTATTTTACTAGGAGTATTTGTTTATTGGTTGCTACCTGTATCTGGAGAAACTCAGGTTTCAGAGAAAGATATTGGGATGTTCATTCCTGTTATTTCTATCGTTTTATTAGTGATAGCCAATAAGGCTATCAAAAAGGATGAAGATCTCGTAAAATCAGTAGACCGATTACGATAAACCTAAAATCTTAGTAGTATTAGTGCGTTAAAACCCGAAGTATGCCAACTTCGGGTTTTATTTTATATGTATGATATAGTGTTGTTTTATATTGAAAACAGGTATTGATTTAATTTGGTTTTTTTTCACTGAATATAGGGTGGGTTCTTTTTATTTTGTATGTTATATTTGTGTCCTTGTAATATAAGTTTTATGCTTGCTAGAAATAGGGTTTTAGAAACCAACGTAATAGTGGGGCAAACTTTTTAACTTTATTTGTAAGATGAAAGTAATCTGAATACGAGTGTGTGTTTTGCTTATTATTTTGGATATTGCATTTGCTAAAAATATAATACATATTTCTTCTATATAAATGAACGTTTATTTTGAGTTTATGTATTAATTAATAGAAAGACTCTATATATAGAACTTTTATTATGAATAATAATGTAACAAAATGTAAAATTTAGTTACCTATATATTATATATAAAACATACAATGGGATTATTTGATATTTTTAAAAAGAAAGAGGAGGAGCGTCATTATGATGCAACTAATATTAGAGTGGTTGATTTACAACCAAATTTTATTTTAGATTATGATCTGGATTCTTGGATTGTAAAGAAAATGTATGAATATGATTGGGGAGATAATTTTTTTACCAGAGAATTTTTAATAAATAATGGTAAGAGTAATTTATACCTACATATCGAAGAGGATGATGAATTAGAAATAGCGATCACTAAAAAAATTGGACTAAGGGTATTAGGAGAACATATTTCTGATGTCATTGAAGAGACTGGTAAACCTCCAAAAAAAATCACATATGATGATGAAATATATTATAGAGATTCTGAAGATATGGGATATGTAAGGAATGTTGAAGATGATAACTGGAGTGAGTTAATCAGTTGGACATACCTTACTAAAAATGAAGAAAAGTTAATTAATATAGAGCAAACTGGAGAAACTAATTTTGAAGCTTCGATAGGAGAATATATACAGGAGTTTAAAATAAGTAATATTTTGCCACAAAATAATTAGAATGAGAGAAATAAAAAAAAGTTTTTGTTATTCAGCATTGCTGTTACTATTGGTTTTGTTTGCTTCCTGTTCCTCAGAAAAGACCAAAGTGTATAAGAAAACACCAGTAGATGAATTTATTACAAAATATCTGGATGAACCAAATTTTAGCGTGATTCTGGCTGATATGGATTATAAAGAGGAAGATAAATCTTATTATCATAAATATCGTGTGCTGATTGAAAAACCTCAGGTTAAGGTGGATGCTTCTACTTTAAATGATTCAACTAAAGTAGCAGATGATGTAAAGGTAATAGACACAGAGTGGAGGAAGGTGAGTGATATTTTTTTTGATTCTAATATCAATAATCTGGGGATGACAATTGTTTCTAAGAAAAATGGTGTAGTTGATAAAGAAACATCTCCCGCAGGATATGATAATTATGTAGGTAATGAACGATACGGGAGTTGGAGGACCAATTCTTCTGGTGGATCTTTTTGGGCTTTTTATGGTCAGTATCATTTTATGAGTAGTTTGTTTTATGGATCTTCTCATAGGTATTATAGAAGTGATTATAGAAATTATGATACGAATTACAGAGGTAAAACAGGGTATTACGGATCGGGAACAAATAAATATGGTACTACCTCTACTACCAATACAAAATCTTCATGGAATAGTAAGCCTAATACTTTTAAAAGTAAGGTGCGAAATTCTGTAAGCAAAAGTGCAACTGCTAGTAGAAGTAAGTCTTATAACTCATCATCAAAAACTCAAAGAAACTCTTCTAGATATTCTAACTCCTCATCGAGTAGATCAAGATCAGGAGGATTCGGAAAATAATATACTTTTTATGGAATTTTTAGATAACAACCCGTTTGTATTGGATTTATTAATGTCTATCAGCTATGTGGTAGAAGCAATACTTGTTTTTGCAATTGGCAAATTTTTGTATCAGTTATTGAATTCAAAAATTAAAATAAATGAAGAACTGGTTATTAAGGATAATCTGGCATTCTCATTTACATATGTGTGCTACTTTGTAAGTTTATTAATCGTTATCGGCGCTTCAATTATTGGAGAATCCACGGGATGGGTAGATGATCTTTTGATTATCGCTTATTATAGCCTTATAGGTGTTGTTTTGTTGAATATTTCTGTTTGGATTAATAATAAAGTTATTTTAACAAAATTCAATATTAAAAAAGAGATTATAGAGGATCAAAATGTTGGAACTGGTGTAATAGAAGGAGCTATTCTGATTTCTACTGCATTGATTTTATATGGAGCTATTACAGGAGAAAGTACTGGTTTAATAGAAGGTACGATCACTGCAGTGGTATATTGGGTGTTGGGATTGGTAATTATGATTATTACCTCTAAACTATATAGTGCAGTTGTAGGATATGATGTCCATGATGAGATTGAAAAAGATAATGTGGCAGCTGGAGTAGCTTTTGCCGGAGCAATTCTTGCAATTTCAATCATTGTAATGAATGCATTGCTTGGAGAGTTTGAAGATTGGAAAACTACATTGCTAGACGTATGTGTCCAGACTATATTGGGGTTAATTGTGCTTCCTATAATGAGAGTAGTTGCAGATAAAATTTTGCTTCCCGGACAAAGACTTACTGATGAAATCGTAAATCAGGAGAAACCAAATGTTGGAGCAGGACTTGTAGAAGCTTTTGCATACGTAGGGTCGGCTATTTTAATTGCATGGAGTATTTAAATAAGAAATCCAGCAGGAATTCTACGATTCTTAAAATAGCAATATTTGCCACAGGTTTTGCTGGTATTGTGGCAGAATATGTACTATCTACATTAGCTACTTATTTTATTGGAAATTCTGTGCTTCAATGGACAATGATTGTGTCTCTAATGCTCTTTTTTATGGGTGTCGGGGCAAGATTAAGCCAGAGAATATCCAGAAATTTGCTAAGTAAATTCCTAATGTTTGAGGTAATCCTCTCATTGTTGGTTTCTTTTTCATCTATTTTGGTCTATACGGTAGCTGCTGTTAGTTCTTATTATGGTATAGTAATTTATTCTTTATGTATCATTATCGGACTATTGATTGGTTTGGAAATACCAATTGTTATGAGGATGAATGAAGAGTATGAAGAACTGAAAACCAATATATCTTCTGTTTTAGAAAAAGATTATTATGGTAGCCTGTTAGGAGGCGTTTTTTTTGGATTTATTGGATTGCCATTTTTAGGATTAACCTATACTCCTTTTGTATTAGGGTTTGTTAACCTTGGAGTTGCAGTTATCGTGGCTTATATGCTTTATAGTAAGTTAAGTCAAAATGAATCTAAAAAAGTAGTGGTAGCTATTAGTACTGTAGCTATAGTAATTTTCCTGGGATTATTTTATACGAATCCAATAGTTCAGTGGGGAGAACAACAAAAATATAAGGATAAGGTTGTTTTCTCTGATCAGACTAAGTATCAGAAAATTGTAATGACAGAATGGAAAGATGAACATTGGTTGTATCTCAATGGAAATCTTCAATTTTGTTCTTTGGATGAAGAGATGTATCATGAACCGCTGATACATCCGGCAATGGGTTTATATCCTAATGTAAAAGACGTATTGATACTAGGTGGTGGAGATGGATGTGCAGTGAGAGAATTGTTAAAATATTCTGGTATTGACAAGATAGATTTAGTGGATCTGGATCCTAAGATGACATCGCTAGGAAAAGAGAATCCAATATTATTAGAAATCAATAAAGGTTCTCTAAATGATAAAAAAGTCACTGTTTATAATGCAGATGCATATATTTTTTTAGAACAACAGCAGGCGCATCGTTTTTATGATATAATCATTGTCGACCTGCCGGATCCTAGAAACGTAGAATTAAGTCGTCTGTATAGTCATGAGTTTTATACAATTTGTAAAAGAAAGTTAAGGCCTAATGGCGTGCTAGTGACACAGGCAGGAAGTCCTTATTTTGCTACAAAAGCGTTTCAATGTATTGATAAAACCATGCAATCAGCAGGATTTATAACTGCACCCATGCATAATCAAGTGATTTCTATGGGAGAATGGGGATGGATTTTAGGTGTAAAAAGTCAGGAAATAAATAAGGAGCTATTAGTAAATAGATTACAATCTCTGCAATTTTCTGGTATTAAAACAAAATGGTTAAATACAGAAGCGATGAAATTAGTAACTTCGTTTGGAAAGCATAGTTTTTTAATATCCGCAGAAGATACAGTAGAGATTAATAAAATTCATAATCCGGTTTTGTATACTTATTATTTAAAAGGCAATTGGGATTTATATTAAGAAAGGATAATGATATGGAGGTACAAGCGAAAACAGTCAAGGCAAATATTTATAGCCATACATATTGGATAAGAGATACCGATGCTGATACTATTAGAAAAAGATGTCAAGATCAGTTGTTAAAATCTGGTTTTACCATCGTAAAGTTTGATGAGTATCATTTTCCGGTTAAGGGGTATACCTGTTTCTGGTTATTAGCAGAAAGTCATTTAGCAATACATACGTTTCCGGATGATGAACGTTCTTATGTAGAGTTGAGTAGCTGTAATCAGGAAAAGTTAGATTGTTTTGTATCTTTAATTAATCAAGAAGAACAGGTGAGTTGATGAAAAAGAGAGTTTTTATAGTAATTATTTTTTCAATTATATCGTACAATCTATCGGTATATTTATTATATATTTTTGAATCGACCTCTGCAGACGGTAATATTTTGAATCTTAGAGATTCTTATTGGTATTCGATCGTCACCTTAACTACAGTAGGGTATGGAGATTTTTATCCAGTTACGTTTTGGGGTAGGACTATTGGTTTTCTTTTTATATTAGGAAGCCTTGGGATTTTGGGACTATTGATTTCAGAATTAAGTTTAATTATTTCTAATTATAGACAAAAAAAGAAAGAAGGATATTTTGGTACAACTATGGAAAAACATTGTGTAATTATAGGTTGGGATGATTTTTCTCAAATGGTAGCGGAGCAAATTATAAATGCTAATAAAGAATTAGCAATCATTACTGATGATAAAGAGGATATTGATCGAATTAATTCTAAATTTCCTCAGGATCATTGTTTTGCTTATTTATCTAATTTGAAGAGTTATTCCAAATTTGAAAAAGTAAATATTGATAAAGCAGAAAGGGTATATCTTAATTTTAAAGATGATTCTGAAACGCTGGTTTATACTATAAATTTAAAAAAGGCCTATCCAAATGCTACTTTTGTAGTTGCTCTTAATAATATGGAGCTGGTGTCTACTTTTAATTATATGGGAGTAAATTTTGTAATCTCTAAAAATGAGATTGCTTCAAAATTGATTGCAAGTTATGTTTTTGAGCCTAATGTAGCATTATTTGCTGAAGATTTACTAAGTACATCAGAAGGAGAAGATGAATTGGATATTTGGGAGAAGGAAGTGCCAGAAGACAGTCTGCTTATTGGTCAGAATTATATTGATGTCTTTGTGGATTTAAAAAAGAAACTTAATATTATTTTATTAGGTGTTTGCAGAGATGGAGTGCAATATAAAAATCCTGATAACCTGTCCATAGAATATAATGATATTCTGGTTTTTATAGGTGGTAGTAGCTCTTATGCTGATCTTAATGAGTTTTTATATTAATACGCTGTCGATTATTAATTATCTGTGTAGCGAGTAATAAGCTAAAATCTTTTTTATTTTTTTCCTAATTCGATCATTTCTAAATTTTCGATTTTACCGGTATCTAGTGTAAATCTAAGCATAGTTCTTACCTTATGAAATCCGTGTGTTCCTGCAGCACCTGGATTCATATGTAATACTCCGTTTTTTTTATCCGGTATTACTTTAAGGATATGAGAATGCCCACAGATAAAAAGTTGAGGAGGATTGTTTTTGATTTCATCTCTGGTTTTCGTGTTATATTTTGGAGGATATCCGCCGATATGCGTCATCCATACAGAAACCCCTTCGCAAATAAACCGTTGGTGTAAGGGGAATGAAACTCTGGCTTTATCATCATCTATATTTCCATAAACAGCCCTTAATGGCTTTAATGCTTCGATAGAATCTGTAACACTTAGATCTCCTATATCGCCGGCATGCCAGACTTCATCAGCTTCTGCTACATAGTGTAGGATACGATCATTTATGTAGCTATGCGTGTCGCTAAGTAGTAATATCTTTTTCAAATGAGTAGTTGCAAGTGGTTTATGTTTTTATCTCTAATAGAAACTAAATATGATAGATCACATCTCTGTTATTAAAAGTATATTTGCACTTAAAATTTTGAGTAAAAATAAGTAAAGCTTTATAATAATACTATAGGTACTCAATTTTGATAGCGTTAATGTTTTGTTATGGAGATTAGAAAAGAAACCTAATGGTACTGGTTGCGCTGAGATAAAAATGATAGCATGCGATATTTTTTAGAACTTTCATATAATGGGGCTTCCTATCACGGTTGGCAAAGACAACCAAATGCGGTATCTGTACAAGAGGTGCTCGAAAATGCTTTGTCATTATTATTGAGGACTGATATCAATACTATCGGTGCAGGGAGAACAGATGCAGGAGTGCATGCACGACAAATTATGGTTCATTTTGATTTTTCTTCTTTTTTAGATACCGATCAATTTATCTATAAAATGAATGCCTTTTTGCCTGTTGATATTGCTGTACAAAATGTGCGACTAGTAAAAGAAACTGCGCATGCACGTTTTGATGCGCTAAGCAGGTCATATCAATATTTAATTAGTTGCCATAAGGATCCATTTAGTATCAATAGTGCTTATCATGTAAAAAAAGAACTAGATATAGATTTGATGAATGAGGCTGCTAAATTACTGTTAAACTACTCCAATTTTAAATGCTTTAGTAAGTCTAAAACCAATGTAAAAACGTATAATTGTACGATAACCAATGCCGTTTGGGAACAAACAGGAGAACTCTTGGTTTTCAATATTTCGGCTAATCGATTTCTAAGAAATATGGTGCGTGCGATTGTAGGAACGTTGATAGAAATAGGAACGCATAAGTTAAATATGGATGATTTAGTACGCATTGTTAAAAGTGAAGATCGCAGTGAGGCAGGCTATTCTGTTCCTGCGCATGGACTTTATTTAACAAAAGTTGATTACCCTAAAACAATATATTTGAACGTATAATATGGCAAAAAAAAGTGGTAACGCCTTTGATTTTGGATTGTTTAAAAGATTGGTCGGTTATACGAACCCGTATCGATTTACATTCTATTTTGTTGGATTAGCGGCAGTATTATTATCAATCTTTGCAGTGGCAAGACCTTATCTGTTACAACAGGCTATTGATACAGGTTTTGTGCCTAAAAATGAAAACCTGATATTAGAATATGTTGTTCTGATGCTCGTCGTTCTATTTTTAGAAGTTATTTTTCAGTTTTTATTTATTTATTTCGCTAACTGGCTAGGGCAGGAAGTAATTAGGGATATCCGAGTAAAACTTTTTGATCATATGATGTTGTTTAAAAAGCAATATTATGATCAATCTGCAGTAGGTAGATTAGTAACCAGAGCCGTTAGTGATATTGAAACCATTGCCAGTATTTTTAGTGAAGGACTCTTTATGATTTTTAGTGACTTACTAAAAATGATAGTTATTCTTGGTTTTATGACCTATAAGAGTTGGCAACTTACCTTAATTGTACTAGCAATACTCCCTTTAATCTTATATGCAACCAGAGTTTTTCAGAAGAAAATGAAAACCGCTTTTGAAGAGGTAAGAACACAGGTTTCTAACCTAAACTCATTTGTGCAAGAGCGTATCACAGGGATGAAAATCGTTCAGTTGTTTACCCGAGAAGAAACAGAATATACTAATTTTAGATCGATTAATGAAAAGCATAAAAAAGGATGGGTTAAAACGGTATGGTATAACTCTATATTTTTCCCAATTGCAGAAATGTCAAGTTCTGTTACTATCGGTTTGATTGTTTGGTTTGGAGGATTACGAGCAGCAGAAGGAGACGTGATAACATTAGGAGTAGTGATTGCTTTTATAGAACTGTCTCAAATGTTGTTTAGGCCATTACGTCAAATTGCAGACAAATTTAATACACTGCAGATGGGGATGGTAGCGGCTAGTCGTGTTTTTGCTATTTTGGATACAGATGCTAGAGTTGAAAATAAGGGAACAATACAGCTCAAAAATATAAGCGGAGCCATTGATTTTGATGAGGTACGTTTTAGTTATTTGGAGGGAGAAGAGGTGCTAAAAGGAGTTTCTTTTTCGGTTAATTCTGGAGATACTGTGGCTATCGTAGGGGCAACTGGAGCGGGTAAATCGACAATTATTAACCTGCTGAATAGGTTCTATGAAATCGATAGCGGTACCATTCTTATAGATGATAAGGATATTAACACGATTGATTTAAAATCTCTGCGTAGTCATATTGCAGTGGTGTTACAAGACGTGTTTTTATTCGCTGATACGATTCTAAATAATATAACGCTTAATAATCCGGATATCACAGAGCAACAAGTGACTGAGGCTGCTAAAGAAATAAAAATTCACGATTTTATTATGAGTTTGCCTGATGGATATCATTATAATGTAAAAGAAAGAGGAGCGATGCTTTCTTCCGGGCAACGGCAATTGATCTCATTTTTAAGAGCTTATGTAACCAATCCGGAAATTTTAGTATTAGATGAGGCTACCTCTTCTATTGATTCTCATAGTGAGCAGTTGATCCAAGATGCAACAGATAAGATTACAGAGGGCAGAACTTCTATGGTGATTGCACATAGATTAGCTACAATTAAAAATGCAGATAAAATAATTGTGATGGATCGTGGTTTGATTGTAGAACAGGGAACTCACACCGAATTATTAGAAATTGATAACGGATATTATAAGAACCTGTATGATGTACAGTTCTCTACAGTTACAGAATAAATAAAATGATTGTGAAATTCAGGTAGTTTAAGGTGAAGTAGGAATAGTATTGGTTAGTATCATCACTAAGGCTGTTATAATGCTAAAAACACAAAAAAGTACAAAACCTATTGTGAGAAATAATAAACTTTTTAATATTAATTGCAAAACAGTAAGTTCATACAATCTTTTTAAAACATAGCCATTGTAGATTATATAAATAATTGCTGGTGCAAAAGAAACAATCCATAAGTCATCAATCAAAAAAGATATAGGAAGTGTGAGTAGTGTTGTAAAAACAACAATATGCGAATATGCATATAAGTAAATCACAAAATGCTCTGTAAGATTATATTTTTTATAATTGTAAAAAACAATACGCGAGATAATGGCAATCAGCGGGATGAACAGAAAGCTGATTAAGGTTTGGTATTGACTGGTTATGTCAAATCCTACTTGTCGCGCTTTTAATTGTTCTTCCGGAAGTGAAGTGGCAACTAGTAATTCTTTATATCGATCTTTAATTAAAAACCAATAAATTCCTGTCACAGTTACCGATATTGCAAAATATCCAAAAGCATCAATATATCTTTTCCGTAGTCCATGGATATAGCCATCTATAACTTCTTCTGGTTTAGAAAATAGATGAAAAGCAGTTCTAAAAACAGAATTATCTAAATTCAAAAATCGATTCGTAAATTCTGCAAGTAAGTTCTTAAAAGTGATTCGTTTTGTGATTTTCTTGGCACCACAATTGGGACAGAAATTATAATGACCTATAGATTGAGTACAGTTTTTACAGACAAATGTAGATGGTATTTCGCTCATTTACACCAAATCTTTTTTAATTTTAATAATCAATTCCTCAAAAGTCTCATACATCACAAATTTACCATTTTTGATATAAGATAGCTTTCCCGTTTCTTCACTTAATACTAATGCTAATGCATCTGTTTTTTCAGTAATACCTACAGCAGCACGATGTCTAAGTCCAAACCGTAATGGGATATCGCGATCATTCGTTACGGGCAGTATAACTCTGGTGGCTACGACCCTATTATCCTCTATGATCATTGCACCATCATGTAATGGGCTGTTTTTATAAAAAATGCTTTCGAGTATTGGAGTTTTTATTAAGATGTCCTGAGTATCTCCAGAAGTCTTTACAAAATCAAGTGATGTATTTCTTTTGATGACAATGAGTGCACCTGTAAAGGTTTTCCCCATTTTTATACAAGCATCAATAACCGAAGCAACATCTGTAAGGCTATCTTCTGGTCGATCCCGAATAAATTTTAATTGCCTTAAAAAAGAACGTCTTCTACCAAAATTGGTAGAGCCAATAAGTAATAAAAATTTACGTATTTCTTGCTGAAATACAACAATCAAGGCAAACATTCCAACACCTATAAATTCACCTAATACGCTGCTTAGCATTTCCATAGCCAGAAACTGAGTTAGTTTCCAGACCAGATAAATCATGACAATCCCAATGAAGATATTGATAGCAGCTGTTCCCTTAACTAACTTATAAATATAGTATAGTAGCATAGCTACAAGTACAATATCTATAACATCTAATATTCTAAGATCAATTAAATCCAAGCGGAGTAAGTTTTTGTAAAAATAGGAAAATTAAGATAACACAGGAATTAAATTTACTCAATAGGATTAATGCTTATTGATTCTGTATAATTGGTGAAGAAAATCTATCTACTAGTTTGATGCATTCCATTGCTTCTTTTACATCATGAACTCTTAGAATCGAAGCTCCATTTAATAACGCTACTGTATTTAATACGGTTGTTCCATTTAAAGATTGCTCTGGTTGGATACCCAGCGTTTTGTAGATCATTGATTTTCTGGATATTCCAGCTAATATTGGTAACCCCTGTAATCCCAATAGCTCCATTTTTTGAAGTAATTCAAAGTTTTGATCTGTATGCTTAGCAAAGCCAAAACCAGGATCAATGATAATATCGTGAACCCCTTTTTTTCTGGCTTCTGCAACTTTTTTAGAAAAATATAATTGTATTTCATATAGTAGATCAGTGTATTGATCTAATGATTTCATTGTTTTGGGATTTCCTTTCATGTGCATCATAATGTAAGGAACTTGTAACTCTGCTACTGTTGTCATCATACGATCATCTAATGACCCTGCAGAAATATCATTAATTATTGCAGCACCGGCAAGGATACATTTTTCTGCTATCATACTCCTAAATGTATCAATTGATAAAATACTATCAGGAAACTGCGATAAGATCAACTTGATAACTGGTAGGATTCTTTTTTCTTCTTCTTGTTCTGTAATATGATCAGCACCAGGTCTGGAGGAATAAGCTCCTATATCTATTAAGGTAGCTCCTTCTGTGAGCATTTTTTCTACTTGTTTTAGAATTTGAGATTCATTTTTATACTTACCTCCATCATAAAAAGAATCAGGTGTAAGATTAAGAATTCCCATAACTTTTGGGGTAGAGAGGTCAATTAATGAGCCGGTACAATTGATCGTCATTGAGCAGTGAGATGTTTTTTTAGATTTTAATTGGTATAATTAACATAATAAAGCGAAATTTACGCAAAATTGAACAGTTCTATGCAAGATACGTCGATACAATATGACGCAGTCATCACTAAGTGCCGAAATCTTTTTATAAAAAAAATGAAAGATTATGGTAGTGCCTGGAGAATTCTAAGGCTTCCCTCTTTAACAGATCAGATTTTTATCAAAGCTCAGCGAATCCGTGGATTACAAGAAAATGATGTAAGAAAAGTAGATGAAGGAGAAGTTGCTGAGTTTATAGGGATTATTAATTATAGTATAATGGCATTGATCCAGATAGAACTTGGTATTGCAGAGCAACCTGATCTTTCTACTGATGAGGCGATAGATCTTTATGATAAGCATATAGAAATAACCAAGACATTAATGATGAATAAGAATCATGACTATGGAGAAGCTTGGAGAGATATGAGAGTAAGTTCATTAACTGATTTGATTCTTCAGAAATTGCTTAGAGTAAAGCAGATCGAAGATAATAAAGGAAAGACAATCGTGAGTGAAGGTATTGATGCTAATTATCAGGATATGATTAATTATGCAGTTTTTGCTATGATTCATTTGGGAGAATAAGCTATGAAGTTTTTATAAAATACTGTTAAACTAAAAGAAACAAGGTAAAACGATACTATCTTGTGGGAATACATTAAAACTCATATTAATATAATGAAAATACTTGTTGGCTTTTCTAGAATATTTGTTGCAGCACTTTTTCTTTTTTCGGGATTTATTAAGTTAAACGATCCAATAGGATTCTCATATAAGCTTTCAGAATATTTTGGTGAAGGTGTTTTGAATTTAGAATTCCTGATTCCATTTTCATTATTGATTGCTGTTTTTTTAGTGATTTTTGAAGTGATTGTAGGGATTACCTTAATACTCGGGTACTTGCCAAAATTTACTGTATGGTCTCTGCTATTAATGATTGGATTTTTTACTTTCCTTACTTTCTATTCAGCATATTTTAATAAGGTTACAGATTGCGGTTGTTTTGGCGATGCATTGCCATTAACACCTTGGGAGTCATTTACTAAGGATGTAATTTTATTAATATTGATATTACTATTGTTTTTTGGCAGAAAATATATCACTCCTATTTTACCCATTACAAGTCATAAGTGGATTGTCTTTGTTTGTTTTACCGGCTGTCTAGGTTTTGCGTATTATGTATTAATGCATCTACCGGTTTTTGATTTTAGAGCATATAAAATTGGCACCAATATACAAGAAGGTATGTCTGTTCCAGAGGGTGCTCCAGAAGCAATATTTGAATACAACTGGAAGTTTAAGGTCGATGGAAAAGAAACTATTGTAACGACTAATGGGGATTACCCTACCGTAGAAGGAACCTTTGTAGATGTGGAAACCAAGATGATTGATGAAGGGTATATCCCACCTATACACGATTTTGCAATAGAAAAAGATGGAGAAGACTTAACGGTAGAATTTCTTAACAAAGAAAACCTGATCCTGATTGTACAGTACAATTTATCTAAAAGTGAGTTAGAAGGAATGGGTGCGGTAAAAGCTTTGACTGATAAAGCTTTGGCTCAGGGATATGATGTTATAGGACTTACAGCATCATTACCTAAGGATATGTCAGAAATGAAGCAGCGTTTTGATCTTAATTTTGATTATTATAACACAGATGAGACTGCATTAAAAACAATATTGCGTTCTAATCCAGGTATTGTGCAAGTGAAGAAAGGTACTATTGTCGAAAAACTACATTATAATGATGCAGATCAATTAATACTTGAAAAGGTAGCGCCATCAAAACCAAGAATCAATATCCAATTAAAATCTGCCCTTGATAGTATTATGAAATTAGATCAAGCGGGAAGAAATGCAGGAGATATTTCATGGGAGGAACAACAAGTTATTGATAGTACTAATACATTGTTTATAGAAGAAGTGATTAAGAAATACGGATATCCTGGTAAGACATTGGTGGGAGAAAAAACGAGTAGAGCGGCTTGGTTAATTCTTCAACATTCTGACAAAATAGAAACATATTTGCCGCTAATTAAGGAGGCAGGAGCAAAAGCAGAGCTTCCTCTGACTTCTGTAGCTATGATGGAGGATCGCTATTTGATGCAGCAACACAAAGAACAGTTATATGGTACTCAAGGAAAAAAGCTCCATGCTGGTACAAAAGAAGAACTCCCAATTATTTGGCCTATACAAAATGCAGATTCTGTAAATGAGAGGAGAACTAAAGTCGGTTTTGAAGCTACAATAGAAGAATATTGTCAACATTTGCTGGGGGTTGAATACAAAAAATATACGCTAGATGAGATAACAAAGTTAGAAGCAAAGATTCCACAATAATGATCGGATATTTAAGTAAGTTTGGCTATGCATTAATTACATTATTTGGAGTAATTACGGTCATCTTTATGCTTTTTACCATCCTGCCAGGTGACCCAGCTCAGATGATGATGGGGCAGAATGAAAATAAAGAGCAGCTAGCTATTTTGTACAAGAAATATGGATTTGATTTACCTCTTACTACCCAATATAGATATTATCTTAATGATCTTTCACCTATATCTTTTCATAGTACTGAAGAAAATGATTTTTCATATTTTGATACTGAAAAATATTCAGGAATAAGATTATTTACCTTAGGTACTACGGTAACAGTTTTTAAATATCCATATTTACGTGAATCCTTTCAGAAAAATGGAAAAAAAGTAAGTGAAGTTATAAAGGAAACCTTACCTAATACGGCTGTATTGGCAATTTTTGCAATATTGATAGCGATTTTTCTAGGAGTTTCTATGGGAGTAGTTAGTGCACTAGCTAAGGATCGATGGCCAGATAAATTAATTCAGTTAGTAAGTACGATAGGTATGAGTGTACCTTCTTTTTTTAGTGCCATCATTTTTGCCTGGTTGTTTGGTTTTGTGTTACACGAATATACTGGTTTAAATATGACAGGAAGTTTATATGAGGTGGATGATTTTGGTGAAGGATCGTATATTCAATGGAAAAATTTAATACTACCAGCAGTTGTTTTAGGAATACGTCCTCTGGCAGTGATTACTCAATTGATGCGTAACTCATTATTAGAAGTTATGAGTCAGGATTATATAAGAACAGCAAAGGCAAAAGGTTTATCATTGTTTCAGGTGATCAGAAGGCATGCATTAAAGAATGCTTTAAATCCCGTAGTGACTGCTATTTCAGGATGGTTTGCTTCTATGTTAGCAGGTGCTGTATTTATTGAATATATTTTTGGATGGAATGGATTAGGAAAAGAGATTGTAGATGCTTTGAATACTAAAGATCTTCCGGTTATTATGGGAGCTGTTATTGTTATAGCTTCCTTATTTATAATCATCAATATACTGGTAGATGTCATTTATGGTTGGCTGGATCCTAGAATACGCGTTTCATCATCTTAATTTAAATATTAACCACACAACTAAATAAAATAATAATGAGAAAAAAAATTGTAGCAGGAAACTGGAAAATGAATAAAAATCTGGCAGACACAGGAGTTTTGCTTTCAGAATTAAAAGTAAAATTTAAAGAGCAGCCGACTGCAGAAATTATTGTAGCACCCACATTTACTAATTTATACTATGCTTTTGAAGAGTTAAAGCAATCCGGTATTAAGGTAGCTGCTCAAAATATGCATCAGGCAGAAAGTGGTGCATTCACAGGAGCGATTTCTGCGGATATGCTAAAGAGTATTGGTGTTCAAATTGTAATCTTAGGGCATAGTGAGCGCAGAGCTTATTTTGGAGAAACCGATGTATTATTAGCAGAAAAGGTAAAAACTGCATTAAAACATGAGATGACTATCATTTTCTGTTTTGGAGAGGAATTAGAAGACCGTAAAAGTGGTAATCATTTTAAGGTAGTTGAAAGTCAATTAAAAAATGCACTATTTGATCTTGATGCATCTGACTGGAAAGTAATTGTTTTGGCATACGAACCAGTATGGGCGATAGGAACGGGAGAGACAGCAAGCCCGGAGCAAGCTCAGGAAATGCATGCATTCATACGTAAAACTATTGCAGATACCTATAATACAGAAACAGCAGATGAGGTTTCTATTCTGTATGGTGGGAGCGTAAAACCTGCCAATGCTAAAGAAATTTTTGCTAAGCCTGATGTAGACGGTGGATTGATCGGAGGTGCAGCACTGGATGCAGAAAGTTTTGCAGCAATTGCCAATGCTTTTTAAATTTAGGTAGTAAAAAATATGTGAATACATACTCATAGAAAATCTAATTTTTATGTATTCACTCAAAATGTAAAAAATGTCTACACCCATCTATATTGGTTACTATTTTACCATTGACCCATTACAGCCAGCATCAGAGATTCTCATTGCAGAACTCGGATATGTAGGTTTTGAAAGTTTTGTAGAAACAGAGAAAGGAATTGAAGCATTTATTCAAAAAGACGATTGGAATGATCAAATTCTTGATGAAATACATGTGCTTACCTCAGGAGAGTTCGCTATCACATATACCACTAAAGAAATAGAGCAAGTAAATTGGAATACAGAGTGGGAAAAAAATTTTACTCCCATCATTGTAGACAATCTGTGTAGTGTGAGAGCTCCGTTTCATGAAAAACCAGACACTACCTATGATATTGTAATAGAACCAAAAATGTCATTTGGTACGGGACATCATGAAACAACACATATGATGATCCAGCATTTGTTAAAGAATAATCTACAGGATAAGAAAGTCCTGGATATGGGATGCGGAACGGGAGTTTTAGCAATTTTGGCAGAAATGAGAGGAGCCGGACCTATAGACGCGATTGACATCGATAATTGGTGCTATCTTAATACTATAGAAAATGTAACTCGCAATCATTGTAAAGAAATAACAGCTTATGAAGGTGAAGCATCTCTATTAGAGGGTAAATCTTATGACGTTGTTATTGCTAATATTAATAGGAATATATTATTAAATGATATTGCTAGCTATGCTAAGACACTAAAATCAGGAGGTATGCTGTTTTTGAGTGGGTTTTATAAAGAAGACCTGAACATAATTACAAAAGCATGTACAGGTAATAATTTAGAGTTTTCTGAGCATAAAGAACGAAATAATTGGATAGCAGCTTGTTACACGTTAAAATAATCTTAGATTGAATACAGATTTCTATTGTAAATATTATATTTGCATAAAATTAATAAGATGAGTACGCAGGAAGAAGTTTTAGAAAAAGTTTTAGAAAAGACAGTTGAGCAAGGTACGAGCGAAATTGTTTTATACAATGATGATGTCAATACTTTTGATCATGTGATTGAAACTTTAATATATACCTGTGAGCATACGCCGGTTCAGGCAGAACAATGTGCAATGCTTGTACATTATAAAGGAAAATGTACTGTTAAGACTGGTGTGTATGAAGAGTTAGTGCCTAGATGTTCTAAATTACTTCAGGCGGGGCTTAGCGCCGAGATAGTTTAATGATTTCTGAATTCTTTTAAGAATTATACAGTTTAAATTTTGATATTTACTAAAAAACCAATCTCAAGATTGGTTTTTTTATGGCGTTGAAAGTTGTTAATATTTTGTGTCTTTTTTTACTGTATAAAATTGTCAATAAAAATTCTGTATATGTGATTCTTTACAGGTAGAGTTTAAGGTTTTCAAGTACTTTTCATAAGTATATTCCTTTGTGTTTTGTTATATTTTTGTTTGGTTTTTTACTTTATTATTCAATAAAATTCAGGTAAATATTTTTTTAACACTACAGAAACATAAATTTATAATTTGTAAGAAAAGTACTTCATTTTTTTGATTTCATTCTTTCTAAATAATCTAGTCGCTTTTTTCTGAAATTTTGATGAAGCTAATGAAACGTTCTTTAGTAAATTCTTTTGTTTTATAGTGTTCTAATGCATAATTGATATTTCAATTTTTATAAAATAGTTTATTGATAAATAATCATTTTAAACTCGTAAGTTATTACGATAATGTTAAGAATTTGTCATATCTAATAATAGAGCTAACTTACAGTTGTTAGTAGCTAATTTGAAGCTGTTAACTTGTCTGATTATATGTATTTTAAATAACTTTTTTAAATACAGTAGTGCATTGTGTATTTTATCGATAATATTGAGTAATTTAAAGATAGACAATTGTTAATGTTTATTCATTTTTGTTAAATTTAGTGTAGTGGATATAACTAAACCATAAGAATAGTTTAAAGAATTAACTGATTTTTATAAATAATTATCATATCTTCATCCCGCTTAAAATTAAAAAGGTTCAAAGCTTTTTACTAAAAATAATTAAAATATAGTATATCATGTAGTAGGTATATTATACTAATAGTAACTACACAAACTCAACTTTTTAAAAATGAAAAAAATCAAATTCCTTGCGCTATGCGCTATCGCGGCTGGTGTTGTAACATCTTGCCAAAAAGACGAAATTTCTAACGAAGTACAGCCAGAATCATCTGCTGAAGTTACAGAATTACAAAAACAAGCTCTATTAGATGCAGGTGTTAATCCGGCTGGAGCAGAATTAGTTACCATAACACATCCTGGTGAGTCACCACAAGAATATTTAATGTCTGGAGACATATTATTACCTACAGATGTTAAAGAATTAGCAAAACAAGCTTTAGAAGATGCTGCTGATGGATTTAATAAGCAGTATAGAACATCAAATTTAGTATCAAGTAATAACTACAATATTTCTGTTATTGGATATACTGGTAGTGGATTTGCTCTTACAAGTACAATGCAAACTGCATTACAATGGGCAGTAAATAATTACAATAGATTAAACATAGGACTTAATTTTACGTTGAGTTATGCTGCTAGTACAAACGCAGATATGGTAGTATATAATAATGGTGCTTCTGGTGGTGGAGGTTCTGCTGGTTTCCCTAATGGAGGACAGCCTCATAAATTTATCCAGATCAATGCTGGTACGGATGCTTTTGGTACAAATGTAGTAGAGCACGTAATTACTCACGAAATGGGACACTCTGTAGGATTCCGTCATACAGATTATGCATCTCGTCAGAGTTGTGGATCTAACCAGAATGAAGGTCAAGCTGGAGTTGGAGCAATTTTAATTCCTGGAACTTCAGGATCTGATACTACTCCATCTATAATGTTAGCTTGTTTTGGTGGTAATGAGGATGGAGAATTCGAAAATTCTGATATCACTGCATTAGAATTTATGTACTAGTAAAATCTATAGTATGTAATAAGTAAGCTTTGAAACTTTATATAAATCAACCATCCCGTGACCGGGATGGTTTTTTTATGCGAATTTTTGAGATTAGAGATAAAAGTTATGCGTAAGTAAATAATTATATTAACCTAGACATGAAAATTTAATTATGATACAATGTATTTAGAGGATTAATTTTAGGTAAGGTGTATTGAATCTTCCTTTACATAATAATTACTTTAAGCCATATTTAAAAGCTGATGATGTTACCTTCTTTATGTTACTAAATTTTCTGAGACTATACCTTGTCTATTACGAACACCATAGTGCTATCTATAAAGAATCATAACTTTGATAGTAAATTTAAATGAGTATAGTCTTTTTTCTTAACTTTTGTAATGCAGTAATCCTTTATCAGATACTTCATAATATTTAGATCTAAGTAGCTCAGGATTTGATAAAGGTATAATTGGTAATTTAAAAAATTGATTTTGTTCCATTAAACATAAATGCACTAATGCATCTTTGTGGCTTTAGTCGATTAAAAGTGAATTTGGAAATTAAAGTAATGTTAAAAAATAAGGTTAATTAATTGCTTTTTTAACATTGTAAAAGGAACATGAAAATTTTAAATTTTATTAAAATTAGTTCTTTTTCATTTTCATCATCACTCACGCTGATTTTGAAGGGTTTTTTAAGATAAAACATATATTAAGATTTTATTAAGATTTCGTGTAAAGAAAATCGTACAAGTAAAAAACGATGATATTTTTGTGAATATTCTTTACTTACATTTGGGTTTACAAATCACAAACTCAATAATTTATGAAAAATTTAAAAAGCTTATCAGCATGTGTGCTGTTAACAGGATTGTTATTTACTTCTTGTCAAGATGACAAAGTTGAAAATGATGTAGTTGAATCTATCGTGTCACCTATCGAAATTGAAGGTGAGATTGTTCAGGGAAGCTATATCATTATGTTTGACGACAAACAAATCAAATCAACTTCTGAGCAATTAGTTAATAAATCGTTTACGGATAGAGCCTCTAAGGCTAAATCTTCCAGAGAGCTTGCGGGAGAATCTATAAAGAAAATTAATGCTACACTATCAGTTTCCGACTTTGATATGAACAAAGTTTCAGCGTATTATACTTCGCAGTTTGCAGGGATATCAGTTAAAGATCTTTCTGATCAGGAATTAGTTGAATTATCGAAAAACCCGTCTGTCGCTTCAATTCATTATGATCAGATTGTACCAAACCCTATTGACGATGTTATCGAGGAAGAAGGTGATACTAAAGGTTCTGTTGCTAATAAATTTGCTCAGCAAACTCCTTGTGGAATTCAGAATGCTGGCGGTTTTGTAGATAGTTCTGGTGCTGATTCATGGATATGGATTATTGATACAGGAATCGATTTAGATCACCCTGATCTTAATGTAGTTACTAATACTGATTATGCTAGATCCTTTATAGGAGGTACTCCTGATGATTGTAATGGTCATGGAACGCACGTGGCTGGTTCTGCCGCAGCTATCAATAATGGGGAAGGTGTTGTAGGTGTTTCTGCAGGTGCGCCTGTGGTTCCACTTAGAGTTTTCGGATGTAGTGGAGGAGCTTCTTCATCTTCTATCTTAAGTGCATTAAATCATGTAGGAGCAAATGATATTGCCGGAGATGTTGTGAATATGAGTTTAGGTGGATTCGCAGGATCACAATGTGCAACCTCTTCTCCGTATCGATCTGTTCTTTTATCACTAGGAAACAGTAATACCAGAATTGCATTGGCAGCTGGTAATTCTTCCAGAGATGCTTCGACAGATTCACCAGCTTGTATCAACGGTACGAATATCTATACGGTTTCTTCTATGACCTGTACGGGAGGTTTTTCTAGCTTTTCTAATTATGGTAGATCTACTGTGGATGTTATAGCTACAGGAAGTAGTGTGACTAGTACGTGGCTTAATGGTGGTTATAGAACTATCAGTGGTACTTCTATGGCCTCTCCTCATGTAGCAGGAATATTACATGCCAGAAATGGAGCTCCATTGACAGCAGGTTCAATATCTTTTAGAGGTGAAAGCTATCCAGTAGCTGTTGTTAGAAATTAATATTTCTAAAAAAAATGTAATGAGAGGGTCATTGATTTAATCAATGACCCTCTTACTTTGTTTTAACATTTCGAATTTATGATTACTTTCCAGATTTTAATATTTATTTACCAGTAATGTGTAGAGAGTAGTTTTATTACTTATTGTAACTATTTTCATCTTAGCATAGCAATGCACTTGTATCCACAATACAAAATATCATTAGTGAAGCTAAAAGATTTAAACAATAGGTTTAATTTAATTATGGTATGTATTTAGACTAAAAACAATTTGGAAATTTTTAGTAAACTTTTAATCCGTAAACTTTATTTAAAGAAGATTCTTTGAAACCAAGTATCTTTCAGACTTAGGTTTACATTTATTAGATTGTAGTTTTCCTGTAAAAGAAGCCCTGATACACTACCTCTTTGTCCTGTAGTATATGATATATTAAGCATAGAAGTACCTTTTCTGTTGATAGGAAGCCCTAGTCCGGCAGAAAAGCCATAATTATCAATGACTTTATTATTTACTTTTAAATATCCGGTATCATAATTGATTCCTGCTCTAAATTCTATATGTTGCCAGTATTTGAAGCCTCTTTCATTAGCTTTATATTGAGCACCCAAACTAACAATAGATTGATTTACAAATTGCCCAATGTTATCACTTTGTTCTGTTTGTCCCCACATATTCATTTTATAATCAGCATTAATAGTAATAGTATTGATAGGTTTTGCACGTATTCCAAAACCAATTTCTAATGGTAACTTAAAATTAGTTACAAACAAATCTTCTTCATTCTCTACTGTTATTAGCACATTATCCAATGTTTTTTCTACTAACCGATCCTGAGAACTATGTAATGAGGTAGGTAAATCTGTCGTAAGACCCATTGAATATGAATCATTAATATCAAATTGAAATCCTACACCTAATCGAAGACCATTATAATAATTTTCTTCAATAATATCTAGATAAGAATCTACTGTTGTAATATTTTCAGTTTCGAGAATAGACCCAAAAATATAGGAAGCACGTATGCCGACCCTCACATTATCAAATATGCGATACCCATAATTAATACGTATATCACTAAGTCCACCAGAACCTGTAATACTGCTAATGAATTCATCCTGTGAGCCTTCAATATTACTGGTGATACCCACTAGAGAATACCCAACATCAGTAAAGGGAACAATAGACACTCCTAATCCGGAGGAATCATTTATGCTAAAAGCAAAGGCAAGATTAGAGAAACTAGCAGCCAGTCTAGATTCATCACCATTACTATTAGAAATCGTATTGAATTCTCCTAAAAATCCAATATCAAGTAAAAAGCTTTGCTCAGGAATAGATGCAAAAGATGCAGGGTTATAATTGTTGATCATATTCTTACTTTCTAAAGCAATTCCTCCCTTTCCTAAAGCACTGTTTGTACCAATATTAGAGTTAGATTGAACTCCTAATCCAAACAGTGAATAAGGGGAGCGAGTTAATGTATTATCACTTGTTTGTGCAAATAATATACTACTCAAAAATAAAAAGGGTATGCATACTATATATCTATTCATTCTCATCATATATGGCGTAGGTAATAATCAATTCAGCTTCAAAATCATCACTGTTTTCTCCTTCTAGTACAATTTGGTCAACAGTGTTATTGAAATTTTGAGGGAAAATTGCAATAGCATTTTCAATTTCAGGGGTTTCAGATAATTCATCTTCTACGTAAACTCCTAAAGGGATTTCATAAACAATCTCATTAAACTCTTTATTGCTTTCATTGAGTAATGCATAAACTTCACCATTACCATTGATTAGTTGAGCTCCTATATCATTGTTTTGATCTATTGTATTGACAAATAGAGAATCTGATATTGGTTTAAGATCATCATATACCTGTGGAGGTGGTTTGATAGTTAATGCAGCACTCATCAGCGTTCCGGTTCCCGAGATTTGATAAATATTTTTAATAGAAGGAAGTTCGATTTTGGTAATTAATCCTACTCCTGCTTGTATATAGCTCCTATTGTTGGCATCAGAAGAAGGTAGATTTATTTCTTGATCAATTAGAGGTTCAAAATAGGTGCCTTCTGAAGCACTGCTAATCGCATTAAAATACGTGGGATACGTCTCACTAGAATTAATAATAAGATCATAAGTTTGCTCGTCTTCTTCAAACTCACTATCTACAATTGTATAAAAGAATCTAAGATAAGTTTCTTCATTACCAATACTAAAGCCAATTACAGAAGAATCATCCGTCTCCCCAGGAAGTAATGCTAAGCCTTTAAGCTCATTACGTAAATCTATGTCACTAGTAATGCTATTATCCCGTATTTGATTAAAAAGTTCTTGACCTAAGCCTATAGGTATAGAAATATGGAGTGAATCCTTACCATAGGGTCGCGGATAATAATTCACGGATGAGATTGGAACTTCTTCATATGCGATTGTACTGGTATTATAAAAAGCATCCTCCTCTGGTACTACTTCATCGCTTAATTTGTGTACGTGTATAGAAGATACTTTTGTGGTATCACTATAAAAATAACCATCATAGTTAAGTACTAATGCAATGCTATCCAGTTCTGCATCATCTGGAATATCATACTCTATTGGTGTAAATTCTAAATAACTACCTGATTTGACTGTGCCAAAAATAGCATCGGTGTATTGACCGATCAGAAGTCTGTTAGTTGATGAAGTAATAACACTGTCCAGCTTATATGTGGATAGTTCTACAGAGAATGTATCAATAGACATTACCCTGATATTAGAATTAGTAAAATCTTGACCTACTTCAATTACCGGAATACTTTCTTCTTCTGAAGAACAAGAAATAAATATGATCACAATACACACTATGGATACAAAACAAGCTATACTTTTCATTTCAGACTATCTAATTCGTAAAGAGTGCTACAAAAGAAATAGAGAGGCTCTTAGATTAAAAATATAGTATACATATGCTTATAAAGAATAGACTAAACCTGGTTTTTTCAAGATGAAAAAGATTCTTGTCAATTGGTAGATAAAAAAGATTGTTTTGTCTATACAGTTCAGTCTCTGGTATATCTTTTTTTCTGCCGCTCAGGTAACTGAATACTTTCATCAAAAAATTTGAATGCGAGATCATTTTAAACTCATTATTTTGATATTTAGTACAGTGAATATAGGATTAGGTCAGGATGTAGGTCAGGAACTTTTTGGGTTTGATTATTCTACTATACAAGGTATAGGAGATACTAGTATAGAAAAATATAGTATAGATACGTATTTGGATACTGATTATAAAAAAACGAATATAGGTTTTGGTTTTATATATGACAATTATAATTTTCTTTTTACCAATGCGCCGTTTTATACAGGATCAGAATTGTATACAGATTTACATACCATAGGAGCAAAACTATCATATACTTATTTAGTAAATGACACCTGGTCAGCTAATCTATTTGTTTTGCCAATGATATCATCTGATTTAGAACAAAAGATAACTAATGAGGATATAGTGATTAATGCTAAGGCAACAGTTACTAAAAAATGGGGGAGTGGGATGAATTCATCTAGTCTGCTATTGGGTATTGGTTATGATACCACTTTTGGAGTGCCTCAATTAATACCTCTTATTTCCTATCAGAAGCGGATAAATTTACAATGGGAGTACATCTTAGGTTTTCCAGAAACCTATATAAATTTTCATCATAATACAAGACATATTATATCTGCAGCTACAGCTATTACCGGACTATACGGTAATTTATCTTCGCCATTTTATGATGAAGATATCAGAATGATAAGCAATACAAAGTTGACATATAAAACAGCAGCTACTAGTTTAGAATATAAATATAGGATTCAGCCTCATTGGACCACTGTGGTTAAAGCAGGATATTCTTTCTACAATGAACTAGCCATTTTAGATAAGGATCATACCACTATATATGATTTTAATACGGATAGCTCATTTTTTATAACGATGGGATTAAAGTTTAATTTAAATAAATAACAAATGAAAATAAATAATAGACCAATACAATTAATGTTACCATATATCAAAAGTGCTTTATGTATTTTGATTACTATTAATCTATTGAGTTGTTCTGATGATGATGATGATGATGAGATAGGTAATTGGGTAGATAGCTCAGTTTTTGACGGCACTTCCAGAAGTGGTGCTATAGCTTTTACAATTGGTAATAAAGGGTATATGGGTACCGGGTATGATGGAGATGATTATCTAAATGATTTTTGGTCATACGACATAGAGGGTAACTATTGGAGTCAGTTAGCAGATTTCACAGGAGTTGCACGTAGCTCTGCAGTAGGTTTTACTGTTAATAATGTAGGATATGTTGGAACTGGTTTTGATGGGGATAATGAGTTAAATGATTTTTATAAATATGACCCCGCAACAAATAGTTGGGATGTAATTGCAGAGTTTGCAGGTACAGCCAGATATGGAGCTGTAGCATTTAATTCTGAAACCTCGGGATATGTAGGAACTGGTTTTGATGGAGATAATGATGGAAAAGATTTCTGGAAATATATTCCGCAAACTAATACTTGGGAAGAGCTAGTAGGTTTTGGAGGTGATAAGAGACGAGAAGCAATGACTTTTACCATCGGTGATAAAGTATATATGGGTACAGGAATATCTAATGGTTTGGATCTTGAAGATTTTTGGGTATTTGATACCACTACTGATGTATGGAGTTCATTAGAAAACCTGAATACAGATGATTATGATGTTACTCGCAGTAGTGCCGTTGGTTTTAGTATCGGCAATAAAGGGTATCTGGTAGGAGGATCCATAGGAGGAGGAGCTACGGGCACAGTATGGGAATATGATCCCATTACTGACGAATGGGATGAAAAAACAGCACTCGAAGGGGTAGGCAGGCAAGATCCAATTGCATTTTCTAATACATCCAGAGCATTTGTAGCGCTAGGAAGAAATGGCACCTTATATCTTGATGATAATTGGGAATTTTTTCCTCTTGATGAAGAAGACGAAGATGATTAATCACTTTTCTATCTAGTATAATTTCGTTAAGAATCAGTTAGCTCCTACACTTTTTTAATAAACATAAAATCAAGTATTAATGAGAATGAAAATGAATTATGTATTGATTTTTGGGATTATAACTTTTGGAGTTTTATTTGGAACCTGTTTTGTAAGTATGGGGCCGGGTTCTGATCCATATTCTAAATATTATAGTTTAGAAGTTAAGGAGCTTTCTGATCATTACGGATGGTATTATGAAATTTATATAGATGATACTTTACTTATTAAACAAAAAAATATTCCTGGAGCGTATGGTTATCAATTTTTTAAATCAAAAAAGGACGCTAAGAAAATAGCACTTTTGGTTGTAGATAAATTAGTGCAAGAAATAACACCTACGATTACCAAAGCAGAATTAGATAGTTGTAACATAGATTTTGTAAAGTAGTTATTATAAAAAAGAATTAAAACAGTAGATATCAAAAAAATTTGGATTCATATTATTTCTTGGATTTGCCTAATGTCATTTCCTATGGGATTCTCTCTTATTCAGATGGGAACGGTGCGGTTACATCCGGATTTTTTTATTCAGTTTTTGTTTAATCCTATTGTATTTTATGCTAATTATTCTTTCCTGGCACCCAAGCTACTTCTAAAAAAGAAGATGATACATTATATTATTGCATCTATTATTTTTTTGATAGCTATTAATTATTTGGTGAGTGAAATTCCTATAAAAAGTCCATTTAGAGAGGCACTGGATTCCATCAGATTTAAAAATGATTTTAATAGAGTACAGGATTTAAAAAATATGGTCCGAGGTATTTTTTTCTTTGCTTTTTTCTTATTGGGTGGTATCTTTTGTTTGATTTTTGATTTTTATAAGCGTGATAAGATTTCAAGTGAAACTGAAGTACAAAGAACAGAAACAGAACTCCAATTTCTCAAGGCACAACTAAACCCACATTTTTTATTTAATTCACTAAATAGCGTTTATTCTCTGGTGCGTACTAAATCGGATGATGCTGCAGAAGCAGTACTGACCTTATCAGAATTGATGAGGTATATGTTGTATGAAGCGAATCAAAAAATGGTGCCCTTATTAAAAGAAATAGATTACATTAAAAATTATGTTTCGTTACAAAGATTACGATTGTCCAATAGTGAAGATGTAACCTTATCTATAAAGGGAGAATATGAACACAAAAGTATGTATCCCTTGCTTCTTATTTCTTTTATAGAAAATGCTTTTAAATACGGAACGGATTATAAAGGTGTGACTGACATACAAATTAAAATAAAGGTCGAAGGAGACATACTTATGTTTACTGTAAGTAATATTATAGGAATTTATAAAAAGAATATTGATAATTCAGGAGTGGGCCTGACTAATATAAGAAAGCGACTAGAGCTTTTATACCCTAATCTACATATGCTGACCATAAAAGAGGGGCGTGAGCGATATGTAGTTGATTTAACTTTAACGCTTACATGATATGAGATGTATTATTATAGACGATGAACCGTTAGCGCTTGGTATTATAAAATCCTATTGTGAAGATATAGGTACTCTTAATGTGATAGGCGCATTTATGAATCCTCTAGAGGCCATATCGGTTTGTAATAAGACACAAGTAGATTTGATTTTTTCGGATATCGAAATGCCTCAAATTAGCGGAATCGATTTTATCAAATCCTTAAATCAGAAACCACTTTTTATTTTTACAACAGCATATTCTCAATATGCATTAGAAGGGTTTGAGATTAATGCAGTAGATTATTTAGTGAAGCCAATTCCTTTTCCCAGATTTATTCAAGCTGTAAATCGGGCAAAAGAGATATATGAGCTTAAAAAAGAACAAGTAAAGTTTTTTCGCTCTGCAGTATCAGATACAATCGTAACGACTGGAGGAGATAAGTTTATTTTTGTGAAATCAGAATATGGTACTGTAAAGATTAAGCTTAAAGATATTAAGTATATCCAAGGGCTAAAGGACTATCTAAAAATTCATATTGCTAATGAAAAACCATTATTAACACTCATGACTTTTAAAGAAATTCAGGAAAAACTACCTGAGCATCAATTTATGCGGGTACACAGATCTTACCTAATTAATGTAAGTGTAATAGATTCTATCCAGCGTAGTAAAATTGTGGTAGATACTACCAGAATTCCGATAGGAGATAGTTATAAAACAGAATTTCTAAGACGCATTGGGATGTAGTGTAATTGTTGTAATGTATTCTAATTGGTTAGCGTGGGATTTATGACTATTTAACAAATAGATCTAATTGTTTTTTTGCTTCCTGATACCCCACATCATATACTTTATCCAGATTGCTGCTACTAAAAAGACCGTAATTAATCAGTTCTTCAGGTTGGATGACAAGGTCACAATGTTTAAATTTTGCCATAGAATTGGGGGTAGCACGCAAGTAATATGCACGTAGCATTACATTATAGGAATGTTTGAAATCGGATATTTTGGGCTTTTTTAAAGGTGTAACATCAATACCGATAATAGTATCACAAGCTTCTTGTAGAGGTTCTATAGGAAAGTTGTTTAAAATTCCTCCGTCAGAATATAAGTGTCCATCGATCAATACAGGGGAGAACATACCAGGAAATGCGGCAGATGCCAATACTGATTTTATTAAATCTCCTTCACTAAATACTCTGGTAACGCCTTCAATAATATCTGTAGCAGTTACAAATAATTTTTTATGAAGACTCTCAAACGAATTTTCCGGGAAAAACCGTATGAGATCATCATAAAATTTTTCTGAATCCAAAAACCCTGCTTTTTTTCTTGTCAATCGATGAAAATTAAACAGTGATGTATTATTAAAAAAATCTTTGATTTCTTCAGCACTATGACCACCTGCATATAAGGCTCCTACAATAGAACCGGCACTAGTGCCAGAAATAATATCCGGAACAATGCCCGCTTCTTCGATAGCTTGTATGGCTCCAATATGAGCTACTCCTTTAAAACCTCCGCCAGAGAGTACCAAGCCTATTTTATGTGATGTATTCATAAGTGGATTTTTGCAGTATAGCTTTCGTGTGTTGCTAATACTAAAGTAATGAATGATTCTATCAAAACTTATAAAGTTTACTACCTAATATCAATTAGGCTATTAATTTAAACTAATTATACGATTCTTATACTCCTATTTCCTGTATAGAGCACCAAACCATATCCAAGGCAATATCTGAATTTTACACCTTGATTCAGAAAAAAATGAATTATTTAAGTCTGCAACAACAATAAAGTGATGTGATTGAATATATAATTTCATTGAGATTTTAGCGTATAGCGTATAGAATTATAATAAATGAGTCTTGTTTTTTATCTATGCTTTCAAAAATGTTAACGTTTCATATACCAGAAAAGTAGGCCAAACGAATGCTTTAAGAACTCCTAGTAGACCCATGCAAAAACCAGTGGCTTGACTTATAAAGTAAACCATTGCTCCAATAATTTCCAAGCCATAAATGAGATTTGAGGATGCTCTTTTTTGTACTTTTTCTTTCATTTTTGATGGTGTGATTTGTTAATCCTACCAATTGCACAGTTTAGATAAGATGTGATTTTTGTTCCAATCTTGTTCCTATTTCCTTCTAATGGATATCCTAATTTAGTAAGCTCTTTCTCTACGGTTTCGATTCCGTTATCGGTTTTATATGAAAAAGAGATGGTACAGTCATTTAAATTGACTGAGATATCACGAATTCCTTTTAGTTTGTTTAATCTTTTTGCAATAGTACTTTCACATCCTGCACATTTTAGATTTTGTACTGAAACGACTGTTTTCATATTTTCTTTATTTGTAAAATATAAAGGTACCTGTGTCATAATCATTGATCTATGATAATTATCAGTTCTGTGAAAAGTAAACCTGATTTAAATCATTTATAGTTATCCAATTATGAACTAGTTTTATTCTTAATGATTAAATCAATATACTCATGAAAACTATTCTTTATGCCACAGATTATACAGATCACTCGCTATCTGCTTTGCACTATGCCTATGACCTAAGTAGTAGAGTAGGGGCAAAACTTATCATTTTACATGTTTTTGATATCCCTTCTTTCTCTGGAACTACTATGATCAGTCCTTTGCGTAAAACAGTAAAACGTGCATACGTAGAGCAAAATGCTGTTTTAAAGGAATATTGTAAAAAACATCTGGGTAATGATTTAGAAAAGCTGAATGTACAAACTACTGTCGCAAAAAGTATTTCTATCTCAGAAGAAGTATTGGTACAAACAAAAAGATATAAAGTTGATTTGGTCATTGTAGGGGTTAAAGACAGTAATAGTAAAAGAGGATTTTTTGAGGGTGATATAGCAAAAACACTCTTAACTCAACTACCTTGTCCGCTATTAGTGGTTCCTGATCATAGCAGTGCTAAGAAAATAAATACGATTGTATATGCAACAGATTTTGAAGAAAGTGATGTCTTTGCTATTCAGGAATTGACAGCATTAGCTACTTGGTTTGAAGCGACTATACACGTAGTACATGTCTCAACTCAAAATGATACTGATGATAAAGAACAGATTGAATGGTTTAAGGAAATGGTGAGTCAAAAGGTAAGTTATTCTAATATAGAATATGATGTCTTATTGGCGGATGATGTGTATACCAAATTAATGAATTTCCTAAAAAGTATGGATGCAGATATGGTTGTTTTACTAGAGCGCGAAGAAAGAGGGTTACTTAAGAAATTATTTCATAAAGATTTGGTAAAGCAAGTAGAGGCTCATACATCCATACCATTGCTAAGCTTTAATAGTAAGAATCAAAAATGATAGATACTTTCATTTTAATAATAGCCTGTTTACGTTTGGTTAAATTTACATTGAGATAGAAGAAAAAAAGGATAGAAAGCAGAAAATATCTTTGATAATAATTAAAAATAGAATTATGAAAATAAACATTCAATTTGTACAAATGCCTACAAGCGAATCTATGGAGCGTTATGTAGATTCAAAATTAGAAAAATTATATAAAAAATATGACTGGATCATCAAAGCAGATGTCTTTTTTAAAAAAGAAAATGATCCTAAAGGAAATGGGAAAATCTGTGATGTAGAATTAAGTTTACCAGGGCCTAAAATATTTGCCACCTCTAACGAGAAAAATTATGAATTAGCTTTTAAGGAGACCCTTAGCGATCTGGAAAGGCAACTTAAGAAACGAAAACAAGAAATGAAACCTTATATTTAGATAATACAGTTTTAGGAGCTATGTTTAGAGATATAGCGTATATAATTAAAACATTTAGATTCAATAACTTGTGTAAAGCGGTCTTGTTTCTGATATCAATATTTTTGTATCCTGATAGTTCATACTAAATAATATTTGGGGTCTCTTATGAATCGTAAATTATTTATTTTCATAATTGGATCATTTGTTTTAGGTCGGGTATTTAAAACTGCTTTCTGATATTTATCATACTATAGTAGTCAAAAAGTATTTACATTCATAGCTGATTTTAATTAAAATATTTATCAGGTATGAAGTATTATTTTAATACCATCTTGAAGAATTTAACTTTTGATGAAGCTATCGCAAGAGTGATTCACGAACTAAAAAATGAGGGGTTTGGAATATTAACTGAGATAGATATACAATCTATTTTTAATATAAAACTACAAGTAGATTTTTACAATTATAAAATACTAGGTGCTTGTCATGCATCTTTTGCCTATAAAGCATTACAAGTGGAAGATAAAATTGGTACGATGCTTCCGTGTAATGTAATCGTACAAGAAAGAGAAAAAGGGGTAATCGAAGTTTCTGTAGTTGATCCATCGGCTTCTATGGCCTCTGTAGAAAATAAAGCGTTAGTAATTATTGCAGAACAGATACGAGTAAAGTTAAAAAAGATTATCAAGAATTTAGAATAATTCATCACTGTTTATGACCTCGTTTTCTACAAGTTTTGCTCACACTTCGATTAAAAGAATTCAGGTTTTTCCGATGTTGAATGATTGATATCATTTTTGATCTTATGAGTTTCGGATATATCTGGGATACAATCACTTTTTGAAACTATAATTATGATAAAAAATATAGAAATAACAGAGAGTATACAGTTACTAAGTGATAACTATATTGGTCGTTTGGCATTTATCTCAGCAGGAAGTCCTTATGTAATTCCGGTCACTTATCATTATAATAAAACCAATAATGCAATCATTAGTTATTCTGGGGTTGGTCATAAAATACAGGCAATGCGCAAAAATAATACTGTCGCTTTTGAGGTGGATGAAATTACTTCTCTAAGCAACTGGAAGTCTGTATTGATACAGGGTGTTTTTGAAGAGATTGTAGGAACGGATGCAAAATATATCTTACATGAATTTGCAGAAGGGGTGAAAAATAATATACATCGTAAAAAGCAGGAAGAACATAAGTTTCTACCTGAATTCTCAAGTAAAATAAAAACGAATAAAGCTCCGATAGTATATCAAATAAAGATTATAGAAGTCACCGGTAAGTTAAGGTATATATAAGTTTAGCCTGTCTTTATTAGGACAAGAATGTTTTTATTATGTATTCTGTTTTGATGGTCTAAAGCCATATATGAGCTGTCCAAAAAAGCTTTTAGGAACTTTTTTATCTCCAGGAAATCCTATTTCAATAGTACCACTATCTTCCGGAATATAATTGGTTTTGAAAATATAATCCCATATACTCAAGCTAATCCCAAAGTTAACACCATAAGAATTTTTAGGTAACACATACGCGTGATGATATAAGTGCATTACCGGATTATTAAAAATGTACTTTAACGGTCCCCAAGAAATCTTAATGTTAGCGTGATTAAAATGCCCAATTGTGATTGCAAGAAAATGTACAATATAAGCTTGTTCTGGTTCGAAACCACCTAGAATCATCACACCAATTGTTTTTAAAGGCTTATAAAATATATTTTCCATCCAGTGATACCGGAGATGTGCTGCAAACCCCATTTCTTTTACCGAATGATGAATCTTATGAAACCTCCATAAAAAAGAATATTTATGAAGAAGCACATGGGTAAACCATTGTACAAAATCTAATATAATAAAAAATATGATGAGCTGAGTCCACATAGGGAACCCTGAAATATCTATAATAGTAAAGCTTTTTGTATGCACTCCCACATTAGTAAAAAGAACTTCTAATAGTGTATAGAAACCCTTAATGATGATAGAAAAGACAAAGAAATTGAAAAACATATAGAATCCGTCTAACCAAAAATCCTTTCGAAAAATGGATTGTTCTTTTCTCCACGGAAAAACTATTTCTAAGCCCCAAACTAATAACGAAATAGTTATGAGACCCCAAAAATAATTACTGTACCAAGGTACTTCAAAAACTATAGAGTTCCATGTCCAATCTACAATACCTGTAAACGATTCTATAAAGGCTTCTATATATTTTTTCATACTTAATTATCGTTACTTACGATCTTATATAATAGTGCGGTTTATTAACTATTTAAGTGTTTGTTTTTATAACTATACTATAACTTATTCATTAGTCTCCGTTCGTAGATAATCTTACAAATTAAAGAAAGATATCTAAATTATATGTATTCAGAATTCTTTTAGTAAAGAAGCCTTATCTTAATTGCTAGATGATTTATCTAGGTTTCGCTATGTAGATGCTGCTTGTGGGTAGTTCTTACATGTATTTAAAATGATATCTACAAAGAGATGCAATCATCATTTTGTCTTTGTTAGTCATTCTCATAATTTGCGTTTAATTACTTAAATCTACTGAGGAGATCTTACATTTTCAATGATATATGTCATAGTTTTTAGATTGAATCTGTGGTACTTTTATAATTACTAAAAAGAAATTTACCTATGAAAAAAATTCTTGTACCTATTGATTTTTCTGAATATTCAGAATATGCATTAAAGGCATCAGCATTAATTGCTAAACAAATGAATTCAGAAATTATTGTATTACATATGCTTGGTTTATCTGAAGCAATTCTAACTAAAGATGAAACTCAGGAAACCAGAGAAGCAATTTATTATATGAAACTTGCAGAAAAAAGATTTGCTACTTTTCTGGATAAAGATTATCTAAAAGGTATTAAGGTCAAAGAAACTGTGCAGAATTATAAAATATTCAGTGAGATCAATGAAGTCGCACAAGAAAATGAAGCGGATCTAATTGTGATGGGGTCTCATGGTAGTAGTGGATTGAGCGAGGTTTTTGTTGGATCTAATACAGAAAAAGTAGTTCGCACATCCGATATACCTGTATTGGTAATCAAGAGACCTATAGACGAATTTAAGATTAAGGAAGTTGTATTTGCATGTGATTTTAAAATGGAAAATATTAAGCCTTACCACGAAGCTTTACAATTATTAGAATTATTTAAAGCAAAGATACATTTAGTATATATTAATCTTCCTGGGGAACGGTTTAGAAGCTCTTTACAAATAGAAGAAAGGATTAAGGAATTTCTTCTCAAAGCAACCTCAGGTAATGTAAAGAATTTTGATAAAGTGGCGATAGAAAATGATTATTCTGTAGAAAGTGGGATTTATAATTATAGCAAAAAAATAAATGCCGATATGATAGCGATCCCAACCCACGGTCGCAAAGGGTTATCCCATTTTTTTAATGGAAGTATTGGAGAAGATGTAGTTAATCATGCAAACAGACCTGTACTTACTTTTAAGATATAGTAATATTAGTGGTAATATAGCTCTGAATTTAAAAATGCCTTTTGGAAATGCTTGTTTCCAAAAGGCATTTTTTAAACATAAAACTCTTTAATTTTAATTATTTGCTATTGATGTGCATGTATGATTTCTACAATATCTGTTTTTTGTAACACTCCGGATTGACGCCAAAGAAGTTTTCCCTCTTTAAATAGTATCAAGGTAGGCACTCCTTTGACCTGATATTTATTAGCTAATGGTTGGTTCTTATCTACATCGATCTTTACAATCTTGATAGTGTCACCTAGCTCATTTTTTACCTCTTTCAGAATAGGGGCTAATACTTTACAAGGTCCGCACCAATCAGCAAAAAAATCAATTAATACAGGTGTTTTAGAGGCTATAATATTACTAAAGTTATCTTTCATTTTTCTTTTTATTAACCAGATTAAAATACTCTTTTTTTGAGAAAAGTAAGTCATAATACTTAAAAGAATATAAGATCCACCCAAATGCTATGATAAATATACCTCTTTGATATAATCCACTATATGGTGCATGTATAAACATAGAGTATGATAGGATAAAGGTCGTGATTCCTACTATAATTGCCAGTATTTTCTGTTTTCTCCAGCGAGCAATATAACTTATGACCAAACAATATATAAAAAAGCTAACCCCGGTAGTTGTAGAAAAAATAGAATGCATCTCATCTTGAAATGAATCAAAAGGCAGTCTGCGATAAATAGGTGCAGATAAATAGATGCCCGTTAATAATAAAGAAGTACAAAATATGAATAACACTATGATCTGTAATGGATGATTTCCTAAAATTTTGAAACCATGTATTAAAGTGATAAAACTTAATAAGATAAAAACAAAGTTCATCATCCAGTTGTTTGGCGTGTTTTGAGCACCCAATTCACTTAATGTATGCGATATTATAGAATATCCGGGAGCTGTATAAAAGGGTAAAAGAAAAGAAACTAATATTAGTACAATATATACAACCAATAAAAGAAAATAACTTGATTTCATACATGATGTTTTAATGTTAACCTATCAGGGGTTTATTATTATATTTTTTAATAAGATGCATTACTTTTTTAATTGGAATCTTAATCGAATAGGTTCCCGTGTACGACGGACAAATAATACAGTCATCAAAGTAGTACTCTACATGATCATCATTAATGACAAAATTATTTTTATATGCTTGAAAATCTCCTTGTGATAACTCCCAGCAATCCAGATAGAGTTCTCCAGAATTGATTTGCTCTCTCACTGTAGCATTGATAATTTCAAAAATCTCTTTTTCTGAACCAGGGATAAAGAAATCCTGAAAATGTTTAAAACCATACTTAGTAAGATCATAGTTGAGACATTCAAACATATAGGTAGAATGTTTCATGCCAGAATAATAATTTTCTTTGTAAAGTACCATACTAATTAGTTCCTCATTTACAGCATATATCTTGTAATCAATTATTCTTTTATCCATACACCTGCCCACGCCAATACTATCACAATACACATATTTATCTTCCAGAATTTCATTTTCTGTAGCCTCTATATTCAGGTAATTTTCTGTAAGAAAATTGTTGAAGCTAGTATATCCTTCATCTAGTTTTTCGTTAAGAAAAGGATATTTATAATCAAGGATATACATATCTTCTTCTTTATAAAATTCTTTAGCAATAACTAATGTAGAGAGCTGAAATTTGTCATCAGGAGCATTAATGAGTATCTGTTTTTTTAAAGGCTTGGTTTTTTCAGTAGTAAACTCAAGAGTTTCTTCATCTAAGAAAGCAACAGTGTCCAGGATTGTATCTTGTTGTGCCTTATTACTAGTTTCCTTATCGTGATGCAGTGAATTTGATTCTGATGATGGGTTTTTACAGCTTAGAACTAAAACTAAGCATAATAAGGATGTAAGAGTTCTCATAATATGATATTTAATATAGGGTAAAACTAACAGGATATTAAACGTTTAACTATGATGAAAATCAGTTTTTAAAAAAGATCGATCAGCCTCTTTCATAGAAACCAAGTTTGTTTCTGAGTATATTCATTTCTTCCTGGATTGTATTAACTTTTTTTAAAAGCCTCATAATTACCTCGACACCCTCCAGATTAATTTCCAGTTCTCGATGAAATAATAAAATTTGCTCCAGTTTTGGTAGTTCTTCATTTCTTATGAATGATGTTTGCTGAGATGAAATGATACTAATAAGTCCCATCTCACCTAGCGTATGTATAAATGAGAATTCTAGCTCATGATATACACAAAAATCTTTTAATGATATAAGATGTTCTTCAGTCATTATACTTTGTTTTTTTATAGTTTGGATAATTCGCTGAATAGCTCTTTTTGCTTTGCAGATAATTTTTTAGGAATGTTTACAGTATACATAATATATAAGTCTCCAAATTGTCCTGCGTGCTTGTATACAGGAAAACCTTTGCCTTTTAATTTCACCTTTGTATTATTTTGAGTTCCTGGTTTTACTTGTAATTTTACTTTTCCAGTAAGGGTGTTTACTATGATGTCACCACCTAAAACAGCTGTATATAAATCAATCTCTTTATGATGATATAGATCCGCTTTGTCTCTTCTAAAAGGTGTATTGTTTTCTATAGCAAAAGTGATATATAAATCACCATTGGGTCCACCACGACCTGTTCCTCCATGACCTTTTATTTTGATCGTTTGTCCGTTTTCTACTCCGGCAGGTATATTAATTCTTAATTTTTTGTTATTAACGGTTAATGTCCTTTTTTGAGTCCTATATACATCCATTAGACTAAGGCGTAATTCTGCATTATAATCTTCGCCTCTATATTTTACCTGACTACTTTTGTAGCCTCTACCAGACCTTCCAAACATGGATTCGAAAAAATCAGAAAAATCACTTTCAGTAAATTTTTCCTGATGATGCTGTCTATCTGATTCAGTATAATGATGCTGTGATTGTCTAGCTTTTTCAAAGTCTTCAGCATGTTTCCAATCCTTGCCATACTGATCATATTTTTTTCGATTTTCAGGATTACCTAATACCTCATGAGCTTCATTAATTTCTTTAAACTTTTCTTCTGCTTTCTTATCATTAGGGTTGAGATCAGGATGATATTTTCGAGCTAGTTTTCTATATGCCTTTTTGATATCATTATCTGTAGCATTTTTTGTGATCTCCAGTGTCTTATAATAGTCGATAAACTCCATATGAATAAATAGATTAACTTTTAAATTGTAGCTAGAATTGAGAATAATTATGTTAATCTTCAAAAATTAGTTGAAGTTTACCCAGTAGCATCAATTCAGATTTATTTTTACCAGAGAATGCATTCGCGATACTATTTGCTGTGTCCCAGATTAATTGTTTAAAAGACTTTGTAAAAAACTTTTTGTTTTCTTTATAATAGTTTTCAAATTCCTCAAAACAACCTGTTGCCTCAAGAGAGGAATGATCCAGCCAATCAAAGACGATTTCGATCTGAAAAGCAGCATCAACACCAAATTCATCTTCTAGATCATCAACAGCTAACCAGGATGTTTTTACTAGTTCCTTAAGTGTATTATATTCTGATGTACGAACCACTTTATCTGCTGCTGCAATGGCATAGAATAACTTTCCTAAACTCTGATAACATTCGATTTCTATTTTTTGTGTTTTACTCATAATAAGATACTTGATATGATGATAAAATTAACACATCATTTTAGAGATTTTTATGACATTTGTCAGTTTATAGAACGTGTCAAAATCATTACATTTGATTGATGAAGGTTTTTGAAAAAAACGAGAATATTTTTAAAATTCTTTCTGAAGCAATTTCAGAAGGAATTGTAGTGGTTAATAAAGAACAAACTATTGTAGCTACTAATGGATCTGCTAATGAAATTTTTGGATATGAAGTTGATGAATTAACAGGAGAACCGCTTCATAAATTAATTCCAGGACAATATCATAAGCAACATAAAACTCATTTTGACAACTTTGTAGATGATCAGGAGAAACGAACAATGGGGCAGGGTAGAGAACTGTATGGATTGTGTAAAGATGGCACAACATTTCCTGTAGAAGTAGGATTAAACCCTTTTACAATTTATGACAGTGATTATGTAATGGCATTAGTTATTGATATTTCTGAACGAAAACAATCAGAACAAGAATTAAAACATTGGGCAAAGATTTTTGATGAATCCCTCAATGAAATTTTCATATTTGATGCTCATTCTTTACAATTTTTGGATGTGAATAGTGGTGCGTTAAAAAATATAGGATACAGTCTGGAAGAAATTAGAAAAATGACTCCTCTGGATATCAAACCTAAATTTACAAAGATTAAATTCCTGGACTTAATAGAACCTTTATATCAACGAACCAAAGAAAAACTTCAGTTCGAGACGGTGCACGAGAGAAAAGATGGTTCTACCTATCCTGCAGAGATACATTTACAATTATCTGATATGGGAGCTGATCAAGTATTTGTAGCTATTATATTAGATATAACAGATAGAAAAAGTTATACAGAAAAATTAGAGAAAACGGTTCAGGAAAGAACAGAAAGATTACAGGAAGCCCTGGCAAAAGAAAAGGACTTAAATGAATTAAAAACTAAATTTCTTTCTCTGGTATCTCATGAATTTAAGACACCACTTAGTGGCATTCTTACTTCTGCTGCGTTGATAGAGAAGTATACAAAGGCTGATCAACAAGAGAAGAGAGATAAGCATCTGGCAACCATTAAGAATAAGGTAAAATACCTCACTAATATCCTTAATGATTTCTTGTCTGTAGAGCGTCTGGAGAGTGGTAATGTAAATTATAAGTTTACTAAATTTCCGCTAAGTAAAGTAATTAATGAGGTAATATATGATGCTAATATGTTACTTAAAGATGGTCAAAGAATAAAATATCCAAAGGATATCGGTGAATATATTATTGATTTTGATGAGAAAATATTAGAATTGGTGTTGACGAATTTAATTCGTAATGCTATAAAATATTCTGGAGAAAACACTACAATTGATCTACAGGTGAACTATATAGATGACTTGCTTACTTTTTCTATTATTGATGAAGGTATAGGGATTCCAGAAAAAGAGCAGGTATTTATTTTTAAACGATATTTTAGAGCAGAAAATGCTTTGTTAGATCAGGGAACAGGAATTGGACTTAATATTGTAAAAACTCATTTAGAAAATCTGGGAGGAACGATCACTTTTAGTAGTGAAGAGAATAAAGGGTCAACTTTTACAGTGCAAATACCAGTTACTAATATACATAGCTAATGATGAAAACGATTCTATTGATTGAAGATGATACCGTATTAAGAGAAAATACAACCGAACTTTTAGAGCTTTCTGATTATAGAGTTATTTCTTCGCCTAATGGAAAAATGGGGATTTCTAAAGCAAAAGAAGAAAAGCCCGATATTATAATCTGCGATATTATGATGCCTGAGATAGATGGTTATGGTGTGCTAGAAGCATTATCAATTAATCAGGATACCAATCAGATTCCGTTTATATTTTTATCAGCTAAAACAGAACATAAAGAGATTAGAAAAGGGATGGATCTTGGCGCAGATGACTATCTTACTAAGCCTTTTGATGAAGAAGAGTTGTTGAGTGCTATAGAAAGCCGTCTGGCAAAAGCACAGTTAGTTTCAAAAATTATTACTGAACAGACTTCTGGGGCAAATCAAGAAACTAAAAATAGTCTCCGGAATTTACATGAACTTAAGAATTTTTTTGATGATCATGGGGATTTTTTTCAATACAAAAAAGGAAGTGTAGTGTATCAAAAAGGCGATCATACCAATATGATCTATTTAATTTCAAAAGGTGTTGTGAAAACACATAAAATGGATGAAAGTGGTAAAGAACTGATTACGGCTTTATTTAAAGAAGATGATTTCTTAGGGTTTACTTCACTTACAGACAATACACCATATCAAGAATCGGCAACCGCTGTTGATGATGTAGAGCTATCAGGCATTGCTAAGAGTAAATTAAAAGATATATTGGAGAAAAGTAATACAATCTCTCTGGAACTAGTGGAACTACTAACCAATAATCTTTCTGAAATTAAAGAACAGTTATTACAGATGGCATATAGCTCTGTGCGAAAAAAAACAGCGCATACGATTTTACAGTTTGCTCAGGTTTTAAATAAAAAACCGGAAGAAAGTATTAAGATATCCAGAAATGATCTCGCTAGTGTGGCAGGAATCGCTACAGAAAGTTTAATACGTACATTATCCAGTTTTAAAAAGGATAAACTTATAGAAATTGAAGGACGTACGATTAAAATAATAGATCTTGATGGACTGCGATTAGTAGAATAAATCAGAGCTACTAAAAGATGAAATATCTAAACTGATTTTTATCATTCTTTTCATACATACATACTAATATATTTGTTTTATTAGAATGTATTAATGATGAAAAATATCCTGATTCCAACAGATTTTTCTGAAAATTCATGGAATGCTATTACCTATGCATTATCATTTTTTAACAGAGTAAGGTGTAATTTTTATTTTTTACATGTTTCTCCCTACAAAGAAATAATCAGGAATGATTCTTTGTATCATTCAGAGCATACGATTTCAGAAAAGATTAGAAATAATGCAGAAATGCAAATGCAATTATTACTTAAAAAAGTCGAAAAATTACCTCTTAATATAAAGCATCATTTTTTTAGTATGTACAAGCAGGTTTTTTTTATTGATACGATTAGAAAAAGTATCGAGGAAAAAAATATTGATTTCATAGTAATGGGAACTAAAGGAGCTTCTGGAGCAAAAAAGAAAACCATAGGAAGTAATACCGGAGATGTAATTACAAAGGTTAAATGTCCGGTATTGGTAATTCCTGAAAATGCTAAATACTCTAAGGTTCATGAGATTGCATTTCCTACAGATTATAATATCTATTATAAAAGTAATGTGCTAAAAACCATTCATGAAATTCTCTCTCTCAGTCATGCAGCATTACGCGTATTACATATTTCTAAAAAAAATCAAGAACTTACCGAACTACAAAATAATAATAAAAATTTTCTTAATGAGCACATAGCAGATACTATAGAGCATAGTTTTCACTTTTTATCAAGTTCTAATATCGAGGAGGCCGTACAATGTTTTGTAGAAAGTAGAGATATAGATATGATCACCATGATTGCTAAAAATCTTAATTTTTTCCAACGAATTTTATTTTATCCTACGGTAGAACAGATAAGTTATCACACAGATATCCCCTTTTTAATATTACACGAGTAGTCTAAAAATAGAATAAGTGTAATCCTATTTCATTGAATTACACGTTTAAGACATCTTTTTTGTTAAAATAAGTTAAAATAGTACCTTTTTATACATAGTACTGTAACGAAAGTTTAGTTCTCGTCGTCTAGTAGATATATAACAATCAAAAAACAGAAATTATGAGAACATTAGACAGTAATCAAATCACAAAAAAATCAGTAAACAGTAATGGGTATATCTGGAACTCTAAAAGAAGATACAGATAGAAACTTGAGCTATTCATTCATCACATCAAAAACAAAAATCATGAGAACATTAGACAACAATCAAATCACAAAAAAATCAATAAATAGTACCGGGTATATCTGGAATTCGAAAAGAAGATACAGATAAAATTTTAGAAAATACATCAATCAATCAAATCAAGCCTGTCTTCTATGGACAGGCTTATCAGATACATATAAAAGGAGTTATGAAAACACTAAGATCAATTAGAAAATCAAAACGAATAGCGGTTACAGAAAAATTGAACAGATTCCTCAACGTTACAGAATTGATTCGGGGAAATGAAGTAGGTATAGTTTCTTCTCGTAGACGGTATGGATATGAAATGGAATTTTAACAGTCGAGTACCGGTTTTTATTGTTCTAATATGAGTTTACTCATTTTTTGTAGTAGTATTAAACATTAGTGATCTCTTCTAATTGAAGATAAGTATATACAAATAGTGTAAACAAATCATAACAGGTAGTATCTAAAGAAAAGCTAACCTTTTAAGCTGATAAAAATCATAGTTTCCCATCTTTTTGCTAAGTAGCTTTGATAGATAGAAACTCAAGGCTATGCGAAAAATAATAATTCCAACAGATTTTTCTGAAAATGCGATGAATGCAATTCAATTTGCAGTGGAGCTGTTTAAATATGAGCGTAGCGAATTCTTATTAGTTCATGCTTATGCAGATGAAGTGTATGACCATGATACACTGGTTTCTCGTGAGGTTTTTGGGAAATTGAAAGCATCAGTTCTTAAATACTCTGATACAGAATTAGAAAATATACTGGATCAGATCCAAAAGATTTCTCCAAATCCAAAACATCAGTATAAAAAGCTTTCAGCATTCGGCACTCTGGTAGATGAAATCAATGATTTAGTAGATCTGGAAAATATTGATATCGTGGTGATGGGTACAAGAGGAAAGACAGATGATCGGACATTGACTTTTGGGAGCAATACATTACAGGTTCTTAAATATATAAAATGTCCTGTTTTGGCAATTCCAGCTACTTGCAGGTATAAACAACCTACACATATATTGTTTCCTACGGATTATCGTTTTCCTTATAAACGACGAGAACTAAAATTAGTGAATACTATGGCTCAAAGTTTTCGATCTACCATTACTACTATGTATTTATCCAATTTCACCACATTGTCAATCAGACAAGAGGATAATAAAGCATTTCTTACAGCATGTTTGCCAGATGCTACTTTAGCATTTAAAACGTTATCAGCTAATGACCTAACGACAGCTATCAACGAGTATGTACTAAACCATTCTATTGATATGTTAGTTATGATTAATTCCAGACATTCTTATGTAGAGAACATGTTATACCAATCTACAATTGATAAGATTGGTCTTCATATTACAATTCCATTTTTAATCCTTCAAAATTTAAACCGATGAAAAATATTTTGCTACCTACAGATTTTTCAGAAAATGCATACAATGCAATACGATATGCGGTACAATTTTATAAAAAAGAAAGGTGTACTTTTTATATGCTAAATACATTTACTCCTATCAGTTTCAATGCAGGATATATGATAGAAAACCCAATGCCTTACGGTATGGAGGATGTTGCGATGATCAATTCTAAGAAAGAAACAGAAGAACTGGAAGAAAAAATAAAAGAGGAGTTTAATAATCCTAGACATATCTTTAAGAGAATTTCGGTTTTTAATATGTTAATCCCTGAGATAAAAGATGCCGTAAAAAAATATCAAATAGATCTTATCATAATGGGAACCAAAGGAGCCACAGGAGCCCGCGAAATTTTTATAGGTACACATACTATGTACGTTATAAAGAAAGTAAATTGCCCCGTTCTGGCAGTTCCCTCTGGTTTCGAATTTGAAGAGCCAAAAGAAATATTATTCCCTACAGATTATCAATTTTCTGCAACCAATCCGTTTTTGTCATTTTTAAAAGAGATATGTACTCTTCATATCTCCAGAATTCATATACTCAATGCATATTATGGAGTTCCATTAACTACATATCAAGAAGAAATACGTGCATTTTTGGATATATATTTTGAGAAAAATGCACATATTTTTCATATAGCCGATGGGATGGATGTATTAGAAGCAATAGAAGATTTTCAGAAAAAAAATAATATTAATCTTCTTGTTATGGTTCATAATAAGCATTCTTTTTTCGAAAACTTATTGTTTAAACCAGTGATCAATCAGATAGCGTATCATACCAATGTTCCTTTTTTAGTGATTCCTTCAGAAAAAAGAATAGGAGAAACAATAGAAAAAAACATGGAGCAACATAGAGAAAAAGAGGTTGGTTAATGTTCTAGTTTTTAAAATGATAAACAGATGAAACGAATATTAATTCCCACAGATTTTTCGGATAATGCATGGAATGCCATACTTTATGCTATTGAATTATTTCATCATATTCCTTGTGAATTCTATATATTAAATGTCTATACCTTAACTTCAACATCATTAGTAACTACAATAAGTTCTCAAAAAGTAGGGCAGATGTATGATACGGTTAAAAAAGAATCAAAAAAAGGGTTGGTCAGTATACAGGAAAATCTTAAAAACTCAAAGGTATATTCACACCATCATTTTATCAGTGTTTCAAAACAAGGAGAACCTGTTGATGAAATCAGGCAGTTTGTGATAGAGAAACGGATGGATTTGATTATAATGGGTACACAGGGAGCCACAGGAGCAAAGGCTATTTTTTTAGGAAGTGTGACACACAAGGTAGTTAAAACCATTAAAAGTTGCCCTGTATTAGTGATACCCCAAGGCTTTTATTTTGATAGACTCAAAGCTGTAGGATTTGCTACTAATTTTAAAAGAATCTTTTATAAATCTGAGATAGATCCGATCATCAGTTTAGCAAATATGTATGGTGGAATTATAAGGATGATCGAAATATATAAGGAACCATCTTTAAGTCCTACACAAAATTATAATGCTAATTCTTTAGAACATTATTTTAAGAATAAACCGCATGAGTTTCACGTACTACCCGACTTTGATACTATAGAAAAAGGAATTCAGGCATTCATCGAGGAATTGGAAATCGATATGCTGGTCATGATCAATTATCAGCATAGCTTTATCGAACGATTAACAAGAGAGCCTGTGATCAAAAAAATGGTTTTTCGTACAAAAGTTCCGTTAATGGTAATTCCAGCAGATGAATATTAAATTTAATTCACAGAGTTATTAAGGCTCAACCTCAGATGTGGTTTATAGAATCAAGGCATGTAGACTTAAGAATCAGAATTGTATAGTTTTAAGTATAATATTGCAAGGTCATATAAGTAGAAACTATATTTTTTACTAATCAAGAATGATATGAAGATAGAGAGGCTTATTTGTTTTTAAATATGAGAAATATCATTGTACCGGTTCGGTATTCATTATAGTTTTAAGGGATCATCCTTAAAAAAGAAAATAATGAAACGAATACTAGTTCCTACAGATTTTTCTAATAATGCATATAGTGCTTTATTCTATGCCACATGCCTTTTTGGAGAAGAAGCATGTCAATTCTATATTCTACATACATATGAGGTAAATACCCCCGTGTTGACCAGTAGAATAGATACTGATAAAGGAAATCGATTGTATAAAAAACTAAAGGGATCTTCTGAAGAAAAACTTGCAGAAACGTTGCATGCTATTGTTAGAGATACAGAAGAACTGAAACATTCTTTTGAAACGATATCAATTTCTAAAAACTTACTGGATAGTATTAGAAAAACAATCAGAAAAAAGGAAATAGATGTAGTCGTAATGGGAACTAAAGGAGCTACGGGAGCTGCGGCTTTTTTTATGGGAAGCAATACAGTCCAGGTTATTCAGGAGATACACGAATGTCCCATATTACTAATACCAGATCAATATGTATATAGAAAGCCTTCAGAAATTGGGTTTTCAACAGATTTAAAACGTTTTTATCTTGAAAAAGAAATAAAACCATTGGTCGATTTTGCTACTAACCTTGATACTGCTATTCGTATTTTTCATATTAATGAGAAAGAAAAGCTAGATGAGATACAAGAATATAATTATACAATACTGTCCAGGTATCTTAAAGGTCTTAAGCATACCATACATTGGATATCAAAAATGGATTCAAAAACTAAGTTGATCCAGGATTTCATCGGTCACTATGATATTGATTTACTCGTAATGATTAATTATAAGCATAGTTTTATAGAAATGATAACCCATGAACCAATTATTAAAAAAATTGGATTTCAAGCAGCAATTCCTTTTCTGGTGATTCCTGATGCTAGCTGATAATAGTCATAGTTTTTTATAAGTTGCAATCCTACATTGTGTAAACGTTAAAAGCCTGAGTAATGAAAAAAAAGATATTAGTACCCACAGATTTTTCCAAAAATGCTTGGAATGCGCTAACCTATGCGACCAAGTTATATAAAAATGAATCATGTGATTTTTATATACTACATGCGTTTCATGCTACAGGATATGCATTAGAAAGTATGATGGTTCCGGAGCCTGGAGAGAAATTTTATGAAATAGCCAGAGAAGCTTCTGAAAAAGGGTTGGCAAAGATAATGACACAAGTATCATTGTTAGAGGAAAACGAAAATCATAGGTTTCATACAATTTCTAGTTTTAGTGGATTATTAGAAGCAATAAAAAATACTATTGAAAGAGTAGATATAGAAATGGTGATTATGGGGACTAAAGGAACCACAAACTCCAGTGATGTTATCTATGGAACGAATACCATATTGGTAATGGAAAAATCCAGAAATTGTCCTGTAATGGCAATTCCGGAAGGAGTATCCTATAAGGAGCCTAAAGAAATTGTTTTTCCTACAGATTACAGAATGAACATCAAGCGTAGAGAACTTCAATACGTAATTGAATTAGCCCGAATAAGTAATGCTACAGTATGTATTCTGTATATGTCTAAAGGAGATGAGCTGGATCGGGAACAGAAAGAAAATAAAAAACTTCTCGAAGAATATTTTGATGGTTTAGAATATTCCTTTCATACCCTGCATGATGTAGACGTAAAATCGGGACTAAGTAGTTTTGTAGAAAGCAGAGGAAGCGATTTAATAACTTTTATCAATAAAAAGCATAGTTTTTTTGGAAGTATATTTTCACGACCTATGGTTAAAAATCTGGGATACTATTCTAAAGTGCCAGTATTAGCTTTACATGATCTGAGAAACTAAAAACGAATTAATACTAAGCTAGAGAAATGAAGACGTCTTTTCAAAAAAGTATAGATTATTTTCTAATCTGAGGAGAATACTTTGATGGGTAAGATCTTTCTAGGTTTTTTAAAACCTTATGATTGTCATTTTATTAGCCTTAATTAAGGATTAGTTTAGAATGGCTGCATCTTTATATAAATTTAAACCTTCAAAGAAATGAAAATGACGTTAGATATTTCAGAAAAAAAAATAGAAGAAATTCATTTTGATAACCTTACTTGGAAATCTCATATTGATTTTATAGAAAAAGAATTGCAGTTTATAGAACGATTAATAAGCTCTTATGTTTTTGAACCCACTACTCCTAATCTTTTCGAACGATTACATGAATATAAGAACGATATTACTAATGTCAAAAATCAAATATATTCTTTACGAATGGATTTAATAAAACATGAAAACGATATGGGGGGCATTCTAGAATGTGATACAGTTTCGTGCGATACTTTTTTTTATCAGCAATATAAAAAAATGACACAAAAATTTGCTGATTTTCAAGTTGAATTTAGTAATCTAAAAAATAATGTGTTTAAGTATGCCGGAGGTGTGTTGAAGAAAAATAAGAAATAGTTTTAATGTATAACAGTTTAATTTTAAAAACTGATATGCCTCAAAAAAAGATTGATAGTTGCCTAAATGAATTCACAAGGACAATTTTTATCCATTTAATTCTGAAAAACCACACTAATCTGTATCATAAAATTTGCGTTACATGATTTTACTTCATACAAGCAAACGATATTTTTTTTGATCATTTCTTTAATAATACAAAACCTGTTATTAAAATCCTCAATAACTGATAATTATCATTTTTCCCTGTAAAAGAGTACTGTATTTTTAAGTATTAATAACCTTAAAATTATAGTATTATGTCATTAATTAAATTTAACAAAAACGGATTTCCATGGTTCAATGATAGAATTGCTAATTGGTTGTATACTGATAATTTTTTTGCGGATGATTTTTATGTAAGAGATAGGTTTTTACCAGCAATGAATGTGAAGGAAAATAAAGAAGACTTTGAAATAGAATTGGCTGTGCCTGGTTTTTCAAAAAAGGATATCGAAGTTTCTATGGAAAATGATGTATTGCATATCTGTGCAGAGCACAGTGAAGAAGATGCAAAAGATACTGATGCGTATACGCGTAGGGAGTTCAACTATAGTTCTTTTGATAGAAAAATGCAATTGCCAAAAACTGTGGATCAGACTAAAAAGGTGAAAGCTATTTATAAAGATGGAATTCTTTCTTTAAACCTAACCAAAAAAGAAGAAGCAAAAATTCCACCTAAAAAAGTGATTGAAATAGCGTAATCCTGGATTTTCTAACCTATAATCTGGGTCACCATTAAAAGGCAGAAAATTTTGGGGGTTTATTTTTTCTGCCTTTTACACTAGTAATATTAAAAAAATACCCCAGACTTAAGCTTATAAATCTGTCTAGGCTATTCAGGCCGGGTAATGTTAAATGCGATTATTAATAATATATAAATAGATGAAACCAATAACACCAAATACTAAATATATAGCATGGAGAAGCTCCGAAGAATTACATGAAGCTTGTCTTCAATGGATTTCTGAACTCAAATTTAGTAAAGATGAACAACACTTTCTTGATGAGTTGATCAAAGATTATACATTACCGTTAATCACCAATCAAAATTTTGAAAAAAGTAGTGAAATTATAAATCGGTTGTCTAAAAAGCAGCAGGAATTAGAACCATTGATTAAAAAAATTATTAGGCATCAAAATGAGCTAAATATTTTGATAGACGGGGTGGATCAACCTAAAGAAGAAAAAGAATATAAGAATATGCACAGCGCGCTGCTGATAGAGGTAAATCTATATTTTAATGAGTTTAAAAAAGTAAAGCGTGATATTTTTGATATGATTAGAAATAGTATGAAACAAAGCAAAAAAAAACGACTTTTAACTTAAAGCAATTCTATGAAATTGTTTAAAGGTTTACTAGTACTATTGATCATTATTTTTGCCAGTTTCTGGGCTTGGTATCAATATACATACAATATGGATACAGTAATTCCTCTTCATTTACATGATTCTGATGCTGACACAAAAGTTTTAATAGCTTCTCAAGGAAGCAGGTTTAAAGATTCTTTGGTTAAAGGAATTCTAAGGCATTATGAGCAGCAGGATACCATTTATTTTAAAGTTATTGATGCTTATACATTATTTACAACTAAAATTGATACCTGGGATGCTATCGTTATTATAAACTCCTGGGAGTATATACATCCTCCAAAAAATATAGTGACTTTTATTACTGATCATCCTGATAAGGTTGATAAACTCATTATTTTATCAACTGTAGGGAGTAGTAATAAAGCTTTACAGGATATTGATGTCATTTCTGGAGAATCCATTATAGAAAAAATACCGTATTATACAGAAATGGTGATTAAAAAACTGAATCAAATATTAACAAAAACATGAAAATTCTTTATACTTATATCATGATCCCTCTAATATTAAGCTGTTCTTCAAGCGAATTAGTAGAGAATTGGAAAAATCCCGAAATAGATACTTTTGAAGCACAAAAAGTCTTAGTTGTTGGGATTACTTCTGATGTTAAAGGGAGAAACATTTTTGAGAAAAAATTAACTACATCATTACAAAAAAATGGAGTATTAGCGATCAAAAGTCTTGATTTTTTTGATAATTCATTTACTACTTCTCCTAAAAGTGGAAAAGAATTACTAGCTATGGAGAGCAAGCTCATTGCAGCTGGTTTTGATGCTATCCTGATTTCTAAAATTGTAGGAGAAGAAGATCGAGTTTCTGTGGTGCAGGCATACAAAAATATGGATAAAACTTTTGGTAGTTTTAGAGAGGACTACTATAAAAATCAACGTATCTATTATGAGGATAATTATTATGAAAACTATACAGTATATCTTGCAGAGACTTCGCTTTATTGTATTTGTTCAGAAAAAGATCGTGAATTGATATGGAAAGGATCTATAGAAATTACAGAACCTGATAATGTTGCAAAAGCAGTAGGAGACTATGTAAAAGTATTGATCTGGGGACTTAGAGAACAACAATTATTAATTATAGAAGAAAAGCAAGATGAAGATATTGATTTATAGTGCTAAGGATTTTGAAATCCCTTTTTTAGAAAAAGCGAATAGTGATAGGTATGCGGTAAAATATTGTACAGATAGACTAACCGCAAAAACTGCTATGATGGCTATTGGATTTAATGCTATTTGCATATTTTCTGCTGATGAGGGATCCTCAAAAGTGTTAGAGCTTCTATGGGATTTTGGAGTTCGGTATATCGTATTGAGATCTACTGGTTACGATAACATACATCTCAGAACGGCTGAAAAACTGGGATTCAAAGTAGCAAATGCTCCGGATTATTCTCCTAATGCCATTGCAGAGCATGCCGTAACATTGATTCAGACAGTAAACAGAAAAATAATCAAAGCAAACAGTCAGGTTCATAACTATAATTTTTTATTGGATGATCTTATTGGATTTGATTTATTTAAAAAGAAAGTAGGCGTCATAGGAACCGGAAAAATCGGAAAGTTAATTGTGAAAATTATGTACGGTTTTGGTTGTGCAATCCTTGTTAATGATATAAAAGAAGATCGTTTTTTATCAGAGAAATATAATGCACAATATGTTAGTTTAGAAAAGCTATATGCAGAGAGTGATATTATTGTAATTGCAGCGCCATTAAATACTCAAACACATCATCTCATAAATGCCACTGCTATAAATTTTATGAAAAAAGAGGTGATTGTTGTTAATATTGCGAGAGGTGCTATAGTCAAAACAGAAGATATTATTACAGCATTAGAAAGAAAAAGAATAGGAGCATATGCTACAGATGTCTACGAATATGAGAATGGACTGTTTTTTTATGATCAGTCTAAAAATAAACGGGTGGATGAATTGCTAATAAAACTTATAAATCTACCTAATACCCTTATCACGCCACACCAGGCTTTTGCTACCCAAGAAGCACTTACTAATATTGCCAGAACGACATTTAATACTTTCCAAAATTGGAATTTAGGAAAATCATCCCCCTATGAACTGAATCAACAGCACATTAAAAAAACTACCTTTTAGAAGGTTACAAAACCGGACTCCATATTTTAGCCAATCCCTCTTTAATTTTATGCCACCACGGTCTATTGATAAATGTGTGATAATCTAATAGATTACCTCTATTAAAATCATGAAGTAGGTTATTCTTCAGTGCTATTGCAAAAGCATCATCATAGATTACCATATTCACTTCATAATTCTGTTCAAAACTACGAATATCAAGATTCGTTGTGCCTACGGTAGAAACGGTATCATCTGCCACAATTATTTTACTATGTAAAAAACCATCTGAAATTAAATATATTTTAACTCCGGCTTGCAATAGGGTTTCAAAATAAGATCGTACACACCAAGTAACAATATTATTGTCTGATTGATCAGAAAGTAATAACCTGACATCTACTCCGCTTAATGCTGATACTTGTAATGCTTCAATAATACTTTCTCCGGGTATAATATATGGGTTAGCAATATATACATATTCTTGGGCTTCATTGATCAGGGAAAAATAAAGTTGTTTGGTAGCAGAAAAGTCTTCATCGGGACCACTATGAACCGTTTGTACAGTCATGGCACCTTTGATATGAGGCGTGGTAAGAAAGAGTGCATCTAATATATTCTCTTTAGCACTGGTTAAATACCAGTCTTTAAAAAAATAGCCTGTAGACTATATACTGCCGGACCTTCTATCTGTAAATGCATGTCATGCCATATTCCCAGAGTGGGGTCTCCAATTACATATTTATCAGAAACATTGATTCCACCGGTGAATGCGATCTTATTATCGATAACAATAATTTTACGATGATTACGATAATTGACTGAGGATAAAAATTGTCCAAAACGGATAGGCAAAAAGCTGTAAATTTCTACACCTATTTTTTTAAGTTTTTTAATATAAGTTCTACTTAATGATCTACTGCCTATACCATCATAGAGAATGCGTATCATCACACCATCTTTTACTTTGTGTTTAAATAACTCCAGCAATTCATCGGCTAATTTTCCTTCTTCAAAAATATAATATTCTAAATGGATGAAATGCTTTGCCGCTTGTAATGCATTAAATATAGCAATGAAGGTAGCATAGCCATTTTTTAATAAAGTAACATTATTTTCTGTGCTTGGAGCAGAACCACAATTTTTTGTAATCATATGAATCAGTTTATTGTGTTCGTTATATTCTATGGAAGTTACGGGAGTATGTTGGTTTTCAATTTTCTTCAGGTATTCAGTGATTTCTTCGAATTTTTCACGACCATATAACTTCTGTTTTCGACGGTTTCTCCCTAATATTATATATAGTAATATACCACCAATAGGAATTGTAAAAATAGCAAGTAACCATGCCAGTGTCTTAGTAGGTCTTGCTCCATAGAGTATTAATTGAAAGATAATGAGCAATGCAATCAGAAAATAAAGTGTAAAAAAAATTATATAAATCATCACTGAGTGGATGCGTTGAGTATAATTTTATTTTCTAAGTATTAATAGAGGAACTCTGGTTCCATAACTGAGCTTAGAAGTATCTGATCTTTGAAAAAATCGATCCAAAAAGGTTTCTTTATGTACATATAAAGCATTCAAATCCACACCCATGATCTGGACAAAACTATCTATTGCGAGTGTAATAGGAACGTTTGTAATCATATGGAATGTATGATTGACATCTTTAAAAAAATGATTCATCTGTTTTTTATCATCAAATTCTGATACGGTAATTGTATCATCTTCTTTGATCTTAAGAATTTTTAGAGATGCTTTAAATTTTATTAATAAATCAGTCAAGGGTATGATGCCTTCTGTACTAAAATGATCATTGTCATCCAGTGTATACAGGATTTTTTTAGGAGTTGCAAATACATATTCTTGAGGAATTACAAGTATGGGACACTCTACATAACGAATTACATTAACAGTGTTACTGCCAAAAATTACTTCTTTTGCTCCAGTAGCTCCATTAGTACCCATAACGATGAGGTCAATATTTTTAGAAGTAACAGTTTGTTTAATCGCATCAGTAAACACATCGTAATCTGTAAGAGGGTGAAAGCTGTAATTTTCACCAATTGTTTCTTTTTCAAGCGCTTCAATTACCATTTTTAGTTTTTCTTTAGATTGACTGGTAACTGTTTGATGAATAGATCTGTTGGCTGGAGAAACAATTAAATCATCTGTGGTATAGCCAGTTGCTTTTTGTACATTCAATACATAAAAAGTACAAAGTTCATTTTTAAAAAGCTCCATAGCATAGGAGATAGCATTTCTGGAGTTTTTAGAAAAATCCGTAGGTAATAAAATATTTTTCATAATCACAGGTTTTGAAATCTAAAAGTAATGGAGAGTAGATTAGTAAACTATGATATTTATCAATCAAATTAGGGTAGGGGAACAGGCGATAAAGTTTTAGATGACTAAGAAGCTTCAAAATAATTATTAATCAGGAGTGAACTTACACGGGGTCTATTGGACGTCATTATATCAAAATAATTTTTTTGATATTTATGGTTCTATGGATATTTCTTTGGGTAATATTTTCACTTATGTAAAACCAGCTGTTAACTTTCGTTTAGGGAAATTTAATAGCGTATCCAGTAGTGTTGTATATCCAAATGCTATTCTTATTAATAAGTCAAATAAAGATTTTTTTTAGATGGTGGAATAGCTGTTAAATAGCTGCATTTAATGTTACTATTCAAGGAAATGAAATAGGTGAATTTAATTTTATAAATAGTGATATGATTAACAATCTCTTTTTTTATGTTCAGTTAGGATGGTGTTATGTATCAAATAAGTAAATGATTGGGGCAAAATATTGGTTTTCTAGTGGAGAATGAAAGGATAATGACCACCAGAGGTATGCGATGTTTACTTTTTTTGCTAAGTTTGATTAAATCCTATTGATTTGGATTATAAATAGTTCAATTTCCTTGTAAATCACTGAAAACTTACCGCAAAAGGTTTCTGATATTTTTCTTACTGAGCTCTATAAAACCTCTGCTGGTTTTCATAGAAAACTCCGAATATGATCTTAATTGATTCTTCTTGATGATATCTTATCTAGTGTTAATGTATTCTTTGAACACAAATTATATACAAATCAAATGAGTTACAGTGATTTGTTTCTGTAACTCATTTGATGACACTATCTGTTAATAAGATCTCAAAGAGAAATAATAAGAGTGGTAGTTTTTATTTTTTTAATAGTACTTGCTACTAATTGATTTAGTGTTTTTAAATCATACCATCCAGAGATTCAATTTTTTTTTGGTTAAAGTAATTAATTGAAAAAAAGGGTATAGTTACATCTTAGTAATAATAAATTCTGATCTTCTGTTAAGTTGATGATTCGATTCTGAACAAGGGACATTATTACTGCATGTATTGATCAATTGTGTTTCGCCATAACCTATAGCACTTTCTATTCGATCTGATACAATTCCTTGTGAAACAATATATGCTTTAGTTGATTTGGCTCTTCGATCCGAAAGTGCAAGATTATAATCTTCTGGCGATCTTGAATCCGTGTGAGATTCAATTTTAATAACCATGTTAGGATACTGTAACATTAATAAGACAATTTTATTAAGTTCTACGGAAGCATCATTTCTGACCGAAGATTTATCTAGATCAAAATATATAATCCCTATTTTAATTTTTAGTAATCCATTTTCTTCAACAATTAGTTCACTTACAGTATCAAGCCCTAACGGTACCTCTGTTTTACCTGTTTGTCTTGCCGTTTTAAATTCTTTGTCATTTGAACTGTAACCTTGTTTTTTAGCAACGATTTTATATTTTTCTGCACAATCAAACGGAGTAATAAAATTATAGTCTCCATTTATATCTGTAGTAGTTTCTTGTATTTGCTCTCCAGAGCTAGTAAATAAAAGTACTTTAACATCTGTAATTCGTTCGCCAGTTTTATTATTGGAAACATGACCAAAGACGTTTTGAGAACATTTTTCTATAGGAATTCTTTCAAATGAATAAATATCATCATCACCTTTTCCTTGTTTCCTATTGGAACAAACAAATCCAGTATTTTTATCTTCTTTTACTATAAAACCGAAATCATCTAATTTACTATTAAGTGGAGAACCTAAATTTACTGGAATTTCAAAATAATTATTAACCCTATAGTAAGATTCAAAGACATCTAATCCTCCAAGACCCAAATGTCCGTCTGATGCAAAATATAATTTTTCTTTAGTTATATAAGGAAACATTTCTCTACCATAAGTATTAATTTGGTTTCCAAGATTTCTGGGTTGGGAATATTCATCATTATCCAATATATCAACTACAAATATATCTGTGGCACCTATAGATCCAGGCATATCGGATACAAAATACAGTTGCTTTCCATCTGGGCTTACTGCTGGATGCCCCACAGAATAATCTTCACTGTTAAATGGTAATTCTTTAATATCTGTCCATACTTCTTTTCCTCTTTCCTCTTTTTTTAGAATAGCGCTATATAATTTCAAATGATTAACACCTTCCTCATCCCTTTCTAAATTTCCATTATAATTATTACGGGTAAAATAAATTTTATTGGTCTTAAAAATAGTTAAAACTATGCACTTTAGTGCATTTCGCTTTAGCTTCTAAAAACCATTATCTTTGGTTTATGGGAGATCAAAGGAGAAATGGACATACAGTTTCGAGATTGACAGCTCATTTGGTTTGGAGTACTAAGTATAGGTATTCAGTTCTTCAAGGAGATATTCAAATTCGCTGTCGTTCATTACTAATTCAAATATGCGAATCAGAAGATGTATTGATATTAAAAGGAGTTGTATCTAAAGGTCCTATTCATATGCATATCGAATATCGTCCAAGTTTGAGTCTAAGTTATCTTGTTAAAAAATTGAAAGGAAGAAGTTCTAGGAAATTACAGCAAGAGTTTCCCAATCCTAAGCAAAAGTACTGGGGTCGTCATTTTTGGGCTATTGGCTATGGTTGTTGGAGCAGTGGTAATATTACAGAAAAGATGATTAATGAATACTTGGAACATCATAGAAAGCCTGAAGATGGGGATTTAAGTAACTTCATTTTAGAGAAATGACCATTGGGTGACTTTAAGTCACGAGCTTGAAACTATGGACTTCAAGTCCATAGTGGTTCATTATATATATACTTAAAGAAATACTGTTTTCTAGTATTCTAAACTTTTGACACATAATTCGTAAAAATCTTTTATATCAGTTCTAATTTTTCAATCTTGTACGATACAAAATTTTCATCCTCATTTTCACTATATTCTGAATAAGTAATTTCAAAACTCTTATTGTGAAATTGGTTAGATTTAAGATCAATTCCTTTACTGGCTGATGGTGAAAGTTCTTCAAAAACTAACATATCTCCAGTATCCATTAAAAATTGAAAATAACCATCGTAGTATTTCTTAAATACTCCATATTCAACATTCTGATTAACAATAATACCCTTCATCTGTGTTGTTTTTAGTGATTAAACTTACAAAGTTTTAAAAGTCCTTTTTATCTAAATTGCTCAAGAATTTTAAAGAATACACCAAATAAATTAATACTCCCCGTTTTTATATACATAAATTTATGTTGTAAACCCAGTATTTAAAATATATCCTTAAAATCTAATAAATCATGATTTACCATTATGTTTTTTTACTTTTGAACTTTACTATTAATTGATGTGAAAAAACAGTATTTATTTCATTGATCTATTTTTCTTTTTGATAATAATTTAATAAGATTGATTCCATTGTTTTTTCTTCTTTACTAATCTTTACTGCTAATTGCCATCTTTCTTCATCTAACATACTTAGTAAGGGTTGATTTACTTTTGATATATATTTAAAAGCTTTTTGTAATTTTTTATCCCAGGATTTATGATATTTAAGCAAATCATCCGGATATACAATCTTTCTCCTAGTTCCTTCGTCTATTCCTCTAAAAGGTTTATCTATATTAAGATACCCATAATCATCTGTTAATTGTTCTCCTGGTAATATATCCCGTATTGCTAATTCAAAATTATAAGCCGTCGTAAGGCAATTTGCATTAAAACTGTGATTTACAAACCTAGCATTATCCCAACATAGTACAAGATTACCCAAGTTATTCTTGTAAGCATAAGTTTCTAATATGTTCTTATAAATTGGTTTTAAATCATAATACTGGCTTGGTGTAAATTCACGGTCAAATTCGTCTAGAACCCAGGTGATAGTTCCCTTTGGAATCAATTCTTTAGCGACTACACCATAACCAATCTCTTGGTTTATATATTTTATTTCGGTATTTGGGTGTATCATCTTATTTTACTTTCATTTTTAGTTCAAAAAGATCAGTCCTTCTGTCTTTAAGATTTTTAACCGCTCCAAATTGATTTAACTCTCTCAATAAATCGATATCTACATCTGCGATCAAAATCATTTCTGTATTAGGTGTAGCTTCAGCTTTGATTCCATTGGACGGAAATGAAAAGTCACAAGGAGTAAACACCATCGATTGGGCGAATTGGATATCCATGTTATGCACATTTGGTAAATTGCCTACACTACCCGCAATAGCTACATAACATTCATTTTCTATTGCTCTCGCTTGTGAACAGTTACGTACTCTGGAGTATCCATTTTGTGTATCAGTAAGAAATGGTATAAATAAAATATCCATTCCTTCATTTGCCAGCAGTCTACTTAATTCAGGAAATTCTGAATCATAACAGATTAAGATTCCTATTTTTCCACAATCTGTATCAAATGCTTTTAATTCATTACCTCCCTGCATACCCCAAACTTTTGCTTCATCTGGTGTTACATGAAGTTTTTCATATCGTTCGATTGTACCATCTCGTTTACATAAATACCCTACATTATAAAGTCTACCATCTTTAATTTCTGGCATACTACCAGAAATAATATTAATGTTATAGGAGATAGAAAACTCAGAAAATTTCTGAATTATAGCTTCTGTATGTTTTGCTAACTTTCGTATAGCATCTGGTTCGGACAAATGATTATCATCTGCCATTAATGGAGCATTAAAAAACTCTGGAAATAATGCAAAGTCTGAACGATACCCTGCAACTGCATCAATAAAATATTCTGCTTGTTGTAGTAGTTCCTCTAAGTTTTTATAAGGACGCATTTGCCATTGTATTAACCCCAGGCGGATAATTTTTTTCTTAGTAGCTGCTTTTTTACTCGGTTTTTCATAGTAAATATTATCCCACTCCATCAAGACCGCAAATTCATTTGAGGCTTTATCTCCTTCCAGATATCCTTTTAAAATTTTTGCAGGATGAAAATCGTTAGAAATCTGAAAATTTAATACAGAGTCATTGATCTCTTTTCGTTTAACCTTGTCTATATATTCTTTTGGGCTCAAAGTATCTGAAAATTTATGATATTCGGGAATTCTTCCACCAAAGGCTATACTTCTTAGATTTAATTTTTCGCAAAGTTCTTTCCTATAATCATATAAACGTCTTCCTAACCGTAAACCACGAAATTCTGGTTTAATAAAAACATCAATGCCATATAACACATCACCATCACTGGTGTGGGTTGAAAATGAGTAATTTCCCGTAATTTCTCTATACGTATGACTATTATCAAACTGATTATAATCCAGAATTAATGAGAGTGCGCAACCAGCAATCTGCCCGTTTACTTTAATAACAATCTGACCATCAGGAAATTTCTTTATTAAAGATTCAATCTGATCTTCTTTCCAATAGGCATTAGGCATCGTTGTATATGCTTGTATCATTGCTTCTTTGAGCTCTTGGTAATCAGTAAGGTCTAAAAATTTTAATTCTATATTTTCTATATCCTGTATATTCATATATTGATTCTCTAAAATGTTTTTCTATACTCTGTAAAGCAAAAAGGTATTACATTTAAAAATTTATATTATTTATAGTTAGCTTCTTAATTATTGTCATCATCGTTTTCAAAAACTTCATTTATATTCTTAAAGCTTTTGAACTCGACCATATATCAGTCTGGATCTTTAACAAAAAAAGAAAGATGTTCTCCGGTTTTATCGGGAAAATAGGTTGTTTCTGTTGTTACTTCCAGATCCATAGAGAATAACCTCGCATATAATTTTCCCCAGGTCTCTACATCTACAATTACACCATAGTGAAATGAGGGTAGCAACTGGCCATTTAAGCGATAATTCTTAAAATCAAAACTAAATGCACCCGCCTGAGTGAATGTAAGTTGATTACCATATAGATTAATATCAATCCACGCTTCTGTATTTCTTCCTTGTTTAGCTCCTAATATATACACATAAAAATCTTTGGTTTTTTGTATATCTTCACAAGGAAGTGCTAAGTGAAATTGTGCTTTTTTCATAACGTTACTTTAATTTTAGTAAAGATTTATTATTCTAAAAAGTGGTATAGCTATAATAATAAAAAATTCATATTCTTCATCAGATTCATTAACATCTGTTTCGATTCTATTAGTCACAACAAATATTTTATATATAATTAACTTCTAATAAGTTGTATTATTATGTTGTTTCATCCGCAATATGATCGAACTTATTACTTTTTTCTTTGTTATCAGTAACGAAATAAATTCCATCATGGTCAGCATCAACAGAAGCTTAAATAGTACTACATCCTAGTCAGTTTTAGTTGCTATAAATGAACTTAGTATAATTAAAAGAATTAAGATTGTTTTAATTATACTAAATCAGATTCTTCTGGTATTTCGTTCCCATCATCTCCATTACTATCTTCATCATAATCTTCCATCGCTGCAACTAAACGCTTACTTATTTTTACCAGATAGAAAGTGTCATCTGTTTTTACCTCAACACATTCTACGACTTCATTTTGCGCATTTCTAAACACTATAATATCATCTTCATTATATCCATCAGGATATTTTGCAACCAATAAATCCATAATAGTGTTTGTAAGCTTCTTGAAGTCTACAATAACCCTTTTCAAATTATTGTTTTTTGATGTTTTCATATTCTTACATATTTAATAAATAAGCAAATATTAATGGTGCAACAATTGTGGCATCAGACTCGATAATAAATTTTGGAGTATCAATATCCAATTTCCCCCAAGTAATTTTTTCATTAGGTATCGCCCCACTATATGACCCATAACTTGTTGTTGAGTCACTAATTTGACAAAAATAATTCCAGAAAGGGGTATTCGTGCGTTCCATATCCTGATAAAGCATGGGTACTACACATATTGGAAAATCCCCAGCAATACCGCCACCAATCTGGAAGAACCCGATACCGCTTTTAGAATTATCTGTATACCAATCTGCTAAAAAGGTCATATATTCAATACCAGATTTCATAGTACTGGCTTTTAATTCCCCTTTCAAAACATAACTGGCAAATATATTACCCATGGTACTGTCTTCCCATCCTGGGACAACCATTGGCAGATTAGCTTTTGCTGCAGCATACATCCAACTGTCTTTACTATCTATTTCATAGTACTGTTCTAACACTCCGGACAATAGCATTTTGTACATAAACTCGTGTGGAAAATAACGTTCGCCAGCATCTTCGGCATCTTTCCAGATCTTAAAAATATGTTGCTGTAATCTTCTAAACGCTTCTTCTTCTGGTATGCATGTATCTGTTACTCTATTTAATCCTTTTTCTAGTAAATCCCACTCTTGTTGTGGAGTAAGATCGCGGTAATTGGGTACTCGTTTATAATGACTATGAGCTACAAGGTTCATTATATCTTCTTCTAAGTTAGCGCCAGTACATGAGATAATGTGTACCTTACTCTGACGGATTATTTCTGCAAAAATTTTACCAATTTCTGCAGTACTCATTGCGCCTGCTAATGATACCAACATTTTTGATCCAGAGTTTATCTTTGATTCATATTCCTTAGCCGCATCAACAACTGTTGCCGCATTAAAATGCAAATAGTACTTTTCTATAAAGCTTGATATAACTCCTTTATCCTTCGTATTCATGGTCGTCAAATTTTAAGTGGTTAGGTTTGTTACTTTCCTCATTGGTATATAGATTTTCATTATCATCACCTACATCTTGTTTTCTGAACTTGTAGCTTAGCATTTTGTAATACAGTTTAGCTGCAGCAAAATCAGAAGATCTATCAACTTTATTTGGGCATAATTCTACAATATCAAATCCCACTACATTTTTTTTTTTCAAATATTTTTTTAAGGAACTCTAATGTTTCATACCACAATAATCCTCCGGGCTCTGGTGTTCCTGTAGAGGGGAGGATAGAGGGGTCTAATGCATCCAGATCAAAGGTGATATATACAGTATCAGTCATTAATTCGATCGCATTGTCCATCCAATAATTATCAATTACCATTTCGTGAGCAAAGAATACTTTTTCTTTATTCATTACTAATCTTTCTGAAGCATCCATACTTCTAATCCCAACCTGAATAAGATTGGTGTTTTGATTAGCTTCATACAATACACAAGCGTGATTGTACTTAGAACCTCCATATTCTTTCCTTAGATCGGCGTGCGCATCTATTTGCACCACCGTTAAATCCATGAAACATTCATTAAAAGCGCGTATAGCTCCTATAGAAATAGAATGTTCTCCCCCGAAAAGAGTTACAAACTTGTTACGCTTTATACTAGATTTGACAATATCATGGACTGTCTCCACCATAGTTTCTGGAGAGGCACTGTCTGTCACAGCTTCAGTAAGATAAATCCCCTGTTTGTATACTTCACTATCTGTTTCTATGTCAAATAGTTCCATGTTTTTGGAAGCCTGCAAAAATGCTTCTGGCCCCTTATCAGCTCCTTTACCCCGCGTACTAGTTCCATCATAGGGAACAGGGATAAGAACAATTTTTGATACTTCTAGGCTAGCATATTTTTGGTCGATGCCAGCGTATGTTTCAAGAATATTCATTATTAATATTTTGTTATTGATTAGATTTAGTAAGATTCTTTTATCGCTTCAGCTACTTCATTAGGTATCATTTTCGCTCTCTCTGAAGCAGTATTAATTCCATAATCATAACCCAGAATAGAAAGTAGTTGTTCAGATGTTTGCTGTTCTGCAAAAACAGAAGTAATTACATTTCCATTTTCGTCACGATCAATTAAAATATGTTTTGGTGTAGGGATAAGACAGTGTTGTAATCCTCCAAATCCGCCTATAGTCTCCTGATATGCTCCAGTATTAAAAAAACCAATATATAATGGCTTTTCTTTGGTGTATTTTGGAAGGTAAATACCATTCATATGTTGTTCACTGTTATAATAGTCATCACTATCGCAGGTAAGACCACCAAGTAAAACACGTTCGTATTCTTTTTGCCAACCATTTATCGCCAACATTACGAATCGTTTATTAATTGCCCAAGTGTCAGGCATGGTAGTAATGAATGATGAATTAATCATATTCCATTTTTCACGATCGTTTTGTTGTTTTTGATATAACACTTCGTAAATAGCACCGCCACTTTCACCTACTGTAAAGCTCCCAAATTCAGTAAAAATATTTGGCACATCAACATCCGCTTCATCACAAGTTTGCTTAATTTGACCAATAATTTCATTTACCATATAGGCATAATCATAATCGAAAGCAAGTGAGTTTTTTATTGGAAAACCGCCTCCAATGTTTAAGCTATCTAAGCTATTACATACTTTTTTAAGTTTTACATACACTTTCATGCACTTTAACAATTCGTTCCAATAATATGCTGTATCACGAATGCCGGTATTAATAAAAAAATGTAACATTTTTAATGTTACTTGTGGATTATCTTTGATTTCTTTGTTATAAAAAGGGATAATATTTTTATAACCTATTCCTAGTCGAGAAGTATAAAACTCAAACTTTGGTTCTTCTTCAGAAGCAATGCGGATACCTACTTGAAAATCTTTATTTATTACCTCGCTTAATAGGTTCAGTTCTTCGTAATTATCAATAATTGGGATGCAGTTATTATGTCCACTATTGATTAGCCTAGCAATGTTCTGAATATATTGATCACGCTTAAAACCATTACTAATAATAAATGTATCATTAGTAATTTTTCCCTGCATCTTCAAGTTTTCAACAATATTTATATCAAAAGCGGAAGAGGTTTCTATATGAATATCATTTTTAAGAGCTTCATCAAGTACATGCTTAAAATGAGAACTCTTTGTACAATAACAATAGTTATAGTTACCTTTGTAGTTATGTTCTTTTATTGCATCTGCAAACCAACCTTTTGCTCTGTTGATATTTTCAGATATTTTAGGAAGGTATGTGAATTTAAGTGGGGTTCCATATTCTTCTATAAGTGCTGTTAAATCAATTCCATGGAAGTGTAATTGATTGTTTTTTAATGTGAACTCTTCCTGTGGAAAATCAAAAGTCTGATCTATGAGATCAAAGTATTTTGTCTTCATTATTAGTGTATTTGAAAAATTTAAAAATAATTAGAATGTATATATATACGGGATAGTTATTGATTGTTTCAAATACGTCTAATAGCAGAAGTAGTAGAGACAATGATATTTTGTCCTAACAACAGTATACGTACATTAATTTCAGAAGTCAGCCTGAGAATTCGGTTCCCCATCCATGAGGTAGCTTTTGGAGTAGACTTCTTTATCCTCCTAAGCCCGAATCTGAAAAAAAAATTCATGTATGTAGGCAATGTGTTCTTTTAATAGAACACATCATCAATATATCAAATGTAATAAAAAAGTAATATCAAAAATAATAATAATAAAAAAGATATGAAGCTCTATTTTTTAGTAAACTCCTCTTGATTTTTACTAATCCCAGGATTGATAACTTTTTCTATTAGTACTATCCAAAAAGGACTTATAATTAATGTTAAAGAAATTAAGCTAATTGTAAATTTATAGACAAAATCGTTAATGATATCTAAGCTTAATGCCGCAAAGCTAATCAAAAAGCTCAATTCTCCAATCTGAGATAAAAGTGCTCCCCCTAATAATGCCTCTTTCCAGGTACACGAAAATGCTTTTAGAATTAAAGAATTGATAAACTAATTCGTTAGATATACCGTGAGAATAGTTAAAGAAATTACCCATAAATTCTCATAGATAAACAATAAATCCATCTGTAACCCGATACCTATAAAGAAAAAGGATACAAATAAGACCCTAAAGGATTGTAACGTATCGTGAATCCAGTGTGCTTCTCTCGCGGCATTTATGATAATACCTCCCGTAAAAGCTCCCAGTGCAGTGGAGAGTCCGAAAAAGGAAGTGAATAACGCTCCGGCGAAACATAAAAAAATTGCAATAAAAACCTGAAGTTCATGATCTCTTACAATTCGTTTGGCTAGAGGAAAAGATATAGTTCCTTTAAAATAAACATATAAGAGAACCAAAATTGTTACAATCGCCCCAAATGTCATCATCAAAATCTCAGAAGGGGTCTGTATTTTGCCCCCAAGTTGCGCTATAAAAATAAGCATCGGAACAAAGATAACATCTTACGTTAGTAATATGCTTAATACATTTTTTCCAACTTCGGTGTTAATTAGGTTTTTATCTTGTAATAATTTAATAACAACAGCAGAACTACTTAATGCAATCACGAACCCTATTACTATAGATCGAGCAAATGTCCAATCAAAAAAATGTCCAATCACAAAAACTATTAGGACACTGACAAGTAATTGAGTAAGTGTTCCTAAAAGCGCAATTTTCCATTGCTTCATAAAGTCGACTAAATTAATTTCCATTCCTATAAAAAACAATAATAGAATGACTCCTAACTCTCCAAAAAGATGTATCGATTCTGTATCTTCTATTATTTTGAGTCCATTCTGTCCCAAAACAATACCCACCAAAATATACCCTATGATATAGGTTTGGTTTAATTTTCTTAAAACTAAACTCAGCATAATTATAAAAATGGCTATTACCGAAACCATACTAATTATGGGATCTATTACAGAAATTAATAGCATAGAAAAATTTTGATAAATATAATTTATTAATATTTTAGATTGCTTTTAAAAGAAAAAAAATGACATATAAAAACCGAAAGGATGTGCTCTCGGTTTCACCGCTATATGCAGATAAAATTATTATGTTATTATCGTTTTCAACAGATGATTCTTTTTATAGATTACCAAATAACCATATTATTAGAAAAAGAGTAAACATAAGTACCAACAAGTAGGAAATAATATCCCAATATCTTTTAATAAAAATCATCAAATTAAGGTAAAAAACATTCGTTTTATAAAGCACATCATCCATATCATTTCCTGTAGGGTGTAATAATAACCCTGTTTTTAATCTCTTTTTAACCTTATTTGTAGTAATTGCTCCCGAGTAAGGCTTAAACACAGAAGTCTTATTCAAATTTTTTTTATTTAATGTTACCATAATGTTTTATTATCTTCATAATAGGGCCGTAAATAGAAGAATCAACGTAATGATGATGAATGAAATTACTATTTTATTAGTCTCAATAAAATTTCTCATCCAACTGTATCGTTCATTTGTATTTAACATAATATCGGTACCTGTACTTTTAATGGTATCGATAGAACCATCTTGAGAACTCTTATAGTAGTTATCTGTTCTCTTTTTATTCTTTTTGAGATATTTAATTTTATTCATTAAAGAGGGATCATATCAACAATTAGCTCTACATCAAAATTTGAAACGTGTTTAAAATCACGAAACCAATAAGTGGATGTAATTATTTCGAAAACAAGCGTATTTTTCTGAGTTTCCTTTGCAACCTGCCATAAAATATCTTTGGCTTCTTTAAACTCACCTCCTTTTAATTGATTGGAATACAATCTTTTAATCAGGGTGTTATCAGGCATTCCTTTAGTTAAGATACGAATTAAGGATGCCTCTGTATTATTTTTGAAAATTGAAAAATTATCCCTATCAGTAGTTGATGTTTTCACACTAAATTGTAACGCTTCCGGATGAGGGAATTTTCCGTTATACGCATTGTATAACAACTGATGGGCATTAAAAAAGTCCTCATGCATGGTAACATCCGCATATTCTTCCCACATTTTTTCATCCTGCATTTCGTGAGCAAGATTTTCAATTTGACCTATTGTTAATCTATCATTAAAAACATATGTTAAGACAATGGCTGCAGCTTCCTCAGGATCAAGATCCGATAATGCCATTAGGCACATATCTTCTAATTCTTCATTTGATATATCAGATACCTCATCATAATCCATTGCGATCAGCAAGTCCTTATATTTATTGCTATCCCAAGCATTTGGTAACACTTCAATAGTTTTGAACTTTAAAAGTTCAACGGTGAATTTTGTCTTCATAACCCAAAGAGTATTTAATTGTAATAAATAAGACACCAAAATTAGTATAAGTCACCACTATTTTTTTAAAAAAAGTAATAAAGCATACCGATTTAATTTTTCTCAAACGAAATATGAATGATGGCATCTCCCTGATTCACAATTGGAGATTGATTAATACATATTATATATCCTGAATATGAAGCTTTTATATATTTCTCAAAGTCTCCAAAAGGGTCAGAAATACTGCCTATGATAGTTCCTTTATGTATATAGCTTCCCAGTTTTATTTGGGAATGAAACATCCCAGAGTATTTTGCTCGTATCCATATAGAGTTAGAAATTAAAGTAGGTTTTATAAATGGGCTCTCGTTCTTTTCTAGTTCTTTGGGAAAATCTCTCATTCCGAGATGTTGCATGACTCTAAGTGCTCCAGCAACTCCTGCTTTTGTAATATCATCATCCAGAAACAAGGTTTTTCCTCCTTCAAAAAGCAATACTTTTTTTCCTAATTTCCGTAAGGTTTCTCTAAAAGATTTCTCCTTATTTTTGGATTGTAATATAAAAGGCGCTCCGAAAATTTCTGCCAGCTTCATGCTTTCATTATCCCCTTGACTGACCCGTATTTGCGGAGCATTGAAACGACTATCTCCACCAGTATGGTAATCTATACAATACTCTGCTAACGGTGCTATTTCTTTAATAATGTGATAGGCAAATCTGCTTGCCAAAGAGCCACGAACACTTCCCGGAAAAACTCGATTCAGATCTCTTCCATCCGGGAATTTTCTAGTTTGGTTTAAGAAGCCGAAAACATTTACTACCGGAATGCAAATAACCATTCCTCGTTCGGGCTTATTAAAGCCCTTGGCGACTAATTGGCGTACTATTTCTATTCCGTTAACCTCGTTCCCATGAATACCTCCTGTGATTAGTAATGTTGGACCATCTTTCTTAGCTCTTTCGACAATGATAGGAACTTCAATTTTGGTGCGGGTATGTAATTTGGCAATATCCAGATTCACTTGAACGCCTTTTCCGTTGGAAATAGCATGCCCTAATATTTTTATTTCATTATTCAGCATTTCTTTCTATGTATCGTATAATTTGATTGGCAATATCTTTTCCAGTAGCCGCTTCAATTCCCTCTAGTCCCGGAGATGAATTCACCTCTAATATCAGGGGACCACGTTCTGACTGCAGCATATCAACTCCTGCAATACCGAGTCCCATTACTTTTGCCGCTTTTAATGCCGCATTCTCTTCTTCATCCGTTAATTCTATAATATCAGCAGAACCACCTCGATGTAGATTTGATCTGAACTCGCCTTCTTTACCTTGCCTTTTCATAGCACCAACAACAACACCATCTACAATAAATACTCTGAGATCCGCACCTTTAGCCTCTTTTATAAATTCTTGTACAATCACACGGGCTTGTAAACCGTTAAAGGCTTCAAGAATAGACTCTGCCGAATTAGCATTATCGGCCAAAACAACTCCAATACCTTGTGTTCCTTCCAGGAGCTTAATTACTAGTGGTGCTCCTCCTACTTTATCTATAATACTACCAACATCTCTGGAATAATTACTGAAAACAGTTTTAGGTAATCCCAAACCAGCTCTGGATAGTATCTGTAGGCTTCTTAATTTATCTCTTGATCTTACTAATGCTTGCGATTCTGTAGCTGTAAAAACCTTCATCATCTCAAATTGCCGCACCACAGCAGTCCCAAAAAAAGTAACTGACGCTCCAATTCTTGGAATCACTCCGTGAACACCTATAATCTCCTCACCCTTATAAATAATACCTGGTTTCTTCTTTTCTATAACCAAATTGCATTTGGTATGATCAATGACCAACATTTCGTGACCTTTCTTTTTGCCGGCTTCTACCAGTCTTTTTGTAGAATATAATTTCGGATTTGCAGATAATACTACTAATTTCATTATTAAGAGTTTAAAAATTAAAAAATGTAATTGATATGTGTGATTCAGTATAAAAGTATTCCAGAACAAGAATAAATTCAGAGATATTAAAGACCGTAAAATTAACTTAATTTTGAACAATAGTATAGTATTCCAAAATAATAATTTGTCAGTCTATTTTTTGACACAAGAAAAGCTTTTTAGTCACTTTATTCTTTCCTTTCAAAGGATACTCAATTGGAATGTAATAATAAAGAAATTATTTAGTTTTCTTACTTTAGTAAAAAAATGGATTAGGCTCATAGGTAAATTTGAAACAATTTTAGTAATATTATTTATCCTATTAAGTATAAAATAAAAATAGTACGAGTAGTATACTACCTTTTTATGTATATATTAAGGAGATTTATAGAATCATTAAGAGACTTAACATCAATCTTAATGTTATAAAATTTTATTATGTATAACCCGTTGTGCATTTAGAAAAAGTTGTGCAAACTGCTAAAAGGCAGTAAATTGTAGTTACCACACTATAATTTATATGCACAACTTTCAAGCAAATTACGATAAAATACTCAAGGTTTTAAAAGAATTAGGTTCAGAAATGGATTATTTACATCAAATACGTAAACCTAAACTAAGAGATAAAGAACTTATTGCTATTGATTTAGCCTCAGAATATATGAGTATTGACAGTGAATGTCAGCTATTTCGAATTTTACCTGCTGATTTATCTGATAAAATAGAGCGTAGTGTTTACAATAGAAGAAAGCGCAAATTATTCCCTTTTAGAGAATCGCTTCGCAAAGAATTGGTATTGAGGTTGAATCGGTTTCTGCGCTGTTATAGTATTGACAGTATGCCTGTAGAAGTTTGTAAATTATCAAGAAGCTCCAGAAGTAAAATATGCAAAGATCAAGACTATAATTTACCTGAAAAAGGTTATTGTGCCAGTCAATCAAGCTATTAATATGGTTATAAACTTCACGCTGTTTGTTCTGTTCAAGGTGTTACAGAGAGTATGGATATTAGCTCTGCTTCTGTACACGATATTAACTATTTGAAGGATGAAAAACATCAATTAAAGGATTGTGTACTACTTGGTGATAGAGGGTATTAATTAGCACAATATCAACTAAACCTATTTGAACATCATAATATTAGACTTGAAACTCCTATGAGGGTTAATCAAAAGAATTATAAATAACAACCTTATATTTTCAAGAAATCCAGAAAACGTATTGAGACATTATTTTCTCAACTTTGTGATCAATTTATGATTCGAAGAAATTATGCTAAATCTTTTGAAGGGTTTAAAAATCGAATCTTATCTAAGATCACTGCAATGACAGTTATTCAATACATCAACAGGTTTGAATTCAATAGAAACATCAATAATTTGAAAATTAATATTGTCTAAATGCACAGCGGGTTTGAAATTCTATTATTTATTAAATGTAATTAGAGTTGTAAGGAGATTATTTAAGGGTAATTGATCAACTAATTTAAAACGACATTTCCGTGCAAATTTTGTACAAAAAAAAAGCGTTACAGTAATTTTTTATATAACAATTTGATTATCAAGTGACCTCGGCAGGATTTATTTTCCTTTTGAGCTCCCGCCTTGCAATAGCAAGTTCAATTGTTATCACAATTGTTTTCTATTTTCAATCCATTTACAAAAGCGGATGGCTTTTGACATTTCTTAAAAACAAAAAATCCATCCGCTTTGACGGATGGACTTGCTGCTCTAAGTGACCTCGGCAGGATTCAAACCTGCAACCTCTTGAGCCGTAATCAAGTGCACTATTCAGTTATGCTACGAGGCCGTTTTGCGGGTGCAAATATAGTCGTTTTTTATAATGTAGACAATATAAAGATTGTTTTTTATTTGTAATATTAACTCCATACTATATTTTAGAAATAAAATCTTAGAAATAGACCGTGCTACTGGATTAAATCATACTAAATTTATGTAATATTAACTGACTGATAGAACTTTTATCAGACTTTTCATTTGTTCAATAGTTTAGTAAAAACTTTTTGGTAAGATTCTTCGATTTTTATTTATTTGTGAATATGAATATAGAAAAACTGATAAGAGATGTTCCTGATTTTCCAAAAAAAGGAATTGTATTTAAAGATGTTACACCACTTTTAGCAAATAGAAAAGCATTGGTGCAATGTGCAGATCAATTGGCAGCATTAAGCCCTAATGATATAAAAATAGATAAAGTTATTGGAATAGAAGCAAGGGGTTTTATTCTGGGAGGAATGATTGCGGAACGGTTAGGAGCAGGTTTTGTTCCTGTCAGAAAAAAGGGAAAGTTACCATCAGAAGTAATTTCTAAGAAGTATGGATTAGAATACGGTGAAGATACATTACAAATTCATACTGATGCTATTGTAGCCGGGGAGCATATATTAATTCATGATGATGTTTTGGCGACAGGAGGTACGGCAAGTGCAGTATGCCAGTTGGTTGAAGAATTAGGAGGTATTGTAGTACAATGTAATTTTATTATGGAATTGGACTTTCTTAAAGGTAGAGATCATTTGATAACTAATGTTGCTTCCCTAATCAATTATTAGTTAATACATAAAGTGCTTTTCATATTATTGAAAAGCACTTTATGTATTAATTTGTGTAGTCTTACTTTTATTTTTTGGTAGTTGCAATAATGGCACCATCTTTTGCTTTTTCTCCATAAATACTAATTGCGGTATCTGATTTAAGAAAATCTACGGCTTCCAGACCATCTAAAATGGCTAACTCATTTAAAGTTTCAAAATCTGATTCTTCACCATCAATAATAATTAACTTCTCTATATCAGGATCGTTGATAAAGTTGAATTTTTTTGAATGATTTCTCTTAGGAGAAGATTGTTGCTTATTGAAATTAAAACTTCCATCCTCATCGCCCATAAACTGAAAAGATTTTAGTATCTGATCTCTTAACTGGTCGATATCCATATGCTCTCCATTAAAAAACATAGAATTATCCATATCATCAAAGCTAAAGGCGAAATGTTGCCCATTAAATATACTATCCATAGCAGCATTTGGACCACTAAAATTGCTTTGATTTTTCCAGGAATCAATATCAAACATTCCAGAGTTGGTGATGTAAAGATTACCATTTTTAAAACCTAGCTCTATATCAGGAATAGGTGAAGTAGACGAGGCAGAGTATTTACTTTTAGTAGTTCCTTTTTTTAAAGTAATACTTAATCCTGTAATCTCATTTGATTCATTGTATTTTAATCTATCAATTATAAATTCAATATCGTTTTTAGCAAAGTAGGCTTTGAGGTCTTCTAATTCTTTCTCTGTAGTATTTTTATCAAATACTGCAGTAATATCATTGTATTCTGTGTTATTTTGAAAGTAGTATGGATACGTCTTACTGGTAAATGCTGATAAGGTAAGAATACTAAGTATACATACTTTTAAAATGATCCATTTTTTCATATCAATCCGGGTACTAAAATTTTAATAAATACTACCGTAAAGACGAAAAACGTATAGAAGTGTTGCAAAAAAAAGTCTTTTTATCTATAAATTTATCCTAAAGCCTTTTTGGTTACATATAACCTCCAACCAAAAATTAATAGTTGTACTTTATTGGCCTTACTTAAGTCTAATTGTTTTTTTGAATAACTAGGTAAGATTAGTTTATTCAGTTTAGATAAGAAGATAAAAAATGTTTTTTGCATGAGGCAAAGATATTAAAAATTCAGAGTATCGATTCATATAAAGTTTTCAATAGATAAAGATGAATGGATATGTTTTTAATATATTGCTTTTGCTATCAATTTATTTTGGATTTCTTTTAAAAAAAAATACTACTATATGGACTTACGGGATACTTATTCTATATTCGCTAAATAAAAATTTAGTAAATGATTCAAAGTATAATTTTTGTTATTCTAGGGTTCGTACTTCTTGTAGTGGGAGGTGAGTTTTTAGTACGTTCATCAGTAGCATTATCTTTTAGGTTAAAGTTATCCAAAATGGTTATCGGTCTTACTGTCGTGTCATTTGCGACCTCTGCTCCAGAGTTGTTGGTAAGCCTTCAAGCTGCGTTAGAAGGCTCTGCAGATCTTTCTTTGAGTAATGTTATAGGTTCTAATATAGCAAATATAGGTATGGTGCTAGGAATTACAGCACTTATTGGTCCATTAGCTATTGATAAAGATTTTTATAAATTTAACTGGCCGGTAATGATATTATTATCATTGGCATTATATCTTTTTGTGGATAATGATGGTACCCTTACCAGGATGGAAGGAGGCATATTATTACTCTCTCTGTTAGTGTATCTATTTTTGTTATTAAAAAGAGCAAGAAAGCATACAGGTACTATAGTAGAGGAGGTGGATGATGCATTAGCAAAAGTTTCAAATTTTAAAATGATCCTTTGGCTGATTATAGGTGGGTCTGCGTTGTATTTTGGATCTGAATTATTAGTGTCAGGTGCAAAATTTATAGCAAAATCTGCTGGGATTAGTGAAGCCGTAATTGGTCTTACTATGGTAGCCGTGGGAACAAGTGTTCCTGAATTGGCAGCCTCTGTTATTGCGGCATTAAAACAAGAGAAAGCGATTTCTCTGGGAAATCTTATCGGTTCTAATATCTTTAATATCGCTTCTGTTTTAGGAGTAACTTCTTTGATTCAGCCCATTACTTTAAGCGATACCCGATTAATGGAGATTGATATTTTCTGGATGCTTGGTTTTGCATTGGTATTACTACCATTAGCTTTTATTCCTAAAAAGATGATATTGGGAAGAATAAAAGGGTTCTTTATTTTTGCAGCTTATTGCGTTTTTATAGCTTTAGTTTTTATTAAACAATAGTGATTAATTTTCAGGTAGTAGTATAAGTTAGTATCGATAATTGTTAACCGATAATAAAATTAGTATAATCTCTGTGACTTTTTATGTGCTAATACATTAGGTTGAAAGTACTACTTGATTTTATCTTCTTTGATTCTAAAATCATATCATATGATGAAGCCTGTTTCTGATACCTTGACGTTCTAAATTATAAAGTTGTATAGTTTTGAGACACTTTGTAACATATCATTGTATTTACCAAACCACTTATCATATCAATTTTACCGCTCATCATAATTTTAAATTTTGTAGTTGTCTTTCTGAATACTTTTACATCAGAAAATAAATATTAATTTAAAAAACAAGAGATTATGAAATATGCAGAATATATTATTGATGCTAATAAAGTAGAATTTTTTAATTCGGTTATTGGAGTGGAAGAAGTATTTATAAATAATGAAAAGATTTCTAGTAAATTCTCGCTTTTTGGAAAGCAACATTTTTTTACCATAGGAGATGATAATTATGGGGTTAACGCACAAATAGATTTGACAGGTATATCTGTTAAGGTTCATAAAAATGGAGTGCCTGTGGAGCTTAAAAACAAACATAAGATAGGTATTTTACCTCTTATTGCTCTGGGTATTTTTGGATTTGTAATAGGGATAGCAAGTGGTTATTTTTTAATGCATTAAAAATCTAAGTTTATGATTGTAGTTGTAAAAATTGTTATTCATTTTATGTTCAGTTTTATTACAGATATTCATGGGGCATTGAATCAATTATTCTAGATGCATGGTTCGTCTCAATCCATTAAGAAAAACCTTAAATATAAAATCATCTCTTATTCTGGTTTTTTTAATAGAAGATTTAAATTTTGATGATATATACTAATTTAATTATGAAATACGCTCAATATATAATAGCAAACGATAAAGTAGAAGTTTTTAATTCTATTACTGGTATGGAAGAGATCTATATCAATAATAAAAAAATTTCAAGTAAGTTTTCTGTCTTTGGAACTGAACATTTTTTTAGACTTAAAAATAATCAATATTTGATAAAATCGTATCTGGATTCAAATCTGATTGGAATGTCTTTTGAGGTCCGTAAAAATGGAGTGCCAATAGATTTAGAGAATAGGTGTAAAATAAAAACAATAGATAAAATAGGACGATTTCTACTAGCAATCATATTTGGTGTTGGACTTGCTTTTATTTTTTAATTATTTAATTGTTGATTGTATATCTTTGAAAAACAGTGTTTAGTTGTATGCTTCAATTGAGTTTCTATTGTTAATGTTTTTGAGGCTTCTTTTTTTAACTTTGATATTAAAATATTTTTTAGAATGTATAAACAATCAATTATTCTAGGTAGTTTTTTTACCAGGAATATATCTTCGGAACTTGTATGGTAGCTATAGAAAATTTTATTTTAAAACATAAATGGAACTTTATTTTCTGGAGCCTTCAGTTAGAATTCTGGAGTGTTTTTTGTACATCAGTATATTCAGTGAATATGATGGTCAATCAATTACTGGATAAACCAAATGAAACAGAACTGCTTCCTATTGTATATGCAATTGGTTTGACTGTTTTAACCGCTTTAGCAAGAGCTTTTATTAATAGAAAATTTTCTTTAGTAAATTCAGATTCCAAAAGCATATCAAGAATAGTTATTGGTATTGTGCTCGTAATTAGCTCTTCATTAATGCTGATTGGCTTCTGTGCAGGTTTTTTAGATGGTTTATTAGACGGTGATGGTATTAAGGTAAAATTGGAAAATGGATTGGAGTCTGATCATATGATTAAAGTTGTCAATGTACTCCAGGTTGTTAGTGGATTGTTTGCCATACTTTTATGGATAGGGGCTTATATTATTGCGAAAATTATTATTAATTATGTAGTAGATCAATTAAACAGATCTCGATTAAATGCCAATTTAAAACAAGCACAGCTTAATACATTAAAAGGACAGATTAATCCCCATTTTATGTTTAATAGTCTCAATAATATTCGTGGTTTAATGCTAGAAGATGTTCAGAAATCAAGAGAGATGATTACCAAACTATCAGAAGTACTTCGGTATTCACTTAATAGTCATAAGTTAGATACAATACCATTGCAAGAAGAAATTGAGACTATAAATAATTACATTCAGTTGTCAAAAATTCAGTTAGAAGATCATTTACAATATCAAGAAAATATTACTGCCGATGTATTAGATGTAGAGATTCCTCCAATGATAATACAGATGCTAATAGAAAATGCTATCAAACATGGTATTGCTGATCAGGTAAATGGAGGTAGGGTGATTTTGTCCATTCAGCAAAATCAAGATAGTTTGCATATTGTGGTGAATAATACCGGAAGGCTAAAAGAGCATACTACATCTTCTACTAAAATAGGAATAAAAAATATAAAAGAAAGATTACAACTACTGTATGGGGAACACGCATTCCTTACCTTAAAACAATTAGATGGTAGTGTGGAGGCTTCACTTAAAATACCTATATATGAAAACTAACACAGCGGTCATTGTAGAAGATTCACGTTTAGCACGTAATGAATTAAAAGAATTACTTAAAGCCCATCCTACTATAGAGATGATCGGCGAAGCAGAGAATGTGGACAAGGGTGTTGAATTAATTAAAAAAACACGCCCTGATATTCTATTTCTGGATATTAATATGCCAGAAAAAAATGGGTTTGATTTATTAGAGTTATTAGACGAAACGCCTCTGGTAGTTTTTACCACAGCCTATGATGAATATGCCATTAAGTCTTTTGAATACAATGCATTTGATTACCTTTTAAAACCAATACCTCAGGAACGATTTTCTAAAACAATAGAGAAAATAGAAAAAGAAATTGCACAGAAAAAAGTAGCAGAATCAGAAGAAAAACTATCAGAGACCAGTCAGATTTTTATAAAAGAGGATGAAAAATGCTGGTTAGTCACTATTGCGAAAATTAAACTTTTTGAAATCGTAGGAAATTATACCAGAGTATATTTTGATACAAATCAACCTTTAATTTATAAGTCACTGAATCAAATAGAAGGAAAATTACCTTCCAAAACATTTTTTAGAGTTAACAGGCAGCAAATCATTAACCTGAACGCTATTAAAAAAGTTACTCCGTGGTTCAATGGAAAACTAAAAGTTGAGTTAGAATCTAATTTAGAAATAGAAATATCAAGAAGACAATCTATAAAGTTCAAAGAACAGCTTGGATTGTAATGGGTATTTACAAGTTAGGATTAGGAGGGGGATGCCATTGGTGTACAGAGGCAGTTTTTCAATCATTACATGGAGTTCTCACAGTAGAGCAGGGGTATATTAGCAGTATTGATGAAAACATATCATTTTCTGAGGCAGTTATTATACATTATGAACCCAGTATCATAGTATTAAAAGATCTTATTGAAATTCATTTGTATACCCATCAAAGTACTACAAATCATAAGTTAAGAAAGCGATACAGAAGTGCTGTGTATTTTTTTTATGAAGATCAAAGACAGCAGAGTAAAGAAATTCTTCAAGAATTACAGCGTGATTTTGATAAGAAGATACTCACGCAAGTGCTTCCATTTAAAACATTTAAATCTTCAAGACCTGAACTTTTAGATTATTATAAAACGAATCCCGAAAGACCTTTTTGTAAAAGTTATATTCATCCTAAATTATTAATGCTAAGAGAAAAATATTCAGAAAAACTAAAGTAATTTTTACAAAACAGACGATTAAAGGCTGTTAGAAAAGACTCTTAGTTTTCAGTTGGTATAGTAGTTAAGAAATTAGCTTAATATATAAAAGTACCAAACTCAGAAATAATAGTAAGTTTCTTATCCTCTGAGGCCTCTACCTTACCTATAATCTGAGCGTCTACATCAAAACTTTTAGAAATCTCAATGATGTCATTTGCTACCTCGGGAGAAACATATAATTCCATACGATGTCCCATATTAAATACCTGATACATTTCTTTCCAATCAGTACCAGAGTTTTCCTGAATCAATTTAAACAATGGAGGGACATCAAATAAATTATCTTTAATAATATGTAACTGATCAATAAAATGTAAAATTTTAGTCTGTGCTCCACCACTACAATGCACCATACCATGAATCGTTTTACTATCAAACTGAGATAATATTTTCTTTATAATTGGGGCATATGTTCTTGTAGGTGATAAAACTAGTTTTCCTGCATCAATAGGTGCATCTTTTACAGGGTCAGTCAATTTAGTTTTACCAGAGTATACTAGTTCTGATGGTACTGCAGCATCAAAACTTTCTGGATATTTTTCTGCGAGAATTTTACTAAATACATCGTGTCTTGCAGAAGTAAGACCATTACTACCCATACCACCATTGTATGATGTTTCATAGCTTGCCTGACCAAAGGATGCTAAGCCTACGATCACATCTCCTGCTTTTATATTGGCATTATCAATGACTTCACTACGCTTCATTCTGGCGGTCACAGTAGAATCAACAATAATAGTTCGTACCAAATCGCCAACATCGGCGGTCTCGCCTCCTGTAGAATGAATGGTTACCCCAAAACTTTTTAACTCTGAGAGTAGCTCTTCAGTCCCATTAATAATAGCAGAAATCACTTCGCCAGGGATTACGTTTTTATTACGTCCTATGGTAGAAGATAACATGATATTATCAGTAGCTCCAATACATAATAAATCATCAATATTCATAATAAGTGCATCCTGAGCAATGCCTTTCCAAACAGAAATATCTCCAGTCTCTTTCCAATACATATAGGCCAGAGAGGATTTTGTTCCTGCACCATCAGCATGCATAATTAAGCAATACTCAGGATCACCAGTAAGGTAATCAGGTACAATTTTGCAAAAAGCTTTAGGAAAAAGTCCTTTGTCTATATTTTTGATGGCACTGTGTACATCTTCTTTAGATGCAGAAACTCCACGCTGAGCATAGCGTTTACTGATTTCTTGACTCATTATTCTATTATTATAGGTGGTAATAAGCAACAAATATAATCCAATTTCAGAACTCAGAATTCAGAATTCAGAATTATCTTATTCCCAATCTGCCATGGAGGCATTTTCTATTACAATTTCTCTGGTACTAGGTTCTGTTAACGATTGTGTTTGTATATTTTTTTGAGAAATACCATCATTTGACGTATTAGAAAAAATAACCCCAGCCTCGTTGGGTGAAAAACGAGCATCGAGATCATTAGTACCAGCAGGTTTTTCTGTGGAGAGATCTAATCTCGAACTGTCGCTAAAAGAATATACAAATAGATGTGTATCTAGTTGTCTATAAGTACTATTCTCAAAACCAGAAACATCATAAGAGTATAGTAATTTACCACCATCTACAGAGAGATTAATGCTACCAGCAGCTCCGGAGACACCGGATAAAACAGTTTCTATTACCACTCCAGAAGTGTTAATAGTGAAGATTTCTACATTATAACCGTTAAGATCATTTGTTTTTAATATTAAAGTACTGCTATTCTCATTTTTGTCAACCTCTGTAATTAAATTACCTGTTGTTGTTTGGTATAATAAAGAAAGACCACTACCATCCGTATTGATACTATATAATTTGTCTTGATTAGGGAATATTAATTTTGCGCCATTTTCTGCCCAGCAAAAATCAATTTCTTCCAGATTAAAACCAGCTACAGAAACAGAAGAAGTTACTTGTGCAATTTCAGAACCATCTTGATTCATGGTAAACAGATGAGTTTGTCCTCCTGTAGATTGTAAAAATGCAATTTTACCAGTATTAGTATTCCTTCTTGGTCTAAAACTGTTTTTAGCTGTAGAAGTAAGTTTGATTTCTGTTGTCCCATCCTCATCAGCAGAATACAGAACACTATTCCCTTCTACAGATCGTGCAAAAATAATTCTGTTGTTAGGAGGGCTTACTGTCTCAAAAACAAAAGGTGTACTATTAACAGCGTTATTAATACCATCAGAGCTGCTAACCTGCCATGTATAGGTTACATTATAGGATAAATTATTCAATGTAAAGGTGGTATCAACTATATTTTCAAAAATTTCGACAGTTGTATTCTTATCATTTCTGAGATTGATAGTATATGTGAGATCATCATTGTCGGGATCACTACTTCCTGTCCAGATAAGGTCTATATCTATAAGTTGGTCAATAGCATTGTCTGATGGTGACAGGAGAATAGCAGCTTCAGGTGGTCTGTTCCCTGCCGTTTCGACTTCCATTTCAAAAACAATCTCTATTTCTTTATCAGCAAGTACAGAAACTGCTTCAAATTGCGCTAATAAGCCTTCTTGTTGTGCAGAAAGAGAATAGTCGCCTACAGGAACATTATTCAGAATATACGCACCATTGTCATCGGTAAACACAGTACTTGTAGGAGGATTAGTTGCTATTTTAACATTTGGCAATGGTTCATTTGATCCGTCTGATACTACTGTACCTTTTATACTACCTAAACCTTCTAAATCAATAGTGTCCTCACTACATGCTATACTAAAAATAGTAGTGATAATATATATGAATGTTTTTATAATATGTTTCTTCATTTTTGCGAGAATTTTTTAGGTCTCAATTTTTTGGGATGTTGTCATTTTCTATGACCGCTCGGTTTCTTTTCCGCAATTTTTTAATTTCTTGCTCTTCTTGATGTTGTTGTTTTCTGAGTTTTTTATCCATTTTGATAGGATTTTTAAAATACCAGTTCAGTCCCAATGAAAAATTAAAATATTGATCATCTCTTTTTCCTTGGGCAACTCCGTCCAGCTCGTCATCGATAACGAGATTATGTGTAGCATTTAAAGAAATACCCAGTTGATCAGACAAAAGGTATTCTATGCCTCCTCCATATTGGAACTTAAAAAATGAATTTTTGAAGTCATCCGTATTTGCAGTTCCAACACCTCCAAAAAAGAAGGGTGTTAATTTTTCAAAAGGCAATAAAGTTAACTCTGCATTAACATCCACTGCATTAAAACCTTCAGAGAATGCTTCAGAATTAGTGAGTTCGAATTTACTTAAGCTTATATCGGCGTTTAGGTATGGATTCAAATACCATTTAGCTCCCATTTTTGCAAAATAAGATACATCTGCATTTGTATAGTCACCGCTGATAAGTGCAGTGCCTCCATGAGCAAAAACTCCAAATTTTCCTCGTCTTTCTTTAAAATAACGTTCATATAACCCAGTATTCTGAGCTTCATTTTTTTCAGAATTATATGTATCTACTAATGCGGTAACCTCTTCTGGCGCTGCTTTAGCACTCCATAACTTATCTTCTATTCCTTCTACGATTAATGAGGCTACTGCTTTTTCAATTGCATCAGAAATAGCAATTTGACCAGGTTCATTTTTAGTAAAACCGGTTTCTGCTTCTAACAATCGACTAAATTTAACATATCTAAAAAAACTTGCATCCAGTGCTTGAGATAGAATAGTTTTGGAGACATATACCGTTTTGAGAATTTTACCACTGGATGTTGAGACGGCACGTAAATATACAGTGATTCTATCTTGTCTGTATTGTGTAGACCCTCCAACACCAAAATACCTTGCACCCAATCCTCCTGTTATTATATTAGAATCATAAGATACAATGCCTCCTTCCAGAATAATACCTGCGTATAATAAAGGTGGTAACTGAGGTTCATTTGTATTATTGGTCTTTCTGTATTCTTTTCGTGTTGAACGTATGATGTTTCGTTCATTTAATAAATTACTTAAGTTCTCCCGCTCAATGGGTACAAACCACTTAGAATCTTCTAGTGCTTTTATTAATATGGTGGTAGCTCCCTGTGTCACCGCGGTACTAAAGGTGCTTCCTGATTCTGTGGGTTTATATTGACCTGTTTGATCTCTGAATTTATATACTCCAACCACCACGGGTTCTACAGGAGGAGGGAAGTTTTGTAAGATCTTTGTGGATTTAGTTTCTTCTCCAATTCGTGCTTGTTCTATGGTAATGGGCTGATTAAAATATGTACCGCATCCTGATAATAATAATGTAAAAGAAAATAATAGGATACCTTGATAAACCGTATGACGCATTAAAAATTAATTAGGAATTATTATTTGGGATTGATCTCCAGTACTAGTGTCTAAAATATCAATAACTAGACCTTCTCCTGATGGAAAAATCTCTATAAATAAGGTGCCGAAACTAAAGGTACCTTCTGTAAGTTCACCATCTCCGAATTGTTCTGTAAATAATGTTCTGGAGATCTGACTTAATAACTGACTGTTTAGGCTTTCGGTAAACCTTTCCAGGTCAGTGCGGTCATCAAGATTTGAATCAAAATCCTCAGTAAAAGTGTTTTGAGCCTCGGCAGAACTTAGTAACCATTGATAATTAAAAGTGTCACCTCCAAAAGCAGGATTTTTTGGTTGGTATACTAAATCTTGCCCATAGCTAACACTGTAACTCATAAAGACAAAAAGTATAATTGTAACTATTGATCTCATATTATATGTAAAATTTTAATACTGAAAAATATCATTTTTTTGGTTCTTAAGATTTTTAAAATACGCATACACTTTACGAATAGCTGTTTTAGACATCTGTTCGAGATATTCCTGATCTGGTTTTCCCAGAAATTCGATAATAAGCTGATCTTCTATTTTTACTTGTATGATAGTACTTCTTCCAAAACTAAGTTGCTCATACACACCTACTATTTTATTTCCATTAATCCTATTAAGTGTATAAGAATTATAAAAGAATTCATAAAAATCTTTCCCGGGTTTTGTTTTTGTTTCTTCAATCACAATGCCTCTTAATTCTATCCCATCACTAGTTGTGTTTTCCTCTTGCAACGGGTTCTCTTTTTCAATTTCATTAAAAGCAATACGATCTTTACTGATAATACTGTCTTCTTCATAAATTAATAATAGAATGACAATTTTATCACTTTCATCAATTGCCACAGAAACAGATGTAAGGCTTTTCTGTTCGTTTGCTTCTAATGTGAATCGGTCTTCCTGATTATTCTTTACCATATCACCATTCTCATCTGTTCTGAATACCGAAAGAGTGTATTTCAAACTCTTGTAAACTTCTGTTTCATTAATAGCTTCTGCAGTGATTACGGTAATATCATCTATAGTGGAGGTCTTAAGTTTAGCAATGATCTCTGTATTAGTTGTCTGACTTTGAGTGAATGATGAAATACATATAAAACAGATAGCCAATACCAATTTCATAACTTAAAAACTTCTGATGATAATAGAGCGATTACTTCCTGTCATTTTGAATTGTAAATTTTTTGATAATTCATTATTACCAAATCTTTCAAAATAGAGATTATTTCCTTCTTGTATAAGTTCTAGATTTGTAGATACATCAGGGTTAAAAGAGAAGTCAGTTACAGTATTGTAATTGCCACTCTGAATGATTATTTTTTCTATACCCTTAGCCGTTTCATTAATATCAATTAAGTTCTGTTCGCCGTTTTGTTGAATACTGATGTTTGATGATTGAGATGTTATTGAAGAGTAAGTGACATTATTGACGCCTGTCTGCTGTATAAAAATGGTACTCATTTCTGAAGGAGTATTTTCTCTTTTAATCTGAGTGATGTTGTTTTCTAACTGAGATAATGTAATTAACTTTTCCTGAATTTCTGAAGTTACCGATCTTTCATCTTCTGTGATTTGAGAAAACGTAGTTCCAAAAATAAATAAGCAACAAAGTATGCTATAGTATGAGTTATTTTTTTGCATCAATCAACAGTTTTACAAGCATTAAAAGAGTTATATCAAAAAAACAAATTTGATATAACTCTTTATGAGTATTATTATTTATGCGTTCATTCTAATTATTCTGAGTGACAATCGCAGCATTTCCATTTCCGCTTTGAAAAATTATGCTGTTATGAGACATTCCTGTTTGAGTGACAAAAGTAGTGTTAGCTGTTCCAAACTGAGTGTCTTCTGCTGTATTCGCATCACCTACTTGAAAAATATCACTGACATTACTAGCCCCATATTGCGAGCTTACAGCTACATTATCATTTCCTATCTGTCCTTGTAATACTACGTTATTTTCTGCAAATATACCCGTGTCACCCTCTTGTTCTGATGATGCAAGATTACCATTTCCTTCTTGATATTGTTCTGTATAATTGTTTCCTCCAAAGTACAGTAAATTTTGAGTTGCTCCAGCTTGATTACCATCACCTAATTGAGTTTGTATAATCGTGTTGTTTGCTTCCTCGTGTTGCGCGTATGCTAAGTTTTCTTCACCAGCTTGGTATTGATCTACAAATCCTTCAGTAGAATCAAAGAAAGAGCTACCTTGTAAAGAAATAGCTGTATTTCCATTACCTATTTGTGTTTGGAATAAGGTATTATTAGCTCCCCATTGTTCACCTTCTGCCATATTAGAATCTCCTGCTTGATCTTGTACAGAAAGATTAAGATCACCCACTTGTGCCATAGTTCCTGCGTTGAAGTTACCTGTCTGAAATAATAAACTAAAATTTTCTTCACCTCCTTGGGACGTAGATGCAGTATTTCCGTCACCTAACTGATATTGTCCAGCGTTATTTAAAATTCCATCCCCAAAAAATCCTGATCCTTCCTGAGAGATAATGGCTACATTGTTATTTCCTTCCTGGATTTGCTCAGCTATATTATCCCCACCAAAATTAAGTAAATTCTGAGTGGCAGAAGCATTATTTCCATCTCCAACCTGAGTTTGATAGACAGCATTTCTATCTTCCTCGTGTTGAGCAAACGCGATGTTTTTGTCTCCGGTTTGAGTTACTTCTACAATTCCATTTCTAGAAGCGAATGAAGCACTTCCTTCTATAATTTCTGCATTGTTTCCTGATCCTGATTGAACAGCAGTAGAAGAATTTTCTAATCCTACCTGAGTGACATTAGCTGCATTGGCATCTCCTGATTGCTCTACATTACTGATGTTTGATTGTGCAACGATAGTCGCTGCACTTAATAAAGTTGCTAGTGTGAAAATTACTTTTTTCATATGAATATCTATTAAAAAATTGATTAATAATTTTGATTTCAAAGAATTTTAAAAGTCTTTACAACACAATACAGTGCCAGACTATTTTAACAATATCTTAATTTTTTGGGGAAAAAATCTCTAGGGTAGATACCAATTGTATATTGATGAGGTAAATTTAATGAATTATAGAAGGTGTTTTTGCTGTATTTATGGGGATTCGATAAAATACACTGCGGAAAAACCGTAATATTTACGATTCTTGCAGTTGCTGCTTTGGTTTGAAAAATGTTATTATTTTGTTAAAAAAATGACAGTTAATGTTTTAGTAAGTGAATTCTTACCTTATCGGGTAAAAAGTAGTTCTCTATATTTAGTAAGTGGCCATAACTCATCATCAATTAATAGTTCTAAAGCATCACAGTTATATCTTATATCAGCAAATAATGGCTTTACTTTATTACAATAATTACTGGCTTTTTTCTCTATTGATAAAGTCTCAGCTTTCTTACGCTCTTCGATCATTTTATTGATGTAAGTATTGATATCACCAATATGTCTAGAAATGCTTTCTATGATTTCCATTTGTTCTTTAGCATATTTCTTGAAACCGGTACCATAAAGATTTTTTAATCCGGTAACATTATTAATCATCATATTCTGATACTTAATAGCAGTAGGGATTACATGATTTCTGGCAATATCTCCGAGTACACGTCCTTCTATCTGAATCCTAATTACATATTCTTCAATTTCTATTTCATATCGCGAGGTACATTCTGTTTCATTCATTACATTCATTTCGCTAAAAAGATCCAATGATTTTTTAGAGATTTTTGCTTTTAATGCCTCCGGAGTAGTTCTATTATTGCTTAGACCTCTTTTTTTAGCTTCTTTTTCCCATTCAATACCATAGCCGTTTCCGTCAAAAAGAATATTTTTTGATTTTTTGATATATTCTCTTAATATATTAAAAATTGCTTCATCTTTCTTAAGACTTTTTTTATCAATCAATTGATCAACTTCTATTTTAAACTCTTTGAGTTGTTTAGCAACAATAGTATTTAGAATGGTCATAGGATTAGCACAATTGGCTTTAGAACCCACGGCTCTAAACTCAAATTTGTTTCCTGTAAATGCAAAAGGAGAAGTTCTGTTACGATCAGTATTATCCAGTAATATTTCGGGTATTTTACCCACAACATTCAATTTAAGATCCGTTTTTTCTTCTGGAGATAGTTTCCCATCAGTAACACCTTCCAGTTCTCTAAGTACTTCTGTAAGTTGCCTCCCTATAAATACAGACATAATTGCTGGAGGAGCCTCATTAGCACCTAATCGATGATCATTACTGGCAGAAGCAATACCAGCGCGCATTAATTCTTCGTTTTCATTAATTGCTTTGATTGTATTAATAAAGAATGTTAAGAATTGGAGATTACTCATTGGCGTTTTACCTGGGCTCAAGAGATTGACTCCAGTACTGGTAGCTAGTGACCAGTTATTGTGTTTGCCAGATCCATTAACTCCTTCAAATGGTTTTTCGTGCAATAATACTTTTAGATGATGTCGTGAAGCAATTTTTTCCATTACATCCATTAATAAAGCATTATGATCAACAGCAAGATTAGTCTCCTCATGTATAGGTGCTAGCTCAAATTGATTGGGAGCTACTTCATTATGCCTGGTTTTTACAGGAATCCCTAATAACATACATTCTTTTTCTAGGTCCATCATAAAAGATAATGCTCTTTGAGGAATACTACCAAAATAATGATCGTCAAGTTGCTGCCCTTTTGCAGGAGAATGACCTAGTAAAGTTCTACCCGTAATAACCAGATCTGGTCTGGAGTTCACTAATGCTCTGTCAATTAAGAAATACTCTTGTTCCCACCCCAGAGAAGCATTTACTTTTTTAACATTTTTATCAAAATATTTAGCAACCGCTGTGGCTGAGGTATCTACTGCGTGTAATGCTCTTAGTAAAGGAGTTTTATAATCTAAGGCTTCTCCTGTATAGGCTACAAATACAGTGGGAATACACAAAGTAGTACCATAAATAAAAGCTGGAGAAGTTGGATCCCAGGCTGTATATCCTCGTGCCTCAAAAGTATTTCTAATGCCTCCATGTGGAAAAGAAGAGGCATCGGGTTCTTGTTGTACTAATTGATCTCCACCAAATTTTTCCATTCCTCGATCATTTCCGATGGTTTCAAAAAAGGCATCGTGCTTTTCTGCGGTGGCACCAGTCAATGGTTGAAACCAGTGTGTATAGTGAGTTACTCCTTTTGATAATGCCCATTCCTTCATGGCTGAAGCAATTTGATCAGCAATTTTTCGGTTAATTTTAGAACCATTTTCAATAGCATCAAGAACACTTACGTATGCATCCTTAGTAAGATATTGAAGCATCGTGTCATGATTAAAAACATTACTTCCAAAAAGTGTTGATCTTCGTTGCGTTTCTGTAACCTTAATTACATTTCGGTTTAAGGCTTCTTTTAACGCTTGGAATCTAATTGTGGACATAAACTCATTAATTTTAATGCAAATATACTAGAAGTTTTTTTTGTTGATAATAGGGTTAAGTACTTTAAAAATTAAAAAAAAGTAAAAATACCCTGTTAAAAAGTAGGTACTTCGCAAAAATTTGACTAAAAACTGTTTTTAACCCCTTGTTTTTTTTTGATATCATAAATTAAAATTATTTTTGGGAAATTAAGAGTTCAAAATTATAACGTATTAATTATGAGTAAAACTAAATTAGAATATATTTGGTTAGATGGGTATACTCCAACTTCCAATCTAAGAAGTAAAACAAAAGTAGAAGAAGATTTTGGAGGAAAACTAGAAGATTGTCCGGTTTGGTCATTTGATGGGAGTTCAACAAAGCAAGCTGAAGGAGGATCTTCTGATTGTCTTTTAAAGCCAGTTGCTATTTATCCGGATCCAACAAGGAGAGATGCATTTTTGGTAATGACCGAGGTTTTAAATGCTGACGGAACACCGCATGTGTCTAATGCAAGAGCTACCATCGATGATGATGATAATGATTTTTGGTTTGGTTTTGAGCAAGAATACTTTATAATGGACAAAAGGACAGAGTTGCCTCTTGGATTTCCTTTAGGAGGGTACCCTGGACCACAAGGTATGTACTATTGCTCTGTAGGAGGAAAAAATACACACGGTAGAGATTTTGTAGAAGAACATGCAGATCTTTGTATTGATGCCGGACTTAATTTTGAAGGAATTAATCAAGAGGTTGCAAGCGGACAATGGGAATTCCAATTGTTTGCTAAAGGAGCTAAAAAAGCAGGTGATGAAATTTGGATAGCACGTTATCTATTAGATCGTCTTACAGAAAAATATGGATTCTATATAGAATATCACCCAAAACCTATAAAAGGGGATTGGAATGGTTCAGGAATGCATGCTAACTTTTCTAATACAACACTTAGAACTTGTGGTTCTAAAGAGGTATATGAAACTATATGTGAAGCATTCAGACCCGTTACAAAAGAACACATTGCTGTGTATGGACAATATAATGATCAGCGATTAACAGGAGATCACGAAACTGCTTCTATCAATGATTTCAGTTATGGAGTATCTGATAGAGGAGCTTCTATTAGAATCCCAATTATTACCGTAGAGAAAGGATGGAAAGGATGGTTAGAAGATCGTCGTCCTGCATCTAATGGTGATCCATATAAAATTGCAGCAAGAATTGTGAAAACTGTTAAAACTGCAAAAGTTTAATTAGTACTTTTAAACACTTATACTAATTTTGTTAAACGCAAAAGCACCTCTGGAATTTAATTTTCAGAGGTGCTTTCTTATGATAAACTTTTAGTGTTTAATGACTCTTTGTGTTGCTAGTACTGTTCCTTTATCTGAGTAGATTTTTACAAAATAAATTCCAGATGCTTGGATACCCGGTTGAATCTTAATTGCAGTATCATTTTCATTCGTTGATAAAAGATGTTGATTGTAGACCATCTTACCACGAACATTATAAATGGCTACATCAAAATTAGTAAATCCTTCTGGAATATTAATATGTAATGTCATATCAAAAGGATTGGGATAAATCTCAAAGTTTGATTTTACATTAGTATTGTTTATACTCAGTGTTTTTGGACTATACGTGTATGTATAAACTAAACTGGGAGCGTATTCAGGACTAGAATCATAAGAATCTCCCACACGCTTAGCATCCGTACTTGTTAAACTAACTCCTGTACCTTCGATCATAAAAGCCATACTGTTTCCCGGAGTCCAGTCATTTTTATCTATTATTAATTGTAATAGTTCTTTAATGTCTGATGTTTGTTGTTCTATACCTGTTAAACCAGAATCAGTCCACGAATCAGGATTCCAAGCTACTGTAGTTTCCATTTTATCTCTACCAGAGATATTAGCGCTACTGCTGTTTTCAAAAGGAGCTGAATTGTTACTGTCTTCTACGGTGATTAAAAGTGCTGCCGCATCTGTATTGTCTTCATCAGATCTAAACTGAATATAAGCATTATCAATGGTGGCTCCTTGAGGTATGTTCACATTTTGGAAACGTAACCCTATTTTCTGAAATCCATTTTCAATGTCTGAGATATAGTCGTAACTATCATATGTCATTTCTAAATCACTACTATCAAAATATACTACACCTGTTTCAGTTTCTTCAATATCATCATTACCTTCAGCGATAGCTATAGATTCAGAAAAAGAATAATCTCCAACACTAATATATAATGTAGTTGCGTCAATTTGATTATCTGTAGTGGTTGCGATGGCTTCTATCTTATATGAGCCGCTAGCATAGGAGTCTGTTAAACTATACGGAGAATCAGTGTCTGTTTCTCTCAATACATCATTAACATAAAAATCAATGGTAGCAATTCCGTTTCCTTCGCTGATGACATCAATAGTAAGTGTAATTTCACCAGCTTCTTGATACTCTGTGGGTGTGCCTGATTCAAAATTAATTTCTGGAGCAACAATTTCAGTGCCAGGTAGAATTGTGATTACATCACCTTCAGATGGATTCCACACATCCAGATTAGCTGGTAATGTAAATGGATCTTCATTGGTTACAGATGCGACATCGGCAGCATTATCTACTGCAATTGTTCGTAATTCTATTTTGGAAGTCTCTACAAAAATTAATTTAAATTGATTAAATGATCCTGAGTTACGTGTCCATTCTTTATCATCATCATTAGATCTTAGTGGAGCTCCCCAGCACCCCTCTCCTGTATAGACAGTACCGTTTATATCATCTCTTATGAACCCTTCGTCATTTCCTGAAGCAGATGAGGGTTGTACTGGCCATGTGGTCTTTACCATATGCGAATCGCAATCAACTACTAAACGCACACCTTCCTCATAAAAAAGTTCAGCCCAGGCGTTATATTGTGAGTTGCCCTCAGATTTACTAGCCGTATGAGGTCGCATAGGTTTATGATATTGAGCTGCTTTCCATCGCACAGATGCATTAGCTGTTAAATCATTTTCTAACCAGGTTAATTGGTTTCCAGATACTGAAATTTCACTATTCAATGTGTATGTTCGAAAAAGATTATTTCCAAAGGTTACTGCATAATACGAATCATCAGTAGGGGTGTCAAATAGATTATAGATAACAGTTGCCCCTTCATGATTACCTCGTGTTGCTACAATAGGGAACATGCGTCCATCTGTAGCAGTGGTTAATTGCCAATCATCAAACCAATTTTGCCATTCACTATCACTATCATCATCTGTCATATCTCCACCAAATAATACTGCATGTGGCTTTAATTTGGAAACTAATAAATTAGCTTGTTGTCTGGGAGTTCTATTGTTTCTAGAGTCACCACCTGCTATGAAAGAGAGTCTGCTTTGATCATTAGGTGCTGTTTTAAACCAAAAGCGTTCACTTTCACCTTCACTATCGTGAATTACAAAGTAATACGCAGTATTTGGCAGTAAGTCCGTTAAGCGTGCAAATTGATTTTCCATTCCGCGATAAGAAACAGAACGATCCACAGTTTTAGAATTTTCATATTGGATATAGTCAGTTCCAAAATCGGTAGTACCATAGTATAAGATTGGATTAGTTCCTGTGATTTGATTCCAACCAATGGTAATGGTGGTAGCGGGATCGGTATTAATAATGAGTCGGTACTTATCTGTATTACCGTAACTTATTGAAAAAATACAGGTAAAAAATAAAACAAGGATAGTGTGTGTTGTGTGTTTCATTGGGTAATTTTTTTAATAGTTTTTGAATTTTAAAGTCATAAATTTATTTGATATTTATTGTGATCTTTTTAATAGTGGATTGTTCAATGGATCAGTTATGGGATGTAGAGCGCTACCTTTTTTAAAAGATTTGTACACGTAATCCAAATAATAAATTAGTAGCGGGATGACCCCATGTGGTATTCTATAAACTACCAAATAGAGTGATTGATGCAAAGATGAATCAATAAAGTCTACGTTAAAATTAGCAATAACTCTCGCTGAGGCGGTAATCAAGCCCCAGAAGCAGGCATAAATTAAAGCATATTTGGCTATTTTGGGAACAAAGATTAAGATAGAAAGGACAATATCAAGTATACCCACTATATATAGTAATAGTACAGCGTTATCTTCTGTAACTCCAATAGAATTAATTGTCATATCTATAAAAGTTCCTGGTACTGGGTAGTACCCTAGCGCATATAGACCGTGAGATGTAAAGGTAGTGGCTACTAATATTTTTAATACAAAGCTTACTTTTTTAATAGTATTTTCTTTTTTAATGGCAAAAAGTAAAACAAACGGAATCCCAAATTGTATAGCATGTTCAAAGAATTGTCCATAATGATAAAATTTTTCTTTAGCAGAAAGTAGAGAAAGCAGGATTAGTAGAACCCCAGAAATGAAAATAGGAAGTTTGAGGAATTTTATGTTTTTATGATGTATAGCGAGGCTGGAAATTGCTGAGAATAAAAAGAGTAATCCATTACATTGGATGATACGTTGAATCCAGATATTAACGGTAGGATTAGTCACATATTCATTCCAGGGGGTGTTGAATATGTTCTCTATAATGTCTTGTAGTAAACTCTCATCCCATAAAAATGCACGAAAAGGTGCATCAAAAAAAAGATACTGATAGGCTCTTCCAATAAAAACCAGAAAAACACATATTTTAAGAATTTTAGTCATTTGATAAAGATGTACAACAAAATGTTGAACTATTTGTTTTCAATTGATGGCTGAAATTTACTCAAAATAAAGGTACAAAGTATTGTAAGTGATTAAGTTAAGGTTAATAAAATTTTTGAAAAAATAACAATAATTAAACATGGAAATTGTAGGATGAATATATTTTAATTTGTAAATGTCTTTAAATAGGTCTCTTATAAAAGGTGTGTTTTTTATAAGAAGTTGAAAAGGTCCATTGCTGTTTTTTTGACAAAAAAGTGTACTTTTGTAGACTACACGGATAGGACAGATAGCACTATGATTGATAAATTAAATATTGTAAAGCAACGGTTTGATGAAGTAACTGATTTGATCATTCAGCCTGATATAATTTCGGATCAAAAAAGATACGTACAACTTAATAAGGAGTATAAGGATCTCAAAGCGATGATGGATGAGAGAGAGATTTATATCGAACTTACAGATAATCTTAAAGAAGCAGAGGAGATCATAGCCGATGGCAGCGATGAGGAGATGGTGGAAATGGCAAAAATGCAATTGGAGGAAGCTAAAGAAGAATTACCTAAGTTAGAGGAAAAAATACGATTTATGTTAGTGCCAAAAGATCCGGAAGACGCAAAGAATTGTGTGATGGAGATTAGAGCGGGAACAGGAGGGGATGAGGCCAGTATTTTTGCAGGAGATTTGTTTCGTATGTATACAAAATATTGTGAAGGTAGAGGTTGGAGTACTAGTGTAGTAGATCTTAATGAAGGAACCAGTGGTGGATATAAAGAAATTATTTTTGAGGTTAATGGAGAAGATGTATATGGTACTTTAAAGTTTGAAGCTGGTGTGCATCGTGTGCAACGTGTTCCTCAGACCGAAACTCAGGGACGTGTACATACCAGCGCGGCTACAGTAATTGTTTTGCCAGAGGCAGAAGAATTTGATGTAGAATTAGATATGACCGAGGTGCGTATCGAGCGTACTACTTCTACAGGGCCAGGTGGGCAATCCGTAAATACAACCTACTCTGCCATAAAACTGCATCATGAACCCACAGGAATGATTGTAAGTTGTCAAGATCAGAAATCTTCTCATAAAAACTTAGAAAAAGCGCTTAAAGTATTGCGCTCTCGCTTATATGATATAGAATTAGAAAAAAAGCAAGCAGCTGATTCTGAAAAACGTAAAAGTATGGTTTCTTCTGGAGACCGCTCTGCAAAAATAAGAACCTACAATTATTCGCAAGGTCGCGTTACAGACCATCGTATTGGTTTAACCTTATACGATTTAAGTAATATTATCAATGGTGATATTCAGAAAATTGTTGATGAACTTCAGTTAGTTGCTAATACTGAGAAGCTAACGGATTCTGGAGAGGTATTCTAAGTTCTAAAAAAACAATACTAAAGCTTAAAAAAGATGAGGCAGACTTTACTAAAGTCTGCCTCATCTTTTAGAGCAATAATTACAGTAATTTTATTCTAGAAAAGTTATACTCATTTACTTTTTGATACAAGTATGATCATATGATCCTTTTCATCATAATGAAAAGATAGTAATCATTTTTGAATACATACAATTACTTAAGATATCAATAAACTGAGTTATCTTTTAAAAAGTAAGCTTCAATTATGATGATTTTTCGGTAACTTTTTTAGCAGTTACGATAAAATAGACACCAACTAATACAAATGGGATGCTCAACCATTGACCTGTAGATAGCATTTCTCCTAGTGAATCCTCAAATCCTCCCTGACTTTTCTTAACATATTCTACGATAAAGCGAACAATGAATATTAAAGCTAGGTAACATCCAAATAGAAAACCTCTATTGTTTCGTTTGTCCGTTTTCCAATAGAGAAATAATAGTATAAAAGAGACAAATATATATCCAAACGCTTCATACAATTGAGATGGATGACGATATGGAATGGATTCCAGTATATTCGAAAATTGAGGATTGTCCACTATAGCAGCGTATGCATCATTTACATTTTTAATTCCTGTTTCTCTAACGGCTTCTCCCTTACTCAATCCTTCACGTACAAATCGCACACCAAATGGAGAATCTCCCGATTCTTTACCAATAATTTCAGAATTAAAGAAATTACCTAATCTAACAAATATACCTCCGAATGCTGCAGGAATAGTCACTCTATCCATAATCCATAAGGGGTGCTTATGTAGTACTTTTTTAGAGTAATAATACATAGCAATAATAAATGCAATAGCGGCGCCATGACTTGCTAATCCTTGAAAACCTATAAATTCAAACGTTGGATTAAATCGGATAGGGAGTAAAATTTCGAGAAGATTATTTTTGTAATAATCCCAATCATAAAAAATGACATGTCCTAATCTGGCACCCAATAATGTTCCTACAACCGCATATATGAAAACAGAATCTAATTTTTCTAAAGAAATTTTTTCCCGGATATAAATCTTTTTCATTAAAAACCAACCCAAAGAAAATGCTACAACAAACATTAAGCTATAAAACCGGATCATAAAAAAGCCAAGATCTATTCCTTCTACTGGATTCCAGGTAATTTTTGAGAATATCATGTGAAAAATTATTTTTTTAGGTAGTAAATATAGGTATTAATCAGTGATTTAATGTTTCATTTCTTCATTGTTTCGCTTCCCCATTATTTCGTCAGTACGAGGCACTGGATCGTACCCACTACCTCCCCATGGGTGACAACTACCTATACGTTTGATAGCCAGCCATCCTCCTCTCCATAACCCATGTTTTTCTAATGCTTCCACTGTGTAATGAGAACAGGTGGGTTGATATCGACAGGTGGCAGGAGTCAATGGTGAAATTATTTTTTGATACAGTTTCACTAAACCAACGAATGGCAAAATCAATACTTTTTTTAAAGTCAATCTTGAGCCCAAAATAAATTAATTGAGTGTAAAACTAGTGCCTTCACGACTATCCTTTAATTGAATACCAATAGATTGTAGTTCATCTCTGATTTTATCACTGGTAGCAAAATCTTTGTTAGCTCTGGCTTCTTTTCTGAGCTTAATAAGTAGCTCTAGTGCTCCAGAAAGCTTATCGCTAATGTCAGAGGAAGCTTCATTGATATTGACTAATCCTAGCACGTCAAAAACAAACTCGTGGATCGTTGTAGTGAGTAGTTGATGATCAGTAGTGGATACTATAGCATTGCCTTCTTTTACTGTGTTAATAAATTTTACAGCTTCAAATAATTTTGCGATTAGAATTGGGCTGTTAAAATCATCATTCATTGCATCGTAACACTCCTGTTTCCAGTTTTGTATATTGAAGCCGCTGGTAGTCTTATCAGTCTTTAGGTTTTCTAGCGTTTGGATAGCTTCCATAAGCTTATAAAAACCTTTTTCTGAAGCCTCTAATGCGTCGTTAGAAAAATCTAGAACACTTCTGTAATGTGCCTGTAGCATAAAGAAACGAGTTACAGAAGGAGCAAAAGCTTTGCTTAGAATTGTGTTTTTACCTGTGAATATTTCTGCCGGAGATATACTATTTCCAGTAGATTTAGCCATTTTTTTACCATTTAAGGTAAGCATATTGGCATGCATCCAATAATTTACAGGTGTTTTTCCACAAGCTGCCTCTCCTTGTGCTATTTCACATTCATGGTGTGGAAACTTTAGATCCATACCACCACCGTGAATATCAAATTGTTCACCGAGATATTTAGTACTCATTGCCGTGCATTCCAGATGCCATCCGGGAAATCCATCGCTCCATGGAGAAGGCCAACGCATGATATGTTGTGGTTCTGCTTTTTTCCATAAAGCAAAATCTTGTGGGTTCTTCTTATCACTTTGCGCAGCTAATTCTCTTGTATTGGCAATCATATCCTCGAGATTGCGACCGCTTAGCTTACCATACTGATTATTTTCATTAAATTTTTTAACATCAAAATAAACAGAACCGTTGGCTTGATACGCAAATCCATTGTCAATGATCGTTTTAATGATTTCGATTTGTTCCACAATATGTCCCGTTGCTGTAGGTTCAATACTAGGAGGGATGTTATTGAATTTTGATAAGATGTTATGAAAATCAAGTGTATATCGCTGTACAATTTCCATAGGTTCGAGTTCTTCCAGCCTTGCTTTTTTTGCAACTTTATCTTCACCTTCTTCTGCATCATTTTCCAGATGACCAGCGTCTGTAATATTACGCACATACCGAACTTTATATCCTAAATGAATTAGATATCTGTATATTAAGTCAAAAGAAATAAAAGTGCGACAATTTCCTAAGTGAACGTTGCTATATACAGTAGGACCACAAACATACATCCCGATATTACCCTCAATAATGGGGATGAAAGGTTCTTTTTTTCCTGCAATAGAATTGTAAATTTTTAGTTCCTGAGTTTTGTGCAAGGGCGCTACAGCCATAATATAATGAATGCTAAGAATTAGTAAAATGGTGTCTGTGTCAATTCAGTATAACACAATACCTGCTTAAAAGAGTTTGAATTCCATCTCTCAAACATTAAATAAAGAGATCTTGCAAACATAAATCGAGAGGTATTAGTATGCTAAGAAATTTAGAGCACCAGTTGTCAAATGTAAAGATAAAATTAAAAAGTAGTATCTAATTTAATATAATCAAGAAATTCCCTTCTTACTGCGTTTTCTTTGAATTTTCCACCAAATTCACTGGTTACTGTACTGCTTTCTATATCACGGATTCCTCTGGAATTGACACATAAGTGCTTTGCATCAATTACACAAGCGACATCTTTAGTACCTAATACAATCTGAAGATCTTGTACAATCTGCATCGTTAATCGCTCTTGTACTTGTGGTCTTTTAGCATAGTAGTCCACGATACGATTCATTTTTGATAGTCCTACTACAGTGCCATTTGAAATATAAGCAACATGCGCACGACCTACGATAGGAAGTAAATGATGTTCACAAGTAGAATATAATGTGATATTCTTCTCAACTAACATTTCTCCATATTTGTAGTTATTGCTAAATGTAGAAGCATCTGGCTTTCTCTCTGGATGTAATCCGGAAAAGATTTCGTTTACAAACATTTTAGCTACACGTTGTGGAGTTCCTTTAAGACTATCATCTGTCAGATCAAGTCCCAGTGTTTCCATAATGTGCTTTATATCTTCTCTGATTGATGCAATTTTTTCTTTGTCAGTTAATATAAAAGCATCTTTTCGTAGTGGGGTTGTTGCACTGGTAGATACATGATTATCACCAATTGCTTCAATAGCCTTGTCTGTCTTCACAAGTTTTAATTTTTGTAATTATAACACTTTATGGGTATTCATTATAGTATGAATATTCCACCTTTATTCTTTTTATTAAATTTGAAAGTAACTTTATGTACAAGAAGCTTTCTATTTTTTCTTTCCAAAAATTACCAATAACAAATTTTATAGCTAAATCATATAAAAATTGATAGGTAATGGGGTGCAAAGATAAGGTTTTGTCTTTTTACAGGGCACAAGCTACATAACTATTATACATAATACGATTTCATTTACTATATTAGTCCAAATTAAAGTACAGATAAGAAAATAGATTAACTTACGTTATACAATATATGACAAAATTACTGCCTCGAATTTCGTTATTTTTTGTTTTGATTTTTTTTCAAAACACATGTTTTTATGCTCAGGATTTTGATACCGCCTGTCAGACTACCCAACCCTTTTGTTCAGATGCTTCTGAGGATCTAACATTTCCTAATACTACTGGAGATATTGATGGCCTAGGCGAAGTAGGTTGTTTAAATACCACACCTAATCCTGCTTGGTATTTTATTTTAATTGATGAGCCTGGTCAGTTGGTTTTTGATATAAAACAATGGGTGGATGAGGATGGAGATAATCGTAGAGATAGCAGAGAGCGCTTACTGGACGTGGATTTTATTGCTTGGGGACCTTTTCCTACTTCTTATATAATTGATTGTGGTGATCAGTTATCAAGAGGATGTGATCTTAATGCAGATGGCGATAATATTCGTCCGGCAGAATGTGTTAATAATGCAGATGAACCGGATTTTTATATTGACGATTTGGATAATACAAACATAGTAGATTGTAGTTATGCCAGAGCCATGTTAGACGATGATACAAATAAAATCGAGACATTTACCCTGCCAGAAGCACAATCAGAAGAATATTATATTATTCTTATCACCAATTTTTCTGATGAAGCAGGAGTAATCCAATTAGAGCAAACGAATGTAGGTGAGGATGGCGCGGGTACTACAAACTGCAGTGTTTTAGAACCGGGGATCGCACAAGATAGAATTGCGGTCTGTGGTCCTGGTTCTTATCCAATAACTGTAGAAGGAAGATTTCCTGGTTCTGCAGGACCACCAGAAGTATTAGCGGCAGTTGATTTTCAATGGTCCAGAGCAGATTTAGGTAGTGATACATTTACACCATTGCCTGGAGAAACACTTCCTTTTTTAGAAGTAAATGGAAATGGAGTCTATCGTCTACAAGGTTTTGATAATACAGGAGCAGAAGTGCCTAATTCTCCAGATCAGGTTTCAGTGCTTGATGTGACTGGTATCACCTATGAGATTGGATATAGTATAGCAGAATCTTCGTTTTCTGGGAGTTACACAATAACTGCAGAGGTTACCACAGATCCGATTACGGAGTCAGAAGGGTTCACTGATTTTGAGTATAGTCTTTATAGGGATCTTAATAATGGGAATGGATTTTTTGAATATCTGCCTTATCAATCATCACCTGTTTTTGAGGATGTTCCTCCTGGGGATTATCAGATTATAGCAAGATATGCTAATTGCCCTGATAGTGAATTAGAGGATGACGAAATTATTATGATTCTTGGATATCCTAAGTTTTTTACGCCTAATGGAGATAGTTTTCACGATACCTGGGATATTATAAACCCAGAAGATCAACCCACTGCTGCAATTGTATACATATTTGATCGATACGGAAAATTATTAAAACAAATTATTCCGGGTGGTTCCGGATGGGATGGCACCTATAATGGAAGTCCTATGCCTTCTTCTCAGTATTGGTTTAGGGTAGAATTTAACGAGCAAGAAGATCGGGATGTAGAACGTACCAGAAGAGTATTTAAGGGAAGTTTTTCATTGATTAGATAAAGTTTTGTAGAATTTTAACCGGGATGCATACTGGGTTTTATAGTGTTGGTTTTTTTGGACGGTTAAATAAATGATTTTATTATCATATAAGATTAAAAAATGAATTCTTTTTTATGAGAAATACTTTTGTTGTCATAGTATCAATTTTGATACTTACTGCTGTAAATGCTCAATCCCCACTTATGACAGATGAATTCTCACATATCCCGAATGCAGAATACGCAATAGTAACTTATGATTCAGCTATAAAAGCAACTGTTTTAAGTTATCATTACCACGATTTATGGGATATAGACAATGATGGTATAAAAGATGTCATTTCTTTTGTAGGTAATGGTGCAGCTCATACATATTATCAATTTCAGGTTCGTTTAAGTTCCAGTGATACTTGGTATATTTATCCAACATTTCAATTGGATATGCCTTACTATCAGGGAAATAAAAATATTAAGGAATTAAAAGAATCGCATCCTCAATTTTTGGTTTCTGATTTTGACCATGATCAGGTTGATGAGATATATCTTAATCTCGAAAATCCATTTGGTTCCATTCCCGAAGAACTGACTGCAAAAGGGGTATTGTCCAAACGTATTCTTATCGAGTTTGAAAATGAAAAATTAATAATTAGGGACTTTAATGGGTGAATAATATGTAAAATTAGATAGTATTGTCTATTTAAATTAGTTAGATCAAAGATTTAATCCTAAAGTAAAAGTTAAGTTATCCCTGTAACTATCGATTGCTACCGCATTAGAAAAACCAGAATTAGGAAAAAACTGATCGCTACGTTCTTGATAAGAAGTATCATAAGCAACATCAAATCTTGCTTTTCCAAAATTATATCCAATACCAAAAGACAATCCTACCGTATCACTCAATATTTGATCATTTTTATAGGGGCTTTCTACATAGCTACCACCGGTTCTAAAACTCCAGTTACCATTTCTTAATTCTCCTCCAATTTTGATAGTCGATGCACCTTGTAGATTGTTTGTTATTGCTTCATTTTGATTAGAAAAATCAATACCTTCAAATGAGCTGAACTCTGTAGTGCTATAATCCTTGTATGAATAATCAATACTAATCAACCCGCGTTGACCAAATAGAATAGCAGCACTACCTGTAGCTTTTGCTGGTGTTTTTAATTCATATTCTGGAAAGATATTGATGACATTTGGAGCTACTAAAAATTCTCCATCCGCATTGCTAAAAGTTTCTATAGCCTGTGTAGTTTCCTCTTGTATAGAATACCATGTAGGTGACTCTAAGGAGATTCCTAAACGAAACATTTCAGATACCTTTGCAATCATACCAATTTGAGCAGAAAATCCAGCACCAATAGTGGATAGCGTATTACTAAATACTACTTCATTAATATAACTGCCAGCATTATTGTTAAATTCTAAGAAATCTGTGGTTCTATCGTAATTAATAAAATGTGAGTTAATGTTAACGCCTATGAAGAAATCATTATGAATCTGAGCTCCCAGATTTACAGAAAATTTACCGTTAAGACCTGTGCTTTCATAATAATATTCCTGATCAAAAGAGCCAGAAGCTACATTAGAAAAATAACTAGTATTATCAAGGTCATTAAGATCATTAGCTTCTATAAGAAGAGATTCGTGACCCAAAAATGCTTGTTGAGTTCCATATCCCTCAGAGTTTCCTAAAAAATTATATAGAGAACTATTACTCTCTCCCGATCTCCGCGTAATAAGATCTAACGGAACCCCTTGCGCTTCTGAAAGAAAATAGGAATCAATAGAATTCGTACTTCTGCCAAAAGCAGTAAAAGAATCTACATTATCTGTAGTTTGATCATAAGTAACTCCAAAAGAAATTTTATTTAATAATGAAGCTTCATTATAGCTGTCATAGACAAATACAGTTCCTAATTGATTTAAATTAAAATTGCTGGACGAAGTAGTTGTAAGATCATTAAAATAACTCGCTTCATTATCAATAGAAGCGTTAGAAAGTGTGAGTGATCCAGAAGAATTTGCAAAAACCGCTGATCCTGCAGGATTAATGTGTAGGGCAGAAATGTCTCCTCCCAGGGCTCCAAACGCGCCACTCATTCCTCTGTAACGGGCTGTACCTAAAATATCCTGTTGGCTATATCTAAGAGCATCTGTAAGATCCTGAGCGCTCAAAAAAGACATAGATAAGACACCTATGAATAAAAACAACTTTTTCATATTATACTGTGTATTCTATTAAACAAAATGATTTTTTTAGCCTCTTCCTCTACTACTGCTACTACGAGAAGAAGATCTGCTACTTCCACTACTGGATCGGGATCCACCACTACTTCTACTATAACTGCTACTCCCAGAGCTTCTGCTTCTTGAACCAGAATAGTTCCCTGAACTAGATCTACTACTACTAGATCTTGAGCTATTTCCATAAGATCTAGAACTACGACTGCTGGATGAACCTGATCTGGAATAGTTACCACTATTAGAAGATCTGTTTCTTGTGGAATAATTAGAAGATCTGGTTCTGCTATTATTGCCGGCAGAGATACGATTTCTGTTGCTATAAGCACTAGTTCTGGATCTGCTATTGTACGCGCTACTTCTTGACCTACTATAGTTACCACTATTTCCTGATCGATTTACAGATGCAGTACGACCTCTGGAATTGAAGTATGCATTTCTGTTTCCTCTATTATATGCAAAGCCTCTGTTTACACCTCTAAAGTTATTGAAAGGAGGGCAGTAAAAGCCTCCGTAAAATCCATATCTACCAAATCCATTAAAATAAGCATTGTTCCAAAATGGTCCTCCTCCAAAACCAAAGCCCCAACCATTACCATAGAATCCACCGCCCCAGCCTCTGCCATAGAATCCGCCACCCCAGAATGGGTCATAGAATCCACCGCCCCAGAATGGGTCATAAAATCCACCGCCCCAAAAAGGTTGGTTCCATCCATTATTATAAACATTTACTGCAACTTCATCGTAATCGCTTCCCCAGGCAGGTTGACCGGTATTATAATCAAAAGCTACATCTGTAGAATCATTCTGAACATAATCATCACTAGCATAAGAGTCAATATCTGTAAATACTTCTCCCTGCTCGGCAATGTTGTCATATTGTGCCGATTTCTCAGCAAAATAACTGGAATAATATCCCTGATTATCATCTTGAACAGGAGTTGGAGCTTCCTGATTCGTTTGTCGACCAGATTCACCATAGATTCCATCTTCATAACGTACATACTCATAGGAGCCACAAGATGTCAACATAAGTAGACTAGCTATGAGAGAAACTCCAATAGTATTTTTTTTCTGAATATAATTTTTAAGTCGCATATCTCCTTATTTTATTGTTGAACAATACAAATTTAGTTAGTTTTGCGCTAACTATTTTTTATTTAACATAGTCACAAATTTTGTGCCAAATAGCAGTATATGAGTAAAAATCTAACAAAACGTAGTGAAGATTATTCCAAATGGTATAATGAACTGGTGGTCAAGGCTGATTTAGCTGAGAATTCGGCAGTAAGAGGATGTATGGTGATCAAGCCTTATGGGTATGCTATTTGGGAAAAAATGCAGGCAGAATTAGATAGGAAATTTAAGGAAACAGGTCATCAGAATGCTTATTTTCCTCTTTTTGTTCCTAAAAGCTTATTTGAAGCTGAAGAAAAAAACGCAGAAGGTTTTGCTAAAGAGTGTGCGGTGGTTACTCATTATAGATTAAAGACAGATCCCAATGATTCTTCTAAATTAATTGTAGATCCAAAAGCAAAATTAGAAGAGGAGTTAATTGTTCGTCCTACTTCTGAGGCTATTATATGGAGTACTTATAAAGGATGGATTCAATCATATAGAGATTTACCTATTCTAATTAATCAATGGGCAAATGTTGTGCGATGGGAGATGAGAACACGACTGTTTCTTAGAACAGCAGAGTTTTTATGGCAAGAAGGGCATACTGCGCATGCAAATAGACAAGAGGCAATTGCAGAAACAGAGCAAATGAATAATGTATATGCTGATTTTGTAGAAGATTTTATGGCTATCCCTGTTATCAAAGGGAGAAAAACAGAAAGCGAACGGTTTGCAGGTGCAGAGGACACCTATTGTATAGAAGCATTAATGCAGGATGGAAAAGCATTGCAGGCAGGAACTTCTCATTTTTTAGGACAGAATTTTGCAAAGGCTTTTGATGTGAAGTTTACCTCAAAAGAAGGAAAGCAAGACTATGTATGGGCTACTTCCTGGGGGGTATCTACACGATTGATGGGGGCTCTGGTAATGACTCATAGTGATGACAAAGGATTGGTTTTACCGCCTAAACTGGCTCCAATTCAGGTAGTGATTGTGCCAATTTATAAAGGACAGGAGCAACTGGATCAAATAGCAGAAGTGGCAGATGAGTTAGTAAAGGATTTAAGAGCTAAAGGGATATCTGTAAAGTTTGATAATCGTGATACACATAGGCCTGGTGCTAAATTTGCACAATATGAATTGCAAGGAGTTCCATTGCGAATTGCTATAGGACCTAAAGATCTGGAAAAAGGTACTGTAGAACTTGCTCGCAGGGATACCCTGACAAAAGAGTTTGTAGAGAAAGATAATGTAGTTGCTGTCATTGATTCTTTGTTAATTGAAATTCAGGAAAGCTTGCATCAAAAAGCAACTCGATATAGAGATGAACATACAACTGAGGTTGCTTCCTTTGAAGAATTTAAAGAAGTTTTAGAAAATAAAGGAGGCTTTATATCAGCACATTGGGATGGTACTGGAGAAACAGAGCAAAAAATAAAGGAAATAACGAAAGCAACAATACGTTGTATTCCTTTTGATGGTGCAGAAGAAGAAGGAAGCTGTGTATATAGTGGTAAACCTTCTAAAATGAGAGTGTTATTCGCAAAGGCATATTAAGTTTTAAAAAAAATAAAATAACACTTGCGCCATTGAAAAATAGTTGTATTTTTGCATCCGCAATTAGGTAAGCAACTAATGGCCCGTTCGTCTATCGGCTAGGACGCCAGGTTTTCATCCTGGTAAGAGGGGTTCGATTCCCCTACGGGCTACTAAGTAGGAAAAAATTATTGCAGATTTAAAGTGAAAGCTATAGATTTGCAATTCCTTAAAAAGGAAATGGCCCGTTCGTCTATCGGCTAGGACGCCAGGTTTTCATCCTGGTAAGAGGGGTTCGATTCCCCTACGGGCTACAAACGGATAGTAAAAAATTTAATTAAAGTAAAGATGGCAAATCATAAGTCAGCATTAAAGAGAATTAGAAGTACAGAGACAAAGCGTCTTAGAAATAAATATCAGCATAAAACTACACGTAATGCTATAAAAAAATTACGTGAGTCTGATAAGAAAGAGGCTGAAACATTGTTTCCTTCTGTAGTTTCTATGATCGATAGATTAGCAAAGCGTAATATTATCCATGATAATAAAGCTGCTAACCTGAAGTCTAAGTTAGCTAAACATGTAGCTGCTCTTTAATAAAGATCATTTATTATAAAAGAAAGCTTCTTCACAACAGTGGAGAAGCTTTCTTTGTTATGTTGATTTAAAAAATCCGTGTTCCTAAAATAAATTGTAACTTCAGGTTTAGTATCGTTAGTATAGTATCACATTATGAAATGGTTTGTAAATTTTATTAAGACTCAATTTAAAAACCCTTGGTTTTTTAAATGGGCTTTTAATATCTCGCCAATGTATCGAAGATCCGTTGGGAGGATTCTTAGTGTTTCAAAAGATCTGCATATTGTCAAAATTAAAATTCCTTTAAATTATAAAAATAGAAATTATGCAGGTTCTATTTTTGGGGGTAGTCTGTTTTCTGCAACTGATCCAATTTTAATGATTCAATTGATTCAGATTCTTGGTGATGATTATGTAGTTTGGGATAAAGAAGCTACGATAAAGTATAAAATTCCGGCAAGAGAGAAGGTGTATGCTATATTTAAGCTAGAAACACAAGAAATAACTGAGATTAAAGAATTAGTGAGTGAACAGAATGAGATTGATTTTATAAAGAAAATTAATATTCAAAACAAAAGTTCTAAAGTATATGCAGAAGTCACTAAGGTAATGTACATAGCTAAGAAGACACATTATTTAGAAAAAATGAAGAGAAGATCACTTCGCTAATTCCCTATATGATGTTGATGCTTAGTTAGATTGTCTTTTAGCAAACCTGCTAGGATATTCCTGATTAACTTTTTGAGGTATCGAGAATTCATCAAAAATATTTTGTACCACCGCTTTGGCGGTTTCACTTGTTAGTTCTAATGTCGGAGTCTTTATATAGGAGTACTCTGTTTTAACAGCTTCTCCACAGAGATAGATATGCTTGCACTTTGTCGTTTGATCTAGCGGAGGTGTCTCAGGAGATGCCGTATATATGGGAGCATATAATCTCCATCGGTAATCCTCCTTGTTTTTGGGTCCATACAGTGAGAATTTATCTTCTGTAGATTCATTTACATATTCAAGATTGTCACAAAACTTTGCATTAGAGATTATATCTGGAATTTCATTTTTATGAATTCCGATTTGTGTCAAAATTTCATTTAGAGCATCTTGAGGGTTGCATTCGAAGAACGTTTTATCAGTAGTTCCCTTTTTATCTAACCTACTAGCTACTACTTCTAAAAAATAATTATATTCTTTAGGAAAAGTGATGTCATTACTCCATAACCCTCCATCGCTTTCTTTACACCAAATGACAAAAACTATTGCCCATTCAGAATCCATTACCGCAGTAACGGATTTTTTAGAGATTTTTTCCAAAGATTTAGGAATAGATGTTATAGGGAAAATAACACCAATAGACCATTCGTTATTAAGAGGTTGATGTGTGCGTCCAAAACCCAGATTTTCAATAACTTTATTATTTAAAGCAAGGATATGTGCATCAGCCTCAACCTCTATATGTTCATTTAGTTTAGCTATTGTTTTATCTCCCTGAGTTTTTTTGAACCCGGATAACCTTGAGTTGGTATGTAAATGGACATTCCGTTTTTGTAATTCTGCTATAAATGGAGGGATTAATCTATCTCCTAAGGGGCCATCAATTACCCAACTTCTGAATTGTATATACTGATTTTCTTGAAGATGGTTCGATCGATGGGTTCCAATAAACATTTTAGACATTAAATCCATGCCCATACTTGCCATAGAATCAGCTCTGGCTGCAACTGTAATTCCTAGATATGTGAATAAGAAATCCTTTGCTTTGTCTGATAGATTATATTTTTCAAAATATTCTTTGATAGAAACACGCTTTTCTTCCAGGTCTTTAATTTCATCCTCGTTAAGAATTCTGAATGCCTTTATGGCTTTTGCTACTTTTATAATATCTTTTAGGCGTAGGCGGAATGTAAATAAAGCAGCTCTCAATAATTGTATATTCCCAATAAAACTTTTATTTATTTTTCGATGAACCTTATGAACTTTGTTTTTGGATGTGGATGAAAAATTAAAATAATAAATGGGTGACCACCTGTCCAGAAGCGTTTTGTTATCAACCGTTGGGATTCTACTACATACATCAGCAAAAGCAGGGTAGTATTCAGATATTAGTCGAATAGCATGGGTAGAAATTTTATCTTTTTCAGAAACCGTTCCTGATACTTTACCTCCAAAATTAGTAGAGGATTCATATAAATGTACTTCACAATCACTGGATTCACTAGCTTCTAACGCGGCTGTAAGCCCAGACCATCCTCCTCCCCAAATGCATATTTTCTTTTTCATAATTCAATATAGTTATTAGATGTATGTATGTTAGGTCTCTTTGGTATTAATGTTATTTGGTAGGATAGGCTGATCTAATTTAATGATTTAATTTAAAATTAAAAAGAGAACAATTCCCTTTACTGCTCGTTTTGTTAATTAGTCAAAATTTATAGGGCTATTTGTTTTTTTCTTCAATCCATCGAGACATATATTCTGTGCTTTTGAGGGTGTGATGTTGTAGCATAGCTCCTATAAAATTTTTGGATCGATGTTCTTGGAGGTTTTCTTTTATTATACATATACAATCGATTAAGTCTTGATTGAATTTTTCTTTTTGAAAACGAGTGTTTATAATTTCTATTCCTTTTTGTTGCGCTTGTTGCCAGATAGATTGGTTTTTATATAATTTCAAGGCATTTTCTGCAAATTTCTTGGGGTCGTCTGTGACAAATCCATTCCAGTCTGATTCTTTACTACACATGCCTTCAATACCAATTGTTGTGGTGATGCTGGGAGTTCCGTTACACATTGCTTCTGCAAGTTTTCCTTTGATTCCTGCACCAAAACGTAGTGGAGCTAAACAGATACGGGCTTCTTTCATAACTTTTGTAGCATCCTTTGCCCATCCTTTGATATGAAAACCTTGCTTAGGATTGTGTAGTTGCGTGGCTTTAGGAGGGGGATAGGCTCCGTAGATGTGAAGTTCGACATCAGGAAGCTGTTTTCTGATGAGAGGCCAGATAGTTGTTTTAAGATATAAAACACTGTCCCAGTTAGGCTCATGACGAAAATTTCCTATAGTAATGAAATGATTGCGAAGATTATAATCAGGCCAATTCTCTGTTGTTTTTGATGTGATAGGGTCAAATAAAAATGGAAGATAGAATAATTGTTCATTATCTATTTTGATATGTTTATTTAACAGACGAATTTCAAAATCCGAAATCATAAGAGAGATATCAGAACGGTATATACTGGCAATTTCTCTCTTTGCTATGTCACTCTGTAATAAATCCTGTATCTGAAACTCTTTTCCTGATTTTACTATTTCTTGTCTTGTTTTGCGTAAGCTATGGAGATCTTCGGTATTTAGAATTTTTAATGCTTGGGGACAGTGATTGGTAACTCTCCATCCAAACTGTTCCTCGGTCATAAATCGGTCAAACATCACGATATCCGGTTGTAGTTGTTTGATAAATTCGTCAAAACTAGGGTGGTTTAGTTGAATAGTAATTCTGGAAACTCCTAAAGATTCAATATCATACATATGATTGCTGTCAACCGCTGCACAAGCAAAGGTAATTCTCCATTTTTGGGATCTGAAAAATTGAATTAATTGAAGCATTCTACTTCCTGCGGCAGAGGAGTTTGGTTCTGGCCACACATTTCCTATAATTAAAATATGATTCATGAATTACTCATTTTTTTAGATCTATGATAGATTTTACATATATGTATTACAGGTCTGTAAAATTATATTAAGTGATGATCATTAATCGCTTATCAAATGTAATGATAATAGTGAGTTTTTGTAACCAGATTCTTAGTAGTACTTCTAAAAAAAGTCTTAATGTATATCCATGTGAAATGCTTATTTTAAAGAAATTTCCAAGTTCACCGTATCATATTTCAACTATAATAGTATTATAAGAAACAAGAATCAGGATAATGGGATTCTTATTTCTTGATTCGTGCAGCGAAGCGATCTTATTTTAGCTACCTGCGTACCATTTGATAGTGATTGTTTATGAACACTATCTAAGCAAATAGATTTGTAGTAGGGTGTAATAATTTTTTAAAATTGATACGACATCTAGTATCTTTGAACTATGAAAAAAAATGTTCTAATCCATAGTTTTATATTTGTGTTACTACCCATGCTTGTACTGGGTCAAAAACCAAAACAAAAGATTTTTTATTCTTATTCTTGGAATTTTCCGACGGTATTAACATCACAATCCAAATTAGGAATTCTTATTGATGAGACATTAGTACCTATAACTGTTATGTCTGAAGGGGTTTCTAATGGTATAGACGGTCAGTATGCTGAAATGTTTACTAAAATTGAGATTGCATCCAATACTTTTATGGAGCAGTTAGATATTAGGAGTTTTGAAATTGTTCCCATCGAGCAAGCAGAAATAAGATTAAATATTATTCCAAAACCAGGTTTGTTTAAGATCTACGCAGAAGAGTTTAATAGTGGAACTCCAACTTCACCGATTAAAGCATTTTCAGGAAATATTCAATATTCTTATGGAGTAGAAATTAAGATAGAGAATGCTGAAAATGAAATTGTTTTTGAAAAAAAGATTACTAAAAAATCAAATTTATTAAAAATTGAAAGATATAATAAAGCGTTGATACCGTCCGCAAATCAAGCCTTATCGCTTGCTAAGCAGGCTTTTTTATCTAGCCCTACTAATTATGTTCAAAGTGGTAATGGCGAATTTAAAACCATGCTGTATGATGATGTTATAGAGGAAATTCATCAGGCACTGGATGTTCGATATGAGCGCGAAAAATTCTATTTGTATTCATTTAACAAAAAGAAAGGATTTGAACTGGAAGGCATAGCTGCTTCAATTGAAGAATTAGAGGTTATTAATGATTGGAAAGAATCAGAGGATTATGAACAAAAATTACGGGAGATTTTATTGCCTAAAATAGAATTTTGGACACAGGAATCTGCAAAATATAATCCTCAGGATAAAAAGGGGAAAAAAGTTTATTGGGGATTGATGGCAAATATTTCCGGAGCTTATTATGCGCTTGGAGAGTTTCAGAAAGCATTGGATATATATGAAAAACTTAGTGTGGTATCTTACAGGAATGATTATTTATATCTAAAAGAATTTCCTGAAGATAAATCGATTAATAAGAAAAATTATATAGCAAAGGATCAAAATTTTTATAAAAACTATAAAAAGATAGATTTTAGAGGGAATCATAACCCGGATTTTATTGCATATGTAGATAGGAATGAAAACGGCGAAAAAATTGAAAAACAGCAAAAGACAACTGAAGAGCTGGAGATTATAAACAAGAAAATCAAAGTAATATCACAAATCATTACATTAGATTACTATTTCAAGCTATTGGCAGGATCGATACAAAAATTTACTGATGAAAATAAAGAAGGAGTAGGATTTGTTGAAAAAGATGCTTTTTACGTAGAGTTGATAAATCGAGTTTTTGAAGAAACAGAAAAACTAAAAGTAACAGATATTAGTTTTTATGATATGGATGAAAAAATTCTGGTAACTGAAACTATTGAAGCCTTAGTAGAAAGAGCTGAACCGTTGCAAAGAGAATTGGCTATAGAGGATGCAGCTGCTGATCTGTCTACCAAAAATACATTTGAACTACTAGATATGCTTATCGTATCAGTGTCTAAAAATATAGATACAGAAACTCAATTAGTAGCAATATTAGAAAAAAATATCCCTTTATTAACAAAAAAAATCTTCAGACTCTATCCGGATGGTGTCGCAAGGCTATGCTATATGGAGATGTTAGTAGACGAACTTACGACAGGGGGTAAGCTTACATATGCTGATAATACAAAGCTTTATAAGCACGTTTTTAAAGAGTTTAAGAGAACCTATACCTCTCTTTCTTCTTATAAGCAATCTCTTACTAGATATTTACATCACAGTGATGAATATAAGTTAGATAAATTCTTAAAAGTGTACGCAAGTATGTATTTTGAAGATGTTGAGAATATCAATACTAAGTTTAAAAATTCACACGATGAAAAAAGAGTTCTGGATATTTTAAACTTATTCATCAAATAAACTTACTGTCAAATGAAAAAAATAAGTATTATCATGCTTCTGCTTGGAATGATTAGTTGTGGGTCATATGTATACCAGGGAGGTAATAATTATAGTCAAATAGGTAAACCTAATCCTATTATCGAAAAATTTGACTTAGAGGTTCGTGTCTTGAAAATAGAAGAAATAAAGTCAGGTCAAAATAATAAAATTAAAGTTGACTATGAAGTTATTAATAATTCAGAATTATTATTTGAAAAGCCTAAAAAAAGGCATAATATTTTTTTTACGATAACAACAAAGTCTAATAAGGAAATTGGTCATACAGAAAGAATTTATGGAAGAATACCAGCCGGAACATCAATGATAAAAAAAGAAACTATCGATTTATCTATTTATGAATATGCCAGTATTTCTGCTTCTATCTATACGGACTGATTGCATGTAAATTATCATTATTTATGATATTATCTTTTGATAGATTTTATTATGAATGAATTACTTTTATTGTATTATAAACAAATCTGTTAATTCGTGAAGTGAGGTTTTATGTTGTATGTTAATAATAGAAATAATATGTGGCACTAATTCTACTATTAATTTAAGCCCATATTCTCGATGCTTTTTATACTATTTTTTCATTATAAAATAAAATCATAATTATAGCTAACTAAATCTATGCTTGAATTTTATGATTTTAACTAGTAAAAAATTGTTAAAATTATGTAAGTCGATACCAAAAATAGAACAGCTATACGTAGAAGTTCTTGAAGTTTTGAGAATAAAAAAGCCTTAGCAATCGCTAAGGCTTGTATTTTGTGGTAAACAGATGTTATAATTTAGCGAACATGGTTTCCATTTTTTCCTTTTGCTCTTGTGCAAGCTCTTGATCTACTAAAATACGACCACTGTGTTCATCTGTAATAATTTTTTTACGAGAAGCAATTTCCATCTGAACTTGTGGTGGAATTGTAAAGAAAGAACCTCCTGATGCACCACGCTCAATAGGAACGACTGCCAGTCCATTCTTTACATTATTTCGGATTCTTTTGTAGGCAGCGACTAATCTATCTTCTATCTCGTTTTGATAATCTTCTGATTTAGCTAATAAAGCTTTTTCTTCTTTTTCAGTTTCAGCAAGAATATCATCCAGTTCTCCTTTTTTGTGAGAAAGGTGCTTATTTCTTTCTCCAAGACGATCTTTTGTTTGAGTGATGATTTCGTTTTTCTGAATAATCTGAGCCTTAAATTCTTTGATGTGCTTATCCGCCAATTCAATTTCTAATTCCTGAAATTCCATTTCCTTGCTTAGAGAATTGTATTCACGATTATTTCGTACGTTTTTCTGTTGCTCTCCGTATTTTTTAATAAGTACTTTAGCCTCTTCGATTAGATTTTTCTTAGCTTTGATACTTTCATCAATAGTTTCCAGATCTGTATCTAATTTTTCTAATCTTTTATTTAATCCGGCTACTTCGTCTTCAAGATCTTCTACTTCTAATGGTAGTTCTCCGCGTACATTTCTGATCTCATCAACTCTAGAGTCAATTAATTGCAAATCATATAATGCTCTTAATTTTTTCTCAACAGTAACTTCTTTCTTTGCCATGTTTTATATGTATTGAATGGGATTGGTGTTTTTATCCGATAAAATGATTGCAAAATTACTGATTTTTTTTCTAAGATAACTAACAATTAAATTTTTTGTGTACTGTTCGCTCTCATAATGTCCAATATCTGCTAAGATTAGACTTCCTTCTGCTTCATAAAATTGATGATATTTTAGATCAGAAGTAATAAAAACATCTGCTTTTTCTAACTGGGCATTTTTAATAGCAAAACTCCCACTACCTCCTAATACAGCAATTCTTTGGATAGGTTTGCCAAGTAGTGCAGAATGTTTTACACATCCGGTTTTAAAAACTTTTTTTATATGTTTTAAAAAATCGATTTCATCCATCGGCTCCGTAAGATCGCCTACCATACCCATACCAATGTTTTGATTTTTATTTTCTAATGTGATGATTTCATAAGCTACTTCTTCGTAAGAATGGTTTTCAAATAGTGCTTTAAGTACCATACGCTCTGTATGCTTTGGGTAGGTTACCTGTATTTGTATTTCTTCTTCTTGATGTACTTTACCAATTTCTCCAATAGAAGGGGTTGCTTTTTCTGAGGCTCTAAACGTTCCGGTTCCTTTTGAAGAAAAACTACAGTTGTCATAATTCCCGATACTTCCTGCTCCGGCTTCAAATAATTTTGATAATAAGTTATCTGCTTCCGCGATAGGAGCATAAGTGGTTAGTTTTTTTATAGTACCCGATTGAGGAATTAGAATTTTACGATTTATAAGTGACAATTGCTCACACATCATATCATTTACTCCATGCAGCGCATTATCTAAAGCGGTATGAATAGCAAAAATGGCAATATCATGTTTAATAGCTTTTATCACTACCCGTTCTACATAGTTACTACCATTAAATTTTTTGATCCCTTTAAATACGATAGGGTGAAAGCTTACAATAAGGTTGCAATTCTTTTCTATTGCTTCATCTACAACGCTTTCTAATGTATCTAATGTTACCAGAATACCAGTTACTTCTGTATTTTTATTTCCTACTAATAACCCGATATTATCAAAACCTTCTGCGTAAATAGATGGAGCGAGTAATTCTAGGTGTTTTATGACTTCTTTTATTTGCATATATACTTTTGTTTTAAGCTAAATGGAATGTAAAAAAACTTTTGCCAATAATCAAAGTTTCGTTTTATACATTTGTAATTAAGAATACTAATTAATCTGCATTGAATTTATTAAGAAAAATACTCTTACCCTTTGTTCCTTTATATTACTTTGTAACGTGGATCCGAAATCAATTATATGATTTTGGTTTTAAAAAGTCAATATCATATGAGTTTCCGGTAATAGCGGTTGGGAATTTAAGTGTGGGAGGAACCGGAAAATCACCAATGATAGAATATCTGATCAGATTGCTTCGTGAGAAAACAAGATTAGCTACTTTGAGCAGAGGGTATAAAAGGGAGACTAAGGGGTTTCAACTGGCAGATATTCGTTCTACGGTAAAAGAAATAGGGGATGAACCATTACAGTTTAAAGTCAAGTATACAGATGTACTGGTCGGAGTAGACTCTGATAGGCGTAATGGGATAGATAGGTTAAGAAAGCAGAATCCTATGCCTGATGTAATCCTATTAGACGATGCATATCAACATCGTAAAGTAAAAGCGGGTTTGTATATTTTACTAACCGCTTACTATGATCTATATAGTGATGATATTATGTTACCAACAGGTAATTTAAGAGAACCAAAATCCGGAGCCATCAGAGCTGATATTATAGTGGTAACTAAATGTCCAAAAGATATAACGATTCAGAATCAAAATGAAATAGTTAATAAACTAAATATACAACCAAATCAGCAGTTGTTTTTCTCCACTATTGAGTACGGTCAGCAACTGATGAATACATCAGGTAAACTATCTATAGATAGTTTACAGCAAACTCCATTTGTATTAGTCACTGGTATTGCGAATCCATCTTCATTAGTATCATATTATACTTCTTTAGGACTTAATTTTAATCACATAGAATACCCTGATCACTATAATTTTACTAAAAAGGATCTAGAGTCTTTACAAAAGCATTCTTTAATTATAACCACCGAGAAAGATTATATGCGACTAGCTTCTGATTTTTCTGATCAGGTTTTGTGGTATCAACCTATAGAGATGAAGTTTATTGATCAGCAGATGGCATTTGATACTAAAATTATGGAGTTTGTGGAGTGTTAATAAGAAACAGTGTTTAATAAAGAGGCAAGTTTAATTAGCGATATTTTACAGAGCCAGATAAAAGCTAATAAAAATGTAGAGTGTTTTATGAAAGCGCTTTATGTAATTTAGTAAAGAATTCCTCTGTCTTATAAGGTTTTGGTATAATGTCATTAAAGCCATTAGTGTAAAACTCATCTAAGTTGTCATCTAAGGTTACTGCTGTAAGTGCTACAATTGGAATTTCTTTGTCAAATTCCCGAATTAGCTTTGTTGCTTCTATACCGCTGATTCCAGGCATATGAATATCCATAAGAATTAAATCAAATGTATTATTCTTAGCCTTGTTAACTGCCATATCTCCATTGTCAGCAACATCACAGATCATTTTACTTTTTTCTAATATTTTTCTGGTAATCAATTGATTTATCTTATTGTCTTCGACAACGAGTATTCGTTTGTCTACCATGACATCATAATTAATCTTTTTAGCTTCCTCCTGATAGTTAGAAGATTGATCTTTAAAAATTTCAAATTTAAGATCAAAGCTAAATTTAGATCCCTGACCCAATTGGCTTTCCAATTTAATTTCACTATCCATTAATGAAAGTAAATTTTTAACGATGGATAAACCAAGACCTGTACCCCCAAATTTTCTGTTTATTTGAATAGAACCTTGAGTAAAGTTTTCAAAAATACTTTGTTGTTTTTTGTCAGAAATACCTACTCCATTATCTTGAATTTCAAAATTAAGGAATACTTTATTTTCTATTATATTAATAAGTTTTACACGTATCCATATATCTCCATTTTGTGTGAATTTTATGGAATTTCCAATGAGATTAATGAGAATTTGCGAAATTTTTAGCGGATCACCTTTTAGCTTAGATGGAATAGACTTATCAAATTCATAGTGCAACTTATTATTTCTGTCTTTTACAGACTTTCCTAATGCAATTAAAACATCATTAATTCTTTTTTGTAAATTAAATGAGGTATTTTCTATTTCTACCTTATTTGCTTCCAGTTTATTAAGATCAAGAATATTATTAATTAAGGAGAGTAAATATTCACCTGAAAATTTTAGAGAATTAAGATGTTCTTTTTGATTAGGGGTTGGGCTTTCTTCCAGTAAAAGATGTGTAAGTCCGGTTACCGCATATAATGGTGTTCTTAGTTCGTGTGTAATTGTTGATAAAAATTGAACCTTTGCAGCACTTGCTCTTTCAGCATTTTCTTTTGCTAGCATAAGTTCATTGTTTTTATTCTGTAGTAATTCATTTGCTCTGGCCCGTAAGTTATTGTTTTTGTATAATGATAACGTAAGAAGTGATAATATGGTAATTAGTGCAATACTTAAAATAGTGGTTAATCGCCCTAATTTTAATGATTGTTGTTGTTGTTTGTTCTCTTCAGTTAGTTCCTCTATAATAACTTTATTTTCACCTACATTTAGTTTACCCTTCGCGTCCTGAGCAATGATTGTCTTATTAATTTTAGATAAAGAATCCTTAAATCGTTGATGTGATTTCAGATTTTGGAGTGAGGTTTCAAATTCCTTCTTTTTTTCATAAATTTTACTAAATAATTTGAAGCTTTCTGATTGTATCTCAAAATATCTATTTTTTTTACTAATTTCCATAGCAACCTCATTTGTAACGATCGATTCGTCTAAAAGGTTCAATTTCATTTGAGCTATCGCCTTATTGTTGAATAATTTGGCTTTATAATAGAATTGATTAAGGGAGTCAATAGTAGGTAATCCATTATCAAAATATTCAATTGCTTTTTTGGGATCGTCCATAGAAAGTGCTAAGATTCCCAGATTGAGTTTTACAGGACCTTCTAAATCTTTAAGGCTATTTTTTTTAACGATTGTATTAGCTTTATTCAGATAATTCTCTGCAGATTCAAAATTCTTATTCTTAATAGAAATGTACCCAAGTATATTTAATGAATTAGCTAATGCAATATCATCATTTTCTGCCTGTTGTATACTGATAGCATTTGCAATTTGTTCCTTTGCACTTTTTAAATCACCAAGTTCTGTATATAATTCTGCTAATACCTGATTTGTTTTAGCAATATAGATTCTGCTCTGTGCTTGTTGCGTTAGCTCTTTGGCCAGGGTAATATTTTCTAATGCTTGTGCTAATCTGGCTTTGTTTAAAGATTCTGAAGCCTTATTCAGGTATGATTGGATAGAGTCATTTAACAATGTATCCCTAGCAATCTCTTTTGTTTGTGCAGAAATCATTAGGCTACATCCTAGAAGGATTGAAATTATGAAATGTCTGATCTGGATCAAAGTTTTTGGGTTAAATCTCAACTAATATAGTTATTTCTTACAAATGTTACTCATTAAATCAATTATTCTGGTACTATAGGCAGCTTCGTTATCATACCAACCTATAATTTTTACCATTTTACCAATAACGGATGTCATCAGTGAATCAAAAATACAAGAATGAGGGTTGCCTATAATATCTACAGATACTATGGGATCTTCTGTATATGATAAAATTCCTTTTAAATATGATGCTGAAGCTTGTTTAAAAGCATTATTAATTTCTGTTATAGAGGTTTCTCGTTGAACATTAAAAGTAATATCTGTTAGTGATCCATTAGGTACAGGTACTCTGATACCACATCCTCCAATAACATCACTAAGCGTTGGAAAAATTTTAGTTAATGCTTTTGCTGCTCCCGTAGTTGTGGGTACAATTGATTGTCCGGCTGCTCTGGCGCGTCTTAGATCACGATGAGGTTGATCGTGTAGGCTTTGATCTGTGGTGTAACTATGTATAGTAGTTATATATGCTTGTTCTATACCACATAGGTCATTAACAACCTTAATCATAGGCGCCGCATTGTTTGTAGTACAGGAAGCATTGGAGATAATCGTCTCTGATCCATCTAGCATATCATTATTTACGCCCATCACAATTGTTTGTATGCTGTCCTCTAGAGGAGGAGCAGAAAGAATTACTTTTTTTGCCCCAGCATTGATATGTTTTTGAGCGGTCTCTCTGGTCTTAAACTTACCAGTAGCTTCTATTACAATATCAATATTGTATTTTTTCCATTTACAATCTTCAGGTTTCTTATCGTTTAATAGAGGAATTTTTTTGGTGTTGACAACTATAGAGTCTTGGGTATAAGATACATCATGTGTCAATACTCCATGGATACTATCATATTTAAGAAGATGGCTAAGCGTTTTAGCGTCTGCAAGATCATTGATGGCAACTACTTCAATGGTTGGGTGGTTAATCAATAGTCGAAAGAGTGTACGACCTATTCTTCCAAAACCATTTATGGCAATTCTTAGAGGTGTGTCCATTAAAAAGTACTTAATTTATAGATAGTAATTAGGTAAGGTGTTTTTGAGCCTTGTATGATGAGCGTACCAAAGCTCCACTTTCTACATGTCTAAACCCCATCTCAAGCCCTATTTTCTCATATTTCTGAAATTGATCCGGAGTAATAAATTCTTTAACAGGTAAATGTTTTTTACTAGGTTGAAGATATTGACCGATAGTAATAATATCTAATTTGATAGCTCTTAAGTCCTCCATAGTTTTAATAACTTCTTCTTCTTTTTCTCCAAGCCCTAACATTATACCACTTTTAGTTCTTTCAATTCCGTTGTCTTTAAGATATTTAAGAACTTGTAAACTTTGTTCGTATTTTGCTTGTATACGTACTTCTCTGGTTAATCTTTTCACAGTTTCCATATTATGAGAAACAACCTCCGGTTTTACAGCTATAATTCGATCTATATTTTTGATCTTTCCCTGAAAGTCAGGAATAAGAGTTTCTAATGTAGTATTAGGATTCATTCTTCTAATAGCCTGAATCGTTTCTGCCCATATAATAGAACCTCCATCAGCTAAGTCATCTCTGTCTACAGAGGTGACAACGGCATGTTTGATATTCATAAGTTTAATGGATCTGGCAACTTTTTCTGGTTCTTCCCAGTCCACCGTTTCCGGTCGTCCGGTTTTTACTCCACAAAAACCACAAGATCTGGTGCAAATATTACCTAATATCATAAAGGTAGCAGTACCTTCGCTCCAGCATTCACCCATATTAGGACAGCTACCAGATGTACATATAGTATGAAGGTTATATTTGTCTACTAAGCCTCGTAGTTCTGTGTATTTTTTTCCAGTAGGTAATTTAACACGTAACCATTTTGGTTTCCCTTTAGAGATAGTTGTTGTTTGCTGGATATCCGTATTCATATTCAGTGCTTTTTTAGCAAAAATACGAAGAAAGCATCTATTAGTAAGAAGTTTTATGTAAACTTAAAACATTATGATAGCTCACGGGAATAGTTTTTTTAAAAATCGTCGATTTTTGCATGATTAATTAGGGTATGCTCCCTTTGTGTGGTTCGTTTATTCCCTGATATCTTAGTTTAAAAGGGTGAAATAATTGATTTTACTAATGGTATAGTAATTATTTTTCTCAGTATGAAGAGGATGTGTGTTTTGTTTTAAATATTTGATTTACAAATAGTTATTTTGTTTTCTAAGGCTGATTATATTTATGTTTAAAATAAAATTACGGTATAACCGTATTTTTATTAAGGTTTTTGTATTGTTATTATGATTTCTTTTATTATTTTTGACTTATATACTTATAAGCACATATGCTTTAGGGAATTATCAAAGTTAACGTAACCCCATTTTTTTTATTATTTAGAAAAAAGTTAAAAGTTAAAAATCATGTCAACAGATCAGAAACAATTAGAGAAAAGTAGAAAAAGAGTAGAGAAGTGGTTAATGAATAACAAAGCATTCATTAATATCACAGGAATTGAAAAACATATATCCGCTCCAAAAGGATTGGTGCAAAAGTTTATCAAATATGATAAAAAAATTAATGATAAGTGGATAGAGCCTTTACACGGAGTTATAAAAGAAATCTCCTCTTTTAGTCTAAGATAATTATAAAATTTTAGAGTAAGGATTTCATTCTTTTTAAAGTTGTTATTCAGGGCTTAATGTATTCTTAAAACATTATAACTATTATGTGTTTAAGTGAGAAGTGTCGCAAGATGTAAGTTTTGCGGCATTTTTTTTACCTAAATATTTGTAGAATTTCAGTAGTCTTGATAATAATTATTTTGGCTTTACTTAAGTTTTGTTTTTATTTAAAACGGAACCAGACTGGTATATGAGAATTAATTTTTGTGTAAGATTGATATTTAGTTAGCCTTTTTGTTTGTGATTATTTCTGATAGTAATTTTCTAGCTCTTAATAGTTTTATTTTTACATTATTCATAGGCTCATCAAGCACTTCAGCAATTTCTTTATAGCTTAATTCCTGAAAATATCTAAGGTTAATTATTTCTTGATAATGTGGTTTTAGTTGTTTAATGTATCTAAGTAATTGAGCAAGATTTTGTTCTGTAATTAATTTGTCTTCCGGAGTAGGAGTGTCATCTATTATCTTATATACTGTGTCATCAACTACCAAAGTGGTTTTAGAGCGTATAGAGGCATTCTTTTTTCTTAGTAAATCAATATGGATATTTTTAGAAATCTGAATTATCCAGGTTTTAAACGTGTATTTTTCGTCAAAACTATCTATTTTGTCAAATGCTCTGGAGAAGCTTTGGATAGTAATATCTTCTGCTTCATATTCATTTTTAGTCCTTTTTAATTGAAAATTATAAACGTCGTTCCAAAAAGTATCTAATAAATAGTTGAAAGAAGACTGTTTACCTTGCTTGGCTAAAGTTATATGTTCTAATAAGGATGTAGGCTCTTTTTCCAATAGATTACTGTTGAAGTATAAGTAAATACTTCTTAGTTAGCGTGTTCATCTTCATTACAATTAGCATATTGATCAGGAGTTTTGCCGCATAGAGAACAGGATTCTCCTTCCGTATTTAAAAATGGACTTTGGCTAGCGCAGGTGCCAGCAAATTTTCCATCTTTTTTTGCCCATATTTTAATGGCAATTCCCGCAACGGCAAGTAATAAAAGAATTATAGTAAATAATATCAGTTTCATGGCGTACTATATCTAAAATTTATGCAAAGATACAAAGAAAATATTGGTGTAATGAAAGCATGCAAAATCGTATGGGAAAACATTTATATAATATTGACTTCGATTTCTAAAGTAATATTAAATTTCTCCAGAATGGTTTTTTGAATTTTTTTAGAAAGTTCTAAGAGTTCATTGCCTGTAGCATTATTGTAATTTACCAGAACCAGTGCTTGTTTGGCGTGCACACCAGCATCTCCCCATCGTTTTCCTTTAAAACCACATTGCTCAATTAACCAGCCAGCAGGTACTTTGATAGTTTCTTTATCTATTTTATAAGAAGGAATATCTGGATAAGATGCTTGTAATACTGAAAATGCCTGAGCAGAAATGACAGGATTTTTAAAAAAACTCCCACTATTCCCTATTTCTGATGGATCCGGAAGTTTACTTTTTCTTATACCAATAACAGTATCGGCAATATCCTTAATTGTTGGATTTATAATATTTTTATCAGTTAGTGCTTTTTCAATTGCACCATACTGGGTATTTAGGATGTGGTTTTGAGTAGTGAGTCTAAAGGTAACTTTGGAAATAATGTATTTTCCTTTTACCTCGTTTTTGAAGATTGAATTACGGTATCCAAAGTTGCAGTCTGCATTAGAAAATATTACTTTATTACCTGATTGTATATCAAGTGCCTCGCAACTTACAAAGGTGTCTTTAAGTTCAGTACCATAGGCACCTATATTTTGAATAGGAGCACTCCCTACATAACCAGGGATTAAAGATAAGTTTTCTAAACCTCCATAATTATGTTGTATACAGAATTGCACAAATTCATGCCAGTTTTCACCGGCATTAGCAGTTACAAGCACTGTTGTGTCAGATTCTAATTCTGTAGAGATTCCTTTGATCGCAATATGGACTACTAACTTGTCAAGATTTTTAGTTAGCAACATATTGCTCCCTCCGCTTAGCACAAAGATTTCCTGACTTCGAGAAGAGCTTAAAACATTAATAAGTTCTGCTTCTGAGGTAATCGTGTTAAATTCTGAAGCGATTACGTCGATTCCAAAAGTATTATAAGCTTTGAGAGATTTTTGATACTCTGTTTTCAAATGAATTGATTTAGGTTATCATTAATTTTTAAATAGTGTGATACAAATTTAAGATTTCTAATTTATGCTGATTGTGATCATTTTTATGTAAGTAATGTGCTCTGTGTTGTTACAGTAGATTCCTGGAGGGTATATTTTTCTAACCCTAGTTTTAATATATGAACTGCTTTTTTAAGATCTCTTCTGTTTAAAACATAAGCAATCCTTACTTGATTCAACCCTACATTCGCACTGGAATAGAATCCAGAAGCTGGAGCAACCATAACAGTCTGTTTATCCACATCAAAATCATCTAATAACCATTTTGCAAAATGATCCGCGTTTGATACAGGTAATTGTGCTATGCAATAGAATGCCCCTTTTGGCATAGCTACTTTTACACCAGGGATTTGTCTTAATTCTTGCACGAGGGTGTTTCTTCTTTCTTTGTATTTGTCTATAGTGTCCGTATAATAAGAATCTGGAGCTTCCAGAGCAGCCTCACTTGCAATTTGTGCAAAGGTAGGAGGGCTTAGTCTTGCCTGAGCGAATTTCATAGCTGTTTCCATGACACTTTTGTTTTTACTAACCAGGCAACCAATTCTTGCACCACACATACTATATCGCTTAGATACAGAATCGACTACTATCGCATGATCATCTAATTCTGTCTCTTGTAGTATAGAATAATGTTCTGAACCGTCATATACGAATTCTCGATATACTTCATCAGATATTAAGAATACATCATGCTTAATGGCTAATGCTGCTAATTGCTTAATCTCATCCTTACTATATAGGTACCCAGTAGGATTGCCAGGATTACAAATTAATATGGCTTTTGTTTTTGGAGTAATTAATTTTTCGAAATTCTTTATTGGAGGTAATGCAAAATCATCTTCAATTTTAGAAATAACAGGAACCACTGTTATAGTTGATTGTGTTGAAAAACTATAGTAATTTGCATAAAAAGGTTCTGGGACAATGATTTCATCTCCTGGATCAGTGATACTGCCCATAGTAAAAATCAATGCTTCACTACCACCTGTAGTAACTAAAATATCATCTGATGAAATAGTGATATCATGTTTAGCATAATAGCCAGCAAGCTTATCTCTGAAACTTTCAAAACCGGCTGAATGACTATAAGCAAGTACTTCTAATTTGTGATTTCTCACAGCTTCCATCGCTTCTGTAGGTGTTTTTATATCAGGTTGACCGATATTAAGATGATAGATGTGTTTGCCTTCTCTTACGGCTTTTTCTGCAAAAGGAGCTAATTTACGAATCGGCGATTCGGGCATTGCTTTACCTTTTCTTGATACAACAGGCATTCGTTAGTTTTTAAAAATTTCAAAATAGTGACAAATTTCCAAAATAATTTAGTATTTAAGTTTATTATTCTCAGGAATTTTCAACTATTTTTTTATATTTAGTATAATGAAGATTTTATACTTGAATTTTTATCATTTTCTTAAGACAAACACCTTTATTCTATTTTTAATGATCTCTTTTATGTGTTATACACAAAAAGGATTCGAATTTCAAGAGAAGATAAGGAAGGATAGGTTTAAATTTACATTGGTCAATAATCTAATTATTATTCCGGTTACTCTCAATGGCTTGGAGTTATCCTTCATTTTAGATACAGGCGTAGGTGGTACTATTTTATTCAGCTTAGATAAAAAGGAGTCTTTAGAATTAAATAATGTATCAAAAATATTTATAAGAGGGTTTGGGAATGATGATCCTGTAGAAGCTATCAAATCAACAAATAACAGATTAAGTATTGGAAATGCGATTAGCAGTAATCATACCGTGTATATGGTTTTTGATGATTCTATTAATTTTTCATCCCAGATGGGGTTTCCTGTTCACGGTATTATTGGATATGATTTTTTTAAGGATTTTGTTGTTGATATTAACTATACAAAGAAATTAATCAAAATCCATGACCCTGAAACTTATACTTATAAACCTTGTAAAAAATGTTATGACACAGGCTTAGATCTTACTCACGGAAGAAAAAGACCTTTAATACAGATGAGGTGTAAAACGAATGAAGGTATTACAGATGTAAACCTCTTATTAGACTCTGGTTCTGGTTCTGCATTGTGGTTATTCGAAAACAAAAAAAGAGGTATTCATATCCCAAAAAAATCTTTTGATGATTTCTTAGGGAAAGGTTTTAATGGAGATATATATGGTAAAAAAACAAAGATAGACCGTTTTTATATTGGTGATTTTGAGCTTAAAGAAGTGACAACTTCTTTTCCTGATTCTCTTTATACTAACGGTGTTTATTTACACAATCGCCATGGTTCTATAGGAGGAAGTCTTCTAAAAAGGTTCAACCTGATCATCGATTACCCTAACAGTAAAATTTCATTTAGAAAGAATAGTGGCTTTTCTAAGCCATTTTATTATAATATGAGTGGATTAACAATAGAGCATAGTGGAGTAAGGGTATTAAAAGATTATAATATCCGTAAAGCTACCTCACGCCCATCATTAGAATTTCTTAATAAAGAGGAGGGTAAAATAATAAAAGAAGTACTCAAGGCAGATGTAGGAGGTTTTATATATGCATTGCATCCAACATATAAAGTATCAGATGTAAGACCGGATTCTCCTGCTGATATTGCAGGTCTAAAAGAAGATGATGAAATTTTGGAAATAAACGGTAAAGCATCTCATCATTATACATTATCCGCTATAAATGATCTTTTTTATTCTGAAGCAGGAAAAAGGATTAAAATAAAAGTTCAACGATTAGGAGTAATCATTAATTATACATTTAGATTAAAAAAAGTGATATAAATAAATCAATGGTATGTCAACTTATTTCAGGATGGGACATAATGATATAAAAAAAAGTCTTACCGGCTGCAGTAAGACTTTTTCTATAAATTTCTAAGTACGCTTTAATTCTTTTTTTCTAGTACACTTTTACTATCTAAAATAGTTCCCTTAATCTTAAGAGCTAAGGTTTCTTCTGATGCATTAGAGTATACAGATATTGTTTTACGTATAGGACCTACTCGTTTTGTGTCATATTTTACTTCTATAACTCCACTTTTACCTGGTGCTATAGGTCCTTCGGGCTTTTTAGGAATTGTGCATCCACAGCTGGAATATACTCTAGAAATAATTAAAGGAGCATCTCCTGTATTGGTGAATTCGAATTGACGAACACCATTACTACCTTTAGCAATCTCGCCATAATCTACTACTTCTGATTTAAATTCTATTTTAGCTTTCTGAGCATTTATAGTAGCTCCAAGAAGACCTATACATAAAATCATCATAATTTTTTTCATAACCATCGGTTTTAAATAAAGTGTAAAAGTACTACTTTTTATCCAACTGCAAAATTGCAAAAGACTTTCACGTTGTCGGATATAATAATTACTTTTGCCTTTTAAAAATCAAAAACCAGACCAAAGTATGGGGTTAGAAGGAAAATACGATTCGCAATCGGTAGAAGAAAAGTGGTATAAATACTGGATGGAAAATAATTATTTTCATTCTGAAGTAGATGATAGAGAAGCGTATACAATAGTCATTCCTCCTCCTAATGTTACTGGTGTTTTGCATATGGGTCATATGCTTAATAATACAATTCAGGATGTATTAATAAGAAAAGCACGACTTAAGGGATTTAATGCTTGCTGGGTGCCAGGAACGGATCATGCTTCTATTGCTACAGAGGCTAAAGTAGTAGCCAAATTAAAAGAAGATGGTATTGATAAGAATGATCTTACCCGAGAGGAATTTTTGGAACATGCATGGGAATGGACTCATAAACATGGTGGGATTATTCTGGAACAGCTTAAGAAACTAGGAGCATCTTGTGATTGGGATCGAACGGCGTTTACTATGGATGACAATCTGTCTGCATCTGTAATAAAAGTATTTGTAGATTTGTATAAAAAAGGGCTGATTTATAGAGGTTACCGCATGGTGAACTGGGATCCTGAAGCAAAAACTACATTGTCTGATGAAGAAGTTATCTATGAGGAGAAACAAGGCAATCTTTATTACTTAAAATACAAAATAGAAGGAAGTGATGATACGTTAACAATTGCAACGACGCGTCCTGAGACTATCATGGGAGATACTGCGATATGTATTAATCCTAATGATGAACGTTTTACTCATCTTAAAGGTAAAAAGGCGATAGTACCAATTGTAAATCGTTCTATCCCGATTATAGAAGATGAATATGTGGATATTGAGTTTGGTACAGGTTGTCTTAAAGTTACTCCTGCTCATGATATAAATGATAAAACATTAGGTGATAAGCACGGGTTAGAAGTTATTGATATTTTTAATGAAGATGCAACGCTTAATTCTTTTGGGATGCATTATGAAGGTAAAGATCGCTTTGTAGTTCGTAAGGAGATTGTAAAGGAATTAAAAGAGATAGGAGTATTAGAAAAAACCGAAACGCATCTTAATAAAGTAGGAACCAGTGAACGTACTAAAGCCGTAATTGAACCTAGATTAAGTGATCAATGGTTCTTAAAAATGAAAGATTTAGCACAGCCAGCACTAGATGCTGTTCTGGAGCAAGACGTTCGTTTAGTTCCGGAAAAATTTATAAGTACGTATCGGTATTGGATGGAAAATGTGAGAGATTGGAATATCTCACGTCAGCTATGGTGGGGACATCAGATTCCAGCTTATTTCTATGGAGATGGCAAAGAAGATTTTGTAGTTGCAGAAAGCCGATCAGAAGCTTTGCAATTAGCAAAAGAAAAAACTAATAATGCTGCCTTGACAGATGCAGACCTGATACAGGATGCGGATGCGCTGGATACGTGGTTCTCTTCCTGGTTATGGCCAATGAGTGTTTTTAACGGAATTCTGGAACCTGATAATAAAGAGATTAATTATTACTATCCAACAAATGATTTGGTAACCGCTCCCGAGATTTTATTCTTTTGGGTGGCACGTATGATTATCGCTGGTTATGAATATAGAAAAGAGAAACCTTTTACTAATGTATATCTAACAGGTATTGTAAGGGATAAGCAACGACGTAAAATGTCTAAATCTCTGGGCAATTCTCCAGATCCATTAGATCTGATAGCTCAATATGGCGCAGATGGTATCCGCGTAGGTATGTTATTGAGTTCTCCAGCAGGAAATGACCTGATGTTTGATGAGGACCTCTGTAAGCAGGGGAGTGCTTTTGTAAATAAGATATTTAATGCTGCAAAGCTAATTACCGGATGGGAAGTAGATAATACAATAAAACAGCCTACGTCTTCTGCAATTGCTATTACTTGGTATAAGGCTAGATTCCAACAAGCTTTAGTAGCTCTGGAGGATAATTATGATAAATATCGCATCAGTGATGCTTTAATGATTACATATAAGCTAATATGGGATGATTTTTGTAGTTGGTTTCTGGAGATGATCAAACCAGCGTATCAAGCTCCGATTGATGCTACATCATATCAAGAAGTACTTGCAATTTTAGAAGATAATTTAAAAATTTTACATCCCTTTGTCCCTTTTATTTCAGAAGAAATCTGGCAACACATTGATGATCGTACGACAGAAGAAGCATTGATCATTTCCAGTTGGCCGAAAAAAGCTGTGATAGAAGAGGAGTTTATTCAAGAATTTACGATAGCTGCAGATGTTATTTCTGGAATTAGGACGATCAGAAAAGAGAAGAATATTTCGTTTAAAGAAACTATAGAATTATCTGTGTTAAATCACGATAATACAAATGATAGATTTGATCCAATTATTACTAAACTTGGGAATCTTTCATCTTTGGATTATGTAGAAAAAAAGGTAGAGGGAGCACTTTCTTTTAGGGTAAAATCTAATGAATATTTTATTCCAATTACGGGTGCTATAAATGTAGAGGAAGAAATCGAAAAACTGACTAAAGAATTAGTTCGGGCAGAAGGATTTTTAAAATCGGTACAAAAGAAATTACAGAATGAACGTTTTGTAAATAATGCACCAGAGCAGGTAATTACTTTAGAGCGAAAAAAACAATCAGATGCTGAAGCTACCATAGAAACATTAAAATCTAGTTTAGCGAGTCTTAAGTAACTGATGTTTTAAAGTTGCAAAGTTGAGAGCGTTTTTTTAAAGACTCTTGATTTTGCGGCTTTATTCATATGGTTTAGCAATTAAGGTTGTCTAAAACGCTATGATTCTGATAACTGGATCTAGTCGGTAATGTATTGATTGACAAGCTCAATGTATTTAAGCTTGGCCTCGTCTGGAGTAAGGTTTTTTACCTGTAGTAAGGCATTAAGCTTAAAAGCATTTCTAAGTTCTATATTTCCTGATGGGGTATAGAAATCTTCTGTATGAGTGCCATGTTTATAATATGCATAGAAATGAAGCATAATATCAGGAGGTAATTCAATAGCAGTATTGCTCGCTTTTTCGAAAGCTTTTAGGAATTCGATATGTAGTTCCTCTTTGTTCATACATATTATATACTAGCAATAATGCTTTCTCCTCCTTTTACTTTTTGATGCAGAGCTACTTTTATTTCTGTCCCTATGGGTAAAAACACGTCAACTCTGGAGCCAAATTTGATAAAACCACTATCCGCTCCTTGAATTACTTTCTGACCTTCCTGAGCATAATTCACAATTCTTTTGGCAAGTGCTCCTGCTATTTGTCTGTATAGAATTTCTACTTTGTTGTTTTTTACAACTACGGTAGTTCTCTCGTTTTCTTCAGAGGCTTTAGGATGCCAGGCAACTAAATATTTGCCAGGATGGTATTTGCTGAATTTTACTTCTCCAGCTATAGGGTGTCTGGTCACGTGTACATTAAGTGGCGACATAAAGACGGATACCTGAATCATTTCTTTTTTAAAAAATTCTTTTTCAAACACCTCTTCAATTACAACTACTTTGCCATCTACTGGTGATACTACGGTAGCTTCATTTGTGTTTGTTTCCCTTTTAGGATTTCTAAAAAATTGTAAAATAAGTATCAGAAAAGCTAGTGTGATCAGAAAAATCGAAAAAATCCAGTAATCTAATTGAATAGCGACATAAGAAGCCACATTAATACCTAAAAAAAGTACTATTGCAATTGATATTATTTTATAACCTTCCTTGTGAAACATACGTAATTATTAGTAAAAATAAATATAGAAACGGACTTGCAAATATAATGCTATCTAATCTGTCAAAGATACCACCGTGTCCTGGCATTATTGATCCGCTATCTTTAACTCCTGCTTGTCTTTTAAATTTAGATTGTATAAGATCGCCTAGTGTACCAAAAATACTCATAATTAAGCTTATAATCAACCAAATTGGTATGGATAATGAATCTGTGTAGAGAGCAATAAGATAACCTGCTATTAATGTGAAGCATAAGCCCCCTACAAACCCTTCTATAGTTTTCTTGGGAGATATCCGTTCTAATAATTTATGTTTTCCAAAGTTTTTGCCAACCAAATAAGCAAAAGAATCATTAATCCAAATCATAAATAGGGCTGTTACAATAATAGTCCGATCGTATACTCCATTATAAAAAGGGATTAATGTCAAAAATACAATAGAAGTCATCAGGAAAAATATACTTGTTAGGTATTTCCTTTTTTCAAACATAGGGATGATCCTGATGGTTACCAGATCTCTGACTAAAAATAATTGTGTAATGATTGTAAATGCGAGTAATATAATCGTTACAAATAAAGGTACCTTTACTAGATGAAAAAGCGCTAAAAATCCAAGAAAAACACCGTACAGCCATAATTTTTTAAGATGTATTAGTTTCTGAAATTCATATATACATAGAATACCAAATAATAAGAATACTATTATAAAAGTATATTCTGATAGGTATATGGACGTAAGTAAAATCGTGATGTAAAGTAATCCCGATAAAGATCTTGTAAGCAGTTCCTTCATATTATAAGTCTTCCAGCAGGAGCAAATATAGATTTTTTGAGGTACTTCCATAACTTAAGAAGTCTTTTTCTTTCTGTGGCTCGAAGTTTTTAATGGTGGTAATGTTTGAAGGAATGGAGTTCTTGTTTTTCTCTTTGATACCCTTGAGTCCCTCCCCGATATTACTAACTATTTGACTAGTTCCCGCCAGGATAATAAAACTGTCCGGGAGTTCTGTTAGTTTTTTTTCACGAAGTTGATTAGAAGATATAAGAATAGACCCGCTGTCTGCAATTAAATATTCGCAGGTAGCAAGGAAAAAAGAGGCTGAATTGTTTTTAATGTAAGTAAGGTTGAATCCAGAGAATTTATGCTCTAGCCCTATGTCAAAGCAACAGACGTCTTTTTCATACCAATCATTTTCAAGAAGAATCTTATCAAAAGAATCAAGAATTTCTTCATCGGTATCACAGTATAAAAATTTACCACCGTTGCGTTTGAAATTAATCATAAAACTTTCATCAACCGGTAAGTTGATTTCTGGCATATATTTACTACGGTCATCCGAGTGACGCTCCTTACTCTTTTGGTCTGATTTAGATTTTGAGGAAAATAATCTTCTAAATAGACTCATTTTTTATTTTCAATTGGGGATTATGTATTCACATTACCTACAAAGGTAAAAAATCTTCACCTAATATAGTTGTTAGATGAAGATTTTTTTGGTATACTCTTAGGAAACTGATTCTCTATGATGGCTCTATTAACGTCTCTTCTTGTTTTCCAAAAGGTCGTTTTCCAAAAATCTTTTCCAGGTTATCTTTAAAAATAACCTCTTTTTCTAATAAGACTTCTGCAAGCTCGGTTAGTTTATCCTTATTTTTCTCTAACAAATCGATAGCTCTTATATATTGTTGCTCTATTATGTTAGAAATTTCTTTATCAATAAGTTCACTGGTCTGTTCGCTGTAAGGTTTTGTAAAACCATATTCATTTTGACCTGAAGAATCATAATAAGTTAAATTCCCTATCTTGTCATTTAGTCCGTAAACAGTAACCATAGCACGGGCTTGTTTTGTTACTTTTTCTAGATCACTTAGAGCTCCTGTAGATATTTCATTGAATATTACTTTTTCTGCTGCTCTACCTCCTAGGGTAGCACACATTTCATCCAGCATCTGATTAGGTCTTACGATTAACCTCTCTTCTGGAAGGTACCAAGCTGCACCCAGGGATTGCCCTCTGGGAACAATAGTAACCTTGATAAGAGGTGCTGCGTGTTCTAGCATCCAGCTTACTGTAGCGTGACCCGCTTCATGAAATGCGATGGCTCGTTTCTCATCTGGAGTGATAATTTTATTTTTTTTCTCCAGTCCACCTACAATTCTATCTACTGCATCCAGAAAATCTTGTTTTCCTACCGCTTTTTTATCTTTTCTTGCAGCAATAAGTGCCGCCTCATTACATACATTGGCAATATCTGCACCAGAAAATCCCGGAGTTTGTTTAGCCATAAACTCTGTGTCTAGTTCGTTTTCTACTTTTTTCAGAGGTTTTAAATGTACTTCAAAAATCTCTTTACGCTCACGAATATCTGGTAGATCTACATAAATTTGACGATCAAAACGTCCTGCACGAAGTAATGCTTTATCCAGTACATCTGCACGGTTCGTTGCAGCGATCACTATAACATTTGTGTTAGTTCCAAAACCATCCATTTCTGTAAGAAGCTGGTTTAGTGTGTTTTCTCTTTCGTCATTAGATCCTGAGAAATTACTTTTACCTCTGGCTCTACCTACCGCATCAATTTCATCAATAAATATGATAGCAGGTGATTTTTCTTTGGCCTGCTTAAACAGGTCACGTACACGTGAGGCTCCAACTCCCACAAACATTTCAACAAAATCAGAACCTGATAAAGAGAAGAAAGGTACCTTTGCTTCACCAGCAACTGCTTTTGCAAGTAAGGTCTTACCTGTTCCCGGAGGACCTACTAATAAAGCTCCTTTTGGTATTTTACCTCCTAAAGAAGTATATTTTTCAGGGTTTTTTAAGAAATCTACAATTTCCTGTACTTCTTCTTTAGCGCCTTCAAGTCCAGCAACATTCTCAAAAGAAACTTTTACCTCTGTATTCTGGTCAAACAACTTGGCTTTAGATTTTCCAATATTAAAAATCTGTCCACCTGCACCGCCACCAGCGCCGCCACTCATACGTCTCATTATAAATATCCAAACACCTATAATCAAAGCAAACGGTAGTAAGGTAATCAAAATATCTCCCCACATGTTGCTTTCTGTATCATAACCTACTTCCGTTGATAATCCATTTGCATCTTTAATTCTGGCGATTTCATTTTCAAAATTCTGCAAATCACCAAATTCAAACTCATAATCCGGGTCATTAGGACTTTTAGGTAAAATAGAATTGCTTTTGCTCTTTTTATGCTTTTCCTGTGCCTTTGCTTCAGAAGTAAGAAAAACCTGAGCTTTACGTCTGTTAATAATTAAGATACGTTGTACCTCACCATTACTTAAAAATTTATTGAAATCAGAGGGGTTAGTTTCTGGTGCATTACCTATACCACTTCCTCCTATAAAATTTAAAACTAAGAATCCAACAATGATAATACCATAAATCCAATAGGAGCTGAATTTCGGTTTTTTGTTTGGGTCTGTCTTTTTATCTTCTTTAGCCATCTATGCTTTTTTTAATAATTTGTTTCGATCGTTGTTGTTTTTGCATCTCCCCATAATTCTTCTATATCATAGAATTCTCTAATATGCTTTTGGAAAACATGGACAACTACATTTACGTAATCAATTAAGACCCATTCTGCATTTTCACTACCTTCTGTATGCCAGGGCTTATCTTTAAGTGCTTTACTAACTGTCTTTTGAATAGAACTAACAATTGCATTTACTTGTGTATTAGAAGTTCCGTTACAGATTACAAAATAACTACATACCGTATTTTCGATTTCTCTTAAATCAAGAATAGTTATATCATTACCCTTTACTTCTTCAATACCTTTTATAATTTGCGTTATTAATTGATCATTATCGATTTCTTTTTTTATCATGCATTTTTTTAATTTGCGTAAAGTTATTACTTTTTATGAGTATAATGTTCGTATTTACGGACATTTGTAAAAACTTTCATATCGTTTATGCATATAATCAAAGTTAATGCCATTGACTCCACAAATTCTTTTCTTAGAAATTGGAATCGTGAGAAATATTTAACCACTCCTGTTTGCGTGGTTGCTAAAGAGCAACTAACTGGTAAGGGACAAATGGGAACCACCTGGCAAAGCAATGCGAATGAAAACCTTACCTGTAGCGTGTTTATGCCAATTAATTCTATAGAAGTAATGGATCAATTTTACATTTCTATAGCGGTATCCTTAGCGGTTTATGATACATTGAATTCTCTGATATTACCTAAATTATCTATAAAATGGCCTAACGACATTCTGTCAGATAGATACAAGGTATGTGGAATTTTAATAGAAAATATATTAAATAGTGGCAGATTAAGGGGTGTCATTATTGGAATCGGAATTAATGTAAACCAATTAGAGTTTGATAATCTTCCTTTTGCGGGATCGATAAAACAACTTACGGGTAAAAATTTTGATATTGATGAGGTCTTGCAAGTGTTATTGTCAAAATTAAAAAATCGGTTTTCTGAGTTAAGTCAAGAAAATTTTGATGTATTAAAAGAGGAATATGAGTCTCTTTTGTTTAGAAAAGATAAACCCTCAACATTTGTAGATGTAAAGGGTGATTCTTTTGTAGGTATTATTAAAAAAGTAAGCAATTCTGGGAAACTTCAAATCTTATTAGAAGATGAAGTTATCGGAGACTTTGATCTTAAAGAGATTAAATTATTGTACTAATTTAATCAATAGAATTCCCTGAGGCCATGACTTGGTAGCACATAAAATCAAGGGAAAAAAGTCTTGTTTCCCGTTCTTTAAGCGAAGAGGTCATGTTCTTTTGACACCTATTACCTCATAATTTGAGGTAGTTCATTTAGTGAGTTTATGCTCCACGTACTAATTATAGTTTGCTAATGTTTTCGCTTAGGGTATTAATGAAATTCTGGATTGGATTTTTGATCATCATTCCTACCATCGCATTAAATTCTCCTTTAAATAATAATTGAGTAGTGCATTTTTTATCACCTATATCTACAATGTCAGCAGTTAGTGTAAAGGGAAGTTTTTCACTGGCAGCTCCAAGTACTACTTTGTTATAGGCTGTTTGGTCTTTTTGTTCTAACACAATTTCTGGCATCCCTTTTAATTGAAAAAGAAATCGAGCATCATTTATTTTTTCAAACTTTTGTTTGCTCTCCGGCATTAATTGTTCAAAGTTTTCCACTTTGGTTAAAAATTCAAATACTTCTTGTTGAGTTTTTTCTACAGTTACTGTAGTGCTTTCTAAATTCATCGAGATATTGGGTTTATTGATTCCAAGTTGCTGGATTTGTTCTCCAGTCTTTTAATGTAGTTTCTTCTTTTTGAGTTATATAATTGGTGTCCAAAGCTTGCTCTAAAAGGTTCTCATAATTACTTAAAGTATGTAGGGATAGCGATGCTTCCTTAAAGTTCTCTGTAGCAATATCAAAGCCATAATCAAAAATAGCCACCATACCTTTTATAGTAGCTTCTGCTTCTCTAAGCGCTTTTACTGCATTAAGGCTACTTTTACCAGTGCTGATAAGATCTTCTACGACTACTACATTTTTTCCTTTAGGAATAATGCCTTCTATTTGGTTTTTTCTTCCATGAGATTTGGCTTCTGGTCTTACGTATATGAAAGGTAAGTTTAATTGCTCTGCAACCAGCATTCCAATGCCTATAGCCCCAGTGGCTACACCTGCAATTACATCTGGCTTACCATAGGTTTCTTCAATAAATTTGGCTAGGTTTTCTCTTAGATAATTCCTAATGACTGGATATGAAAGCGTGATACGGTTATCACAGTATATTGGAGATTTCCATCCAGATGCCCAATTAAAAGGTTCTTGCGGTTGTAATTTAATTGCATTAATTTGCAAAAGTAACTCAGCAGTTTTTTTTGCTGTATTTTTATCAAAAATCATAGTGCAAATGTATAAAGTTTTTGTGAATAATACGCCAATTATTCTCTCTACAAAAAAGAGTATTGATGAATTTGAAACAATTCATATTAAAGAGGTGGAATTTTCCACAGTGATAAAAGATATATTAAAAAAAGAAGATCAGGGAAAGGAAGCAAAATATCATTTTTATCATAAGTCAGAAGAAAAACTTCTAGAGCACTTGTACTCTAAGTTACCTGTCGTGATCGCTGGAGGGGGTAAGGTATATAATGCTAATAAAGAGATTCTTTTTATTAAAAGAAATGGAAAATGGGATTTGCCTAAGGGTAAAGTTGAGAAAAAAGAAGATATAGAATCAACTGCTATACGTGAAGTGGAAGAGGAAACAGGGGTAAGCAATTTAGAAATCACTAAATTCTTGTACAAATCTTATCATGTTTTTAAAAGGAATGGGCAATTTAAACTTAAGGTAACCTACTGGTTCGAAATGAAAACTGATTATAGTGGAGCGTTGATTCCTCAAAAAGAAGAAGGGATTATGAAGGTAAAATGGAAAGATACTCAGAAATCAAAAAAGGCATTAAAAGACTCTTATGCTAATATCAGACAACTGTTTTCTCATAAATATTTATCTTAAAAATGTAACTTTTTTACTCCAATTTTGTCTTATTAATAGATGAATCTGAAGGAAAGCGTTCTTCTTCATTAATTTGATTATGATATTTTGAAATTAAATACAGTATTTATACTATACCTTACATTGATATATACTGTAAGTGGACAGTCATATAAAGAGTATCCTCCGGTAATTGAAGATATTAATAAAGACAGTGTCCTTGATACATTGTTTTCTTTTTACGAAAGCGGTAGCACTTTTGGTGGAACTGATTTAAAAATTAGGAATGGTAAAACCAAAGAGGTTTTTAAGTTTAGTACATATCGCTGCTATTGTGGCATACAAAATGTATTTTTAGTTCCTACTGCATTGAATGCTGTAGAAAACAAGTTTTTCTTAAGAAGAATACAAAAAGAATTATTTCCTAAAATGAAAGATACACCCGATCCTTCTTTACAATGGATTATCAGTGGTTATTTTTCAAATAAAAAAATTAAAGGAAACACTTATTTTGAAACGTTAATTTATCCAGATATACCTTGGGATACCGTTAAAGTGGAAATGCCTGATAATTATTCACTCCTCATTAAAGGAGATACCTTAAAAACATTGTATAATACTAATGAATCTGATACTGATACGTTTCAGATTGTTGAAAAAAGTAATGCATTTTTACTTTATTGCGGTTCTTGCGTTTCATATAATAATAGTTCTTTTGATGTTACTATTTCTAATGATTTATATAAAGTATATAGAACTTCTCATGGAATATATATCGCTAAAGGAGAACTTCAAAAATGGATTTTCATTAGTGATTGGGGTCTTACAGGGAGTCCGGAGAAGTTACGGTGGGATTCTATAGGAGAAATAATTCTGAGAGGTTCTTATCTGATTTTTCAACATCAAGTTCCTCCAGATACAGAGGATAATGTATTTGTAGTAAATTTAGAATCAGGTGTCTTAGGAAAATTAAAGTATCAATTTGATCGTGTTAATTATAATGTAAAAGCAGATTACTTATTAGATGACCGTCTTCAGTTTATCACTGGATATAAGGATGAAGATCCGATTATTATATTGTATGAGGATCTGTTTTTAGAATTAGAGAAACTATATAAAGAATTGATACATCAAAGGGATTAACTGCTATGAAGTTTTATTTTTTGCTACAATATAGACGCTTACATAGACATATTAAGGACTTTGGAGTGTCACCTATCATTGCTTATTTGATAATTTCAATTTTGTTTTATTGGGCGTCTACTTCTTTTTATAATAAGGTGATGCAGCCAAATTACTTTTATCCTGCAATCGCCGTTTTGGTACTGTTTTTTATGGGCTCTAGAAAACATTCGATGCTAATAAAACAGCATTTTTCTACTTCGGATTATAGAAAGATTATATGTGCTAACCATGTATTATTAGCAATCCCTTTTTTACTATTTATGTTGTATAAAAGCAATTATACAGAAAGTTTATCAGTATTGATTGCGGCTGTTGTACTTTCTTTTATAAAAAAAACCAATACATTTAATTTTGTACTACCAACTCCTTTTTACACGTGGCCGTTTGAGTTTGCCATTGGATTCCGTAAGACATTTTGGGTGTTCTTATTAGCATATGGATTGGCAATAATTGCTGTTTATGTGAATAATTTTAATTTAGGGATCTTTTCTGTTATACTAAGTTCTTTAATCTGTTCTGGTTTTTATGGTACATCAGATCCGTTATACTATATATGGATTCATAATATGAAGCCAAAAGAGTTTCTGATATATAAAATGAAAATTGCTGTGATTTATAGTTTTTTATTAGCCTTACCTATTATTTTGATCTTAGCTGTGGCATTTTGGAATCAATTATTTATAGCCATGGGATTTGAAATTTTAGGAATTATCTTTGTGTTGTTGTATGTATTATTAAAATATGCCTTTCACGGAGAAGGAGTAATACTATTACAAGGATTAGTTGGAGTATTGTGTTTACTTTTTCCTCCAGCCTTATTGATTGTGGTTCCTTACTTTTATACAAAGGCGATACGTAATTTAAATACGATATTAATATGATTAGTGTAAATCTAATTAGTAAATCATATGGCGCTAAGCAAGTTCTGAACGCTATTAATGTATCTTTTAAACCGGGAGAAATTAATGGAGTTGTGGGAGAAAATGGTGCTGGTAAAACGACTTTGTTTTCTTGTATTGCAGGATTAGAAGCATACAAAGGACAGATTGATTATAATCAGGTCTCTATAAAGAGCCGTGTGGGTTTTTTACCTACTAATCCACATTTTTTATCTAAAATTACCGGAAAAGAATATCTGCAATTAGTTTGTAATGCCAGAAAGGTTAAACTTACTGATTTTAAAGAGCAAAATATTTTTGATCTTCCATTACAACAATATGCAGAAACATATTCTACAGGTATGAAAAAGAAACTAGCACTTACCGGTATTCTTTTACAACGTAACGATATTTTTATTCTGGACGAACCTTTTAATGGTGTTGATATCCATAGTAACATTATGATTAATCAGATAGTAATGAGATTAAAGGCGTTAAATAAGATAGTCGTATTGTCCTCTCATATTTTTTCGACACTTCATGAAACTTGTGATTACCTTCATTACTTAAAACAAGGAAGTATCATCAAAAGTGTAGATAAAACAGCATTTGATACAATCGAAAAAGATATGAAATCATCTGGAATTGATGCCAGAATTGATGCACTAAATTTGAAGTGAAGTTATTTCATCAATCGATACACAGGGTATCTCATATGCGCGTTTTCATAATGATCAGATTGTTTGTGTAACCAATCTAATTGCGCATATTCATTTTTAGAAAAAGCCGGATCTTTTTTCTTTTCTTCAAATTCGTTTCTTACTTCTGAATTCTCTTGTAGTAATTCATATGCTTTATCCTCCCATACATAGGGAGAAAAGCCTTCTTTTTGTTGTAGAATAGTATCAAAAAAATTCCAATTAAAGAAAGAATCAGTTGCCTGAGGTTCTAGGGTTTCCATCAAGTACCTAAAGCCACTTTGATCCGTAGGGATTAAAAAATCTCCTTTCTTACATACTATTTGTCGGGTACTTTTCTTTATTTCTGTTTCCTGATGTATATAATGCCCTTCAAAAGGTTCTTTTTTACTTTTAAAATTGTGAATACGATATTCTTCAACAGTGAATGTGGTATCTTTTTGCAATACTTTATAAGTAATTTGATTCAATTGAAGCTTTTTGATGATACGCCACCATCCTTGCGGGATGATATAGGCCTTTGGTATGGTAATTTTTGTGCTTGAGGTAAAATAATTCTGATAAGACACTTCTCTTGTGTATGGCTTGTTTGAATCATATTTTAATCGTTTTCCTCCCGTTATTTGACTGTTTATATACTCGCCTTCATATCCTTTAAAATTAAATGTAGTAATATTGGTAGTATCAACTTTCCAATGGATTTCATATGTCTTTTGTTTGGGAAGTTCTGAAAAAGATTTTTCTCTGAGAGACCGTATTTTTTTTCCATCTTTTTCTGTAATTTCAATCATTGATTTTAAGAGTTCATATGTTCCTTCTACTCTTTGTTTATAGGGTTTGAGCATATGTGTTTCTATCATCATTCCTAAGGTATTCCATAGGGTAGTGTATCCTGTGGAGTATCGGGGAGAATCCATAAATTGTTCCCAGCCTTTATCAGGTGTAGTACCCCAGACATTAACGTACGGTGTGATATCCCAGTTTTTTTTAGATAACAGGTTTTCTAATTGTGGCTGCAATTCTGTATGTAAATAGGTACCTAGTGCACCACCTAATTTATTGTGTTGAGTGAAAAGGTGGGTCAATGTATACTGGTAATCTGCCCCATTACTTACATGTGTATCAATAAAAACATCCGGTTGAATGGTATGAAAAGCTTTTGTGAAAGCTTCAGCATTTTTAGTATCGTTTTTGATAAAATCACGGTTGAGGTCATAGTTACGGGCGTTACCACGGAATCCATAGGATAAAGGACCATTCTGATTGGTTCGTGTTCCTGAGTTACGATTCAAAGCACCTCCTATATTATATACCGGAATTGTGACAAGGACTGTATTTTCTGATGCATTAATTACTCCGGTAGCAAGATCTCTGAATAGGAGCATTGTGGCATCGATACCATCGCTTTCGCCAGGATGAATTCCATTATTGATCAGTACAATTCTTTTGTCTTTTCTAATAGTTTTAAAATCAAATTCTCTATCAGGATTTAGCGTTACAATATGTAATGGATACCCACTATCTGTGGTTCCTACTTCCTGGATATTAATTTCTGGAAATGCTATGGCAAGTTGTTGGTAATAGAGAATGACTTCTTTATATACAGGAGTTTCTTTACCATTACTTTTTTCAAAAACTGTAGTGAAATCAAAATTTGAACTATCGGTTTTTTGAGCAAGAACAACGATGTTTATTAATAAAGTGCTGATAATTAAAGGGATGGTGCGCATGTGAAAGCTTTTAGCGTATAAATATACTAATATCAATGATGTAAACATCCTATAACGTTGTAGTTTGTAATTCAGCTCTGATTCTGGTCCTATTTACTTGTCAGGCTTTAAAATAACTGTATTTTTGCAGCCTGAAAATAGATTGATTATGACTGAGTTTGTAAGAAAAATTATTCCGAATGCTAAGGATGATGTATTAGCTGGTATTACAGTATCATTAGCTATGATACCAGAAGTAGTGGCTTTTGCATTTGTTGCTCAGATAGATCCTTTGATGGCATTATCCGGAGCTTTTATCATAGGGCTGATTGCGGCAATTTTTGGAGGTAGACCTGGTTTGATATCAGGAGCCGCTGGAGCTGTAGCAGTAATTTTTGTACATATGATTTCAGAGGGACATGCAAAAGGATTAGCATTTGATACGCCCATAGATAATATGGGTTTTTATTACTTATTTGCAACTGTAATCTTGATGGGGATTATTCAGATAGGAGCAGGGGTTTTAAAATTAGGAAGGTTCGTAAGATTAATTCCGCATTCTGTGATGATGGGTTTTGTAAATGGATTGGCGATTGTAATTTTTATAGCACAAATAAAGATGTTCTCTCATAAGAAGTTAGAAATAACTGATGGAGTTAAAAAATACCTGACAATACCTATGGAGGGGTCTGAATTGTATTTGATGATAGGATTGGTTTTGTTAACCATGGCAATTGTTTGGTTATTGCCTAAATTAACAACAAAAATTCCTGCTGCTCTTACAGCAATATTGGTAACTACAGCGGTTGTGGTTATAGGAAAATTACCGGCAAGTACTGTAGGTTCTTATATTAGAGAAGGTGGAGGAAAAGGACTTTCTGGAGAGTTCCCTACGCCAAATCTGGAATTGTGGGAATATCTGCCTTTTACAACTGATACGCTTACTTTTATTTTGCCATATGCTTTTTTAGCAGCTTCTGTAGGGTTAATAGAGTCTTTAATGACGATGAATTTAGTTGATGAACTTACAGAATCCAGAGGAAATGGTAATAGAGAGTGTGTTGCGCAAGGGTTTGGAAATGTATTAAGTGGTTTGTGTGGAGGTACTGGTGGCTGCGGTATGATAGGTCAAACAGTTATTAATATCAATGCAGGAGGTAGGGGTCGACTTTCTGGAGTGATGATGGCATTGACGTTACTGACATTTATTTTATTTGCAGATACTTATATAGAGCAAGTTCCTATTGCTGCATTAGTGGGAGTTATGTTTATGATGGTCATAGAAACCTTTGCTTGGTCGAGTTTCAGAATTCTTAGAAAAATTCCAAAAGCAGATGCAGCCGTATTAATTATTGTTTCTGCGGTTACCGTTATTTATGATTTAGCAATTGCAGTATTCGTAGGTGTAATTATTTCAGCCTTAGTTTTTGCATGGGAAAATGCAAAAAAGATACGTGCGAGAAAACATATTAAAGAAGATGGAACTAAAGTATACGAGATCTGGGGTCCCTTGTTTTTTGGGAGTATACAGGCATTTAATAATAAATTTGATGTAACTAATGATCCAGAAAGTGTAGAGATTGATTTTATGGAGTCTCGTGTAAGTGATCACTCTGCACTAGAAGCGATCTTCAATTTAGTGGGTAAATATGAAGAAGCAGGGAAAAGGATCAGGATTAAGCATCTTAGTGAAGAATGTCAGGGGCTAATGATTAAAGCTTCACCCAGATTAGCAAATGTAATTGAACATGCAGTAGATGATCCACGATATCATGTAATGGCTAAAGTGATGAAATAACCATTGTTTACAGCTTTATACATGTTTACACTAAAGTACCGTTGTACTTTTAAAATCAAGCTTTCTGATTTACTTCCGGAGGAAAAACATGCCGTTTATTTTTTTCCAATTAAAATGACCATCTTGTATTAGATAAGTAGCTCGATTCTTTTCTATTATTAAATATGCAATTGAATAGCTGTCTTAAAAGTGTAGTATGATAATCCTTTAATTTATTAATGCGAGTTCTTCAGCGTATTATCATATTTCTTCCTCCTTTTACCTTAACACCCCTTTAAGAGTTTCGTACTTGCATTTTCTTAACTTTAGGCTCACAATCAGGTAATCAATCAAAAAATGTTAAAAAATGATTTTCTTTTTAACACAGCTATTTCTTAGAATCTTTGACTTTTTTCAAAAGAAATTATCTTTCATACATACGGGGAATATGGGTGTTTGTATTGCGCGTGAACAATCTTATGTTCTGATTGATAGATTGTATACTTCATTTGGTGATGATCATCTTTTTCAGTCATCGACATTAATTCACAAATACAATTATATTTAATCGACTTATCACAAAATGAAAAGATTACTATTTCTAATAACTTTAATGTTATCGTCAATTATTTTGGCTCAGGAGTTTTCCATGGATCTTGTAAAAAATATGAATCCACGTAATATTGGTCCTGGTGGAATGAGTGGGCGAGTAACATCTATAGATGTCGTTACTGCAGATCCTGATATTATCTATGCAGGAACTGCGTCTGGCGGATTGTGGAAATCTACTTCTGGAGGTATTACCTGGAACCCTGTTTTTGACAAAGAAGTTACTGCATCGATAGGTGCTGTAGCCATTCAGCAATCTAACCCTTCTGTTATCTGGGTAGGAACAGGAGAGGGAAATCCTAGAAATAGTTTGAATGGAGGCTATGGAATTTATAAATCCTTAGATGGAGGTAAAAATTGGAAATTAATGGGGTTAGAAAAAACCCGGCATATACATAGAGTCATTATAGATCCTACAGATGCTAACACGGTATATGTAGCAGCAATCGGTTCGCCATGGGGAGAGCATCCAGAAAGAGGGGTTTTTAAGACTACAGATGGTGGAGAAACCTGGAGCAAAATACTCTTCGCTAATACTAAAACTGGTGCCGCTGATCTGGTAATGGATCCTACTAATCCTAATAAATTGATTGCTGCTTTGTGGGAACATAAACGTGACCCCTGGTTTTTTAAATCCGGCGGTAAGGGTTCTGGATTATTTATTACTCATGATGGAGGAAAAACCTGGAAAGAAAGAACAGATAAAGATGGATTACCTGAAGGAGAGCTGGGGCGCATGGGAATTGCAATCTCTCGACATAAACCCAACATCATATATGCATTAATTGAAGCTAAGAAAAATGCATTGTATAAATCTGAGGATGGTGGGTTTAACTGGAAAAAAATAAATGATAAAAAAGATATTGGTAATCGCCCATTCTATTATTCTGAAATATATGTTGATCCTCAAAATGAAAACAGAGTGTATTCGGTTTTCACTTATGTGAACGTTTCGGAAGACGGCGGTAAGAATTTTAAACAATTAATGCCTGCTTATGGAGTGGATAATGGCGTGCATCCTGATCATCACGCCTGGTGGATACATCCACAAGATGGAGATTTTATGATTGATGGTAATGATGGAGGACTAAATATCACACGCGACGGAGGAAAAACGTGGAGATTTATTGGTAATCTGCCTGTTGCACAATTCTATCATATAAATGTCGATAATGAATATCCTTATCATGTTTATGGTGGTATGCAAGATAATGGTAGCTGGCGTGGTCCGGCATATGTGTGGAAAGCTCAGGGAATTAGAAATTCTTATTGGCAAGAAATTTCTTTTGGTGATGGATTTGATGTAGTGCCAGATAAAGATGATGCCAGATATGGGTGGTCTATGAGTCAGCAAGGATTTGTAAGTCGTTATGATTGGATGACAGGTAATAATTATACCGTTAAACCAACACATCCAGATCCAACAGTAAAACTTCGCTTTAACTGGAATGCTGCGATCAATATAGATCCTTTTGATAATAAAACCCTGTATTTTGGAAGTCAATTTGTGCATAAAAGTAAGGACAAGGGGCTAACCTGGGAAATCATCTCTTCTGATTTATCTACAAATAACCCTGAAAAATTGAAGCAAGCAGAAAGCGGGGGATTAACTATGGATGCAACTGGAGCAGAAAATCATTGTACTGTTTTAGTGATAGAACCTTCCCCATTAGAACAAAATATGCTATGGGCAGGAACTGATGATGGCCGTGTGCATATGACTCAAAATGGAGGAACGAGCTGGACTGATGTTTCTAAAAATATAAAAGGTTTACCTACAGGTAGTTGGATTGTGCAGATCAAAGCTTCTAATAAGAAAAAAGGAGAAGCATTATTAGTAGCTAATGATTATAGAAGGTTTAATTATACCCCATATGCCTATAGAACCATTGATTATGGTAAAACGTGGCAACGTATTGTAGATGCTAATGATGTAAAGAGCTATGCGCTTAGTATTGTAGAAGACCCAATAGAAAAAAACTTATTGTTTTTAGGAACAGACGATGGACTATATATTTCTCTGGATGCTGGAAATAAGTGGATAAAATGGACCTCAGGTTTTCCTACAGTTTCTGTAAAAGATCTGGTGATTCAACCGAGAGAGCATGACTTAGTGATCGGCACTTTTGGCAGAGCTGCTTGGGTATTAGATGATATTAAGCCATTGCGGGCATTAGCAAAAAACAAAAGTATTTTGAATCAAAAAATACATGTTTTTAGCCCTCCCGTAGCTTATCAGGCAGCCTATCAACAACCTACTGGCAGTCGTTTTGGTGGTGATGCTTTGTATAATGGAGAAAACCGTGAGTTTGGAGCACATATTTCTTATTTTGTGACTATAGAGGAAAAGAAAAAAGAGGAACCTAAAAAAAATGAAGACGAAGATGAGGAAGATGAAGAACGTGAAGAAGGTGAAAACAAAATAAAATGGGATTCTATTCATTTAAAAATTTATGATAACACTCGATTGATCAGAACATTGAAACAAAAAGCACCAGATTCTACAGGAATTCATAAAATGCAATGGCTTATGGATGAAAAAGGAGCAGATCGTCCATCCAGAACAATCCAAAAATCTAAAGAAGAGCCAGGAGGAGTGCCAGTTAAACCAGGATTTTATAAAGTGGTTGTGGAGTATGGAGATCAAAGATCTGAAACTAACATCGAAATACAATCGGATCCCAGATTACAAATTTCTCAGCAAAATATTGATGAAATCTATACTGCTTCTAAAAACCTGGAATTGATGATGCAGACTGTCGCAGATGCTGTAAAACAATTGGCAGAAAGTAAAGAAGTTGCTCTAAAATATAAGAAAGAACTAAAAATACTGGATAAAGAGAAGTTTAAGAACGAAATAAAATCTTCTAAGGAAATTGTTAAAAAAATTGATTCTACTGCAGCTATGTTTATAGGAAAAGAAGATAAAAGACAAGGGATTACGCGCAATCCAGAGGTGACTATCATGCAACGATTGAGTACTGCAGAAAGATATGTTAGTAGTCGCCAAACAGGGTTGACCGCTACTGAAAAAACTTTGATAAAGCAAGTGGAAGATGCTTTAACAGATGCATTGGAGAAAACTAATAGTTTCTTTAGTGATGACTGGAAACTTTATCAATCTACGATAGAAAAATTAGAATCATCCCCTTTCAAAGAAATAAAGAAGTTCACAATCAAATAAAACAGTCGCACATGAAAAAACTAATTATTTTAGGACTTGGAGTATTTATATTCTATGCCTGCAAAAAGGAAAAGAAAGAAGAAATCCCTCAATCAGTTGCAATAGCAGAATATTCTATTGAACAATTTATGGATAATGAAAACGCATTTGCCAATGGTTTTTCTAATGATAAATCCAAAGTGTTGATGACCAGTAATCGTTCTGGTATCTATAATGTATATACAACATCGGCTAAGGGTGGAGAACTTATCCCGGTGACTAAATCGGATAGTTCTTCCGTTTTTGGGATTTCATATTTTCCAGAAGATGATAGAATTCTATTTAGAATGGATGGTAATGGTGACGAAATATTTAAAATCTTTCTCAAAGATAGTTCTGGGATTAAATGTCTGACTCCAGAGAAAGATGTGAGAGCCTTGTTCAGAGGGTGGTCAAAAGACGGTAAAAGCTTTTTTTATGGTAGTAATGAAAGAGATCCGAAATATATGGATCATTATGAATTAAATATAGCTGATTTTACATCTAAAATGATCTATCAGAATACTGAAGGAATGAATTTTGGTGGAATGTCTGATGACAGAAAATATATTGCACTAATCAAATCAGTAACGACTAATGATGATGATCTATATCTTTTGAACACAGAAACAAAAGAAAAAATCAAAATAAATGATACCATAAGCGGTAATTCTCCAGAAGATTTTTCTCCGGATAATGCAGCATTTTATTATACTACAGATCATAATGCTGAGTTTAGTTATTTAATGAAATACAATCTTGCTGATGGGACCAAAGAAAAGGTGATAGCAAAAGATTGGGATATTACTTCATTTTACTTTACCAGAAACGGAAAATATCAGGTAATGTTTACTAATGAAGATGCTAAAACGGTAATGGATGTAAAAGAGGTAGCTACTGGAAAAAATATTGTTTTTCCTGAGATAAAGGATCAAACAATCAATCGTGCCAGGTTCTCAAGAGATGAATCTATGGCTCTTCTCAATATTGCAGGATCAAGTACACCTACAAATGTATATTCGTATGATCTTAGTTCAAAAGAGCACCATCAACTAACCGATGTACTTAATAAAGATATCAATGCAGATCATTTGGTAGCATCTGAGGTGGTACGTTTTAAATCATTTGATGGATTAGAGGTGCCAGCTATATATTACAAACCAAAACAGGCTACTGCTGACCATAAAGTTCCTGCGTTGGTTTGGGTACACGGTGGTCCCGGAGGGCAATCAAGACAAGGATTTAGCTCCCAAATTCAATATTATGTAAATCATGGATATGCTATCCTGGCCGTCAACAATAGAGGTAGTAGTGGTTATGGAAAAACATTTTATAAAATGGATGATCAAAACCATGGAGACAAGGACTTAAAAGATTGTATTGCTGGAAAAGATTGGTTGGCACAACAAGATATAATTGACGCTGATAAAATCGGAATCATTGGAGGTTCTTATGGTGGCTATATGACTATGGCAGCACTTACTTATGCACCAGAAGATTTTAAAGTAGGTGTAAATATATATGGAGTAACTAACTGGTTAAGAACATTAAAAAGCATACCACCATGGTGGGAATCATTTAAAGAAGCTTTGTATATAGAAATGGGAAACCCCAATACGATTGATTCAGTTAGACTTCGTAAGATTTCTCCATTATTTCATACAGAAAAAGTGACAAAACCATTAATTGTATTACAAGGAGCTCAAGATCCACGTGTATTAAAAGTGGAATCAGATGAAATTGTAGCAGGAGTTAAGAAAAATGGTGTACCTGTAGAGTATGTCTTATTTGAAGATGAAGGTCATGGTTTTGTAAAAAAGGAAAATCAACTTGAAGCATACAGTAGAATTCTAAAATTCTTAGATACTTATCTAAAAGGATCTGGATCAGAAATCATCAAGGACCAAAAAGCCGAAACTAAACCAGAAGAAACAACACCATAAAACAAAAATCAATTCACCCTTATGCATATATGCTGAAACTTAGTTCTTATCACAAAATTCTAACAGAATTTTACTAAGACTAACGATTTTTGGTCTAATTGCATACAGGGTGGTTATTATACTATGAAAAGAATTATTCTAGTTATTGCGATTCTAATATCGGTTACACATACCAATGCTCAAGAAACAGGTGAAAATGATCCAGGTGCTTGGTATATGTATTTTGGTACGAATCAAATCTCAGATAAATTAAGTATTCATTCTGAAGCGCAATTTAGGTTTTATGAAATGGTCAATACTTTTAATCAGCTATTATTACGAACAGGTTTAAATTATCATCTTAATGAAAATGCGATTGCTACCATGGGATATGGATATATTAATACCGATGGAACTTTTGAAGATATTTCTGGAGAAGAAAACACTAATGAACATAGATTATTTGAGCAATTCATTCTTAAGAATATTTTAGGTAAAATAAAATTTGAACATCGATATCGACTGGAACAACGTTATATCAGTACACAGCTGGATGATTTTGTAGAACATAGAGCACGTTATAGATTGCAACTAACATATCCATTAAATAATAAATGGTTTCTAAATGTATATGATGAAGTTTTTATCAATCTACAAGAACCTATTTTTGGTCAGAACAGATTATATGGAGCAGTTGGTTATCTGGCAAAATCAAATTTAAGTATTCAACTAGGGTATCTGAAAAATCATTTTACTGGACAAAATTTTGATAGATTACAGTTGGGCATTATTTTTAATACAGATTTCAGAAAAGACAAATTTTAATTATAATAGTGTCAAAAAAGGACCACTCAGTTCATCCTGTTGTATCGGGTTCAGAAGGATTTAAGGATATTGTACGTCAATATGATGACGCATTATTCTTAAATGAATATTGAGATAAACCAGAGAGAAAACATTTCATCAATTTTTGAATTATTCATATAAATTGTAACTTCTCAAAGCTCTTATTCAGTACTGTTTTGTCATTTACTTTTAACCAATTAGAAAGAATAGTTGCATAGACACTTCTAAAATCAATACTATATTTTAGATCACCATTTTGATCTAAGTCAGACAAATTAGGTAATTCATTATAAACTCCTGCTTTTTTTAAAGAGCCTCCTATAGCAATTATATTATTAGCAGATCCATGATCTGTACCACGACTTCCATTTTGTTTTACTCTACGTCCAAATTCTGTAAATGTGAGAATTAATGTATCTTTAAAACGATCGTTTTTTTTGAGATCTTTTACTAAAGCACCAACACCCTCAGCATAAATACCCAGTAATCGATCCTGACTATTAAGTTGGTTTACATGGCTGTCAAAACCACCCAGAGAACTATAATAAATTCTTGTTTTAAGGCCAGAAATAATAAAATCGGCAATAGTTTTTAGATTTTTAGCAAATGCTGATTTCGGATATACCGTATTTGTTTCGTAAATTTTAGAAGTTTCTTGAATATAGGATGCGGAAGAATAAGTTTCTAGCATCGTTTTATAGAGATACCCTTGATTATTTTCGTCAAGCATTTCTTCATTAGTTTGATTAACTATAGAATTAAAAAAAGGTTCACGAGTAGTACGATATAATTGGTTAGGGTCAGAAACAGCAATTCCGTTTTTAATATTTCCTTTTAGTGATAGTGATAAGGAGCTGTCTACCTCTATAGCTTCATATGGATTTTGACAATTGGCATCCAGATATCGGCCTATCCATCCTGTGGCAAGATACTCGTTAGTGTTACTTGCTGTCTGCCAAATGTCAGCGCTTCTGAAATGGGATCTATTGGGATTAGGGTATCCTACATTATTAATAATACTGACTTCGCCTTGATCATATAATTCTTTTATGGCCTTTAGGTTATTATTAAAAGCCAGATCATTTGTGATTTTTAAGGTTTGATCCGTTTTCTTTGCAATCGTTGGGCGCAGACTGTGATAAATATCATTGCTGATTGGTATGATCGTATTAAGTCCGTCATTACCTCCTGATAATTGGATGATGATTACATTTCTATATCCGGATAGTTGATCAGGAGTGAGTAATTCCATACCTTTTAAAAAAGAAGGGACTAAGGTTACTCCAGATGCAAATATTGATTGTTTTAAAAAATTTCTTCTGTCCATCTTCTACATGTTTTAACAAAGTTGATATTCTGGTAGGCTTAGTAGTTCTATTGTTAGATCTTTGGTGTTAGTCTCACCTAATTGAGCAATGACAGTTGTCGCTCCATTAGATAACTGAGGTTGTATTAAAAACTCAATTAATGCGTTTTTGTCTTTCTGTTCCAGTAGAGTTATAAATTGTTGCCAATCAGGAGTAGCTTTTACTTTTTTCTCTATTTGGGATTTCATTTTTTTATTGAATTCCATTTTCATTAATGTATCTTCTGGCATATCTCCTTTGTCAGTCCATTCGATCACTCCTTTATTAAGAGTTACAGATGCTAGTTTAAGGCGTAACATTAATGTAGAGTTATCAATCCAGTATGTACCTCCTGGCCACCCCGCAACATTAGGAGGGTAAAATAATGTTTGATTAAGCTTACGTTGTAAGTATAATAAAACTTTAGGGTTTTCATAGGTCACATAAAACTGTCTGCTAATACCCGTTATTAATTCAATCGGAGATTTTATTTTTACTCCTATATTAGACGCTTTGTAAAACCAATCACTAGAAAATAATGTTTTGAATAGTTGTTCTAAGCTATAATTGGAGGTATAGAAAATGTCCGTTAGTTTTTCAATATGCTTTGTGTCTGGAGTGTCATTTACAAAATGAGTATACACTTTTTCTGTAATGTATCTGGCAGTTTGCTTTTCTTCTAATAAAATTTTAATAATATCCTCACCTCTAAAATTCCCGGTTTTTCCTAAAACAGTTTTGCTTCCATCATCGTGCTGATTTTTTTTAAATACAAAGGCTCCTGTTTTGTCAAAATTCCATCCTGTAAATGCTCGCGCAGCCTCTTTGATGTCTTTTTCTGTATATCCATTATCTCTTCCCAGAGTGAAAAGTTCCATAACCTCTCGTGCAAAATTTTCATTGGGACTGTTTTTTCTGTTTTGCCTATTGTTTAAAAAAATAAGCATGGCAGGAGATTTAGAGACTTCCATAAGCATGTCTCCAAAATTTCCCAAGGCATGTTCACGAACTACATTATTAAGGTGCAGGCAGGCTCTTGGATTTTTTAGACGAACGGCAAAATGATTATGAAAAAACAGTACAATCTTTTCTCGAAGTACCTGTTTAGTGTTAATTAGTTGTTCAATCCATAAGATATTGAGATCATATAATTTTTGATTCCGTACTTTTCTAAATTGTTTTTTTTCTTCTTGTGTTAGTTCTTTTTGATTTTTTTCAAGCATGGATAAATCCATTGACAAAGGGGTACTTTGTTTGCTTTCATAAAATAATTGATCAATGATTTTTTCTTTAGAGAAGGTTCTGATAGACGCTAATTCTTTTGAAGTTATGCCAAAACCAGCTCTCCAATAAAGGTGTTGTATTTGCTTATCGCTTAGGCTTTTCGTCATCTTTCTAGTCTTTATTATTAGACTAAAATAAGCAGAAAAGGTTTAATTTTTACCTATAAGGATATATGATATAAGTTAAAATTAATTAAAAAGTAAGAAATTATTGAATATTCAGTTAATATCGATTCTGAGAATATCTATTTTAAGAATGGTTTTACCTTAACAGTATCGGGAACAAGTCCTGTGTAATTACCGCCATTTCGGATCACATCGCGAACGATAGAAGAGGAAATGTAACTTTTTCCTGATGAGGTTAATAAAAATACAGTCTCTATCTCGGATAATTTTCTATTGGTATGTGCGATGGCTTTCTCAAACTCAAAATCTCCTGGATTTCTTAATCCTCTTAAAATGAACTGTGCATTTTGCTGTTGACAAAAATCCACTGTTAGACCTTTATAAGTCATTACTTTTATTCTTTCCTCATTTTTAAAAGCTTCTTTGATAAAATGAGTTCGCTCTTCCAGAGAAAACATGTATTTTTTTTCTGCATTTACACCAATAGCTAAGATAACCTCATCAAAAAGAGTGAGTCCTCTTTCGATAATATCGTAGTGTCCTAAGGTAATAGGATCAAATGAACCCGGAAAGACAGCTCTTCTCATAAGTATATGAATTTAGTAAGATACAAATATAGAATTCATAATCTATAATCAAGAATTCTGTATAATGAATTTCAATACACTTATTTGGTAATACATTCCTCAATTGTATTAGTCAGTAATTCCTGCAAGCTGATTCCAGCTGCAATTGCTTGTTGCGGTAAAATACTGGCTTCACTAAATCCGGGATTGGTATTCATTTCTACAAAATGAGGTTCACCATTATGAAAAATATATTCACTTCTTGAAAATCCTTTCATCTTTAAAAGTTGATACACTTTTAGTGCCAGCTTTTTTACTTTTTCGGTATCTTCTTTTGATAATCTTGCGGGAGTAATTTCCTGAGATTTCCCTAAATATTTAGCTTCATAATCAAAAAATTCATTTTCAGAAACAATTTCAGTAATTGGCAGGACAATATCTTCTCCTTTATAAGTGATCACACCCACAGATACTTCTGTTCCACTAAGAAAAGATTCGATAATAATTTCGTCATCTTCCTTAAAGGCTATGTCTATAGCAGGTTGTAATTCTTCTATCTTCTTTACTTTAGATACACCATAGCTGCTCCCAGCTTTGTTTGCTTTTACAAAACAAGGTAACCCAACTATTTCTAATATAGCTTCCGGATCGACATGATCTCCTTCATTTAGAAAATAGTTAGTAGCAGTTAGAATTCCATAAGGTCTTAATGTGCTGATACAATCTCGTTTATTAAACGTTAGAGCAGCAGGATAGAAGTCACAAGCGGTTTGCGGAATACCGATTAACTCAAAATATGCTTGAAGCAGTCCATCTTCACCAGGCGTGCCGTGTACAATATTAAAAGCAGCATCAAAAATGATTTTAGATTCATTAATGGTTAAAGAGAAATCGTTTTTATCAATAGGATGATGGTTACCTTCTTCATCAACATAAAACCATGCTTCTTTGGTAATATGTACTCTAAAAGGTAGGTATTTGTCTTTATCCAGATGTTTGTAAACGACATTACCACTTTTAATAGAAATATCAAATTCACTGGAGTATCCCCCCATAAGGATGGCAATATTTTTTTTCATTACTGTGGTTTACAAACAAAAATATCATTTATTGAATAACAAAAGCTAAAAACTTTCCGTTTTTATATATTTGCGTAAACTATTAATTGATTCATGGATTTTATCAAGAACTTATTTAGATTTATTTGGAGTAAGATGTTTCTTATTCAATTAGTAATTGCTGTAGCCCTTACCGCTATCTTTTGCTTTGTTGCCTTACAGTGGTTAAATAGTTCTACAAACCATGATCAACGTATTGTGGTTCCTAGTTTGAGTAAAAAAACGTTAGATGAAGTAGCTACAATACTTGAGGATAAAAGTTTACGATTCGAAGTTCAGGATTCTACTAATTTTAATCCGGATTATCCTAAGTATTCTGTTATAGAACAAAACCCTGTAGCGGGTAATATGGTCAAAGAAAATCGTAAAATCTATGTAACATTAAATCCTTCAGGTTATAGAAAAGTAGAAGTTCCTAATGTAGTAATGAGAACGCAACGGCAAGCAGAACCAAAATTGAAAGCACTTGGTTTTAAAATAGGTACTATTACTAAAGTGCCCGATATGTCTAGTTTGGTTTTAGAACTTAGATATAAAGGAAAAAAAATAAAACCAGGAGACAAGCTTACCAAAACATCAACAATTGATTTAGTAGTAGGTGATGAGAGTGGAAGCCGGGTTAATCTTTCATCGGATAATTAATAAGATACAAAATACAATAGTTTTAAAAGTTGTAAACTAATGATTGTGTCTATTTCTATAATTGTATAGTATCTTTTGCATACTCATTTAATTATAACTTGATATACACTAACAATTCATATTTTTTTGGAAGAGAACATAGATAACAGAAACGATGATCGTAATGAAGATGATCTATACGAGCACCATAATATTATAGCAAAACCGGGGCAAGTTCCGCTTAGGGTAGATAAGTTTTTGATGAATTTTATCGAAAATGCAACTCGAAATAAGATACAACAGGCTGCAAAAGACGGAAGTGTTTTTGTAAATGATGTTGCGGTAAAATCTAATTATAAAGTAAAACCCAATGATGTAGTTCGTGTTTTATTTGCACATCCGCCTTATGAAAACCTATTGACTCCAGAGAATATTCCGTTAGATATTGTATATGAGGATGATGCTTTATTAGTGGTGAATAAACCAGCGGGCATGGTGGTGCATCCTGGTCATGGTAATTATTCTGGCACATTAATTAATGCATTGATATATCATTTTGATAATTTACCTAATAATAGTAGTGATCGTCCTGGATTAGTACATCGTATTGATAAAGATACCAGTGGATTATTAGTTGTGGCCAAAACGGAGGAGGCAATGACCCATTTGTCCAGACAGTTTTTTAACAAAACATCACAACGAGAATATCTGGCAATTGTTTGGGGTGCTATGTCAGAAAATGAAGGTACTATAGAAGGAAATATAGGAAGACATCCTCAAAACAGGTTACAAAACACAGTTTTTGTAGGAGATGAAGCTGATAGAGGGAAACCAGCAGTAACTCATTATAAGGTTTTAGAACAGTTAGGATATGTTACCTTAGCTTCCTGTAGATTAGAAACAGGGCGTACACATCAGATCCGTGTACATATGAAATATATTGGTCATACTTTATTTAATGATGCTCGTTATGGAGGTGATAGAATTTTAAAAGGAACTACATTTACTAAGTATAAACAATTTGTGGATAATTGTTTTAAAGTACTACCCAGACAAGCATTGCATGCCAGAACATTAGGTTTTATACATCCGGTAACTGGAGAGAAATTGTTTTTTGAAGCTCCAATACCAGAGGATATGCAGCAATGTATCGAGCGCTGGAGGAAGTATGCTAAAAACCAATTAGAATCCTGATTTTTGAGTATAATTCATAAAAGAATACTGTAGAAATAAATACAACAATAAGTAAGCGAAGTGCTGATCAATGCTTTCCGATAAGTTGTTTTAATCCAGGTAAAGTATTAAATTAATGTTATTAAATACTTTATTTTTTTAAAATCTGCGGATACTAACATAAATAATATTATCTTCGCCCTTTAATTATTTACAATGAACAAAGGAACAGTAAAATTTTTTAATGACTCCAAAGGATTTGGATTCATCACAGAAGAAGGATCAAACAAAGATCATTTCGTACACATCTCAGGATTAATCGACGAGGTTCGCGAAGGCGACGAAGTAGAGTTTGATTTACAAGAAGGTAAAAAAGGATTGAACGCGGTAAACGTGAAAGTATTATAATATACATTTGACTCTTTTAAAAACACAAGCCCGTGCATTAGCATGGGCTTTTTTTTATTAGAACATTTTATTTGTTTTGTAACTAAGTTACAGATCAGGTTATTTTAAAAAAACGATACATTTAATGATATTTTTACCGCTATGATAGGTTTTTGGCAAACGCTCATATTACTCATACTAATTCTTTCAGTTTTTGTTTTCCCAATGTTTTTGGTCTTATATAAAAGAGAAGAACCATCACATGAGATTCCGTGGTGGGCAAAAATCATTTTGATAGTTTCCTCGCTTACATGGATCGGACTCCTAACCAGCTCTTATATAATTTTTAGAAAGAAAGAATACGAGAATGATAAAATGTATAAATTCAGTAAACCAACAAGATATTATGGGATTTTTCTTTTTGTGTTAAGTGTTTTGTCCAGCTTATTCTGGTTGCTAATTGGATATTATGGAGGAAATCAAGGATGAGTTTCCAAGGGTTGATATACACAAAACCAATTTCAATAGAATTTCCAGTGACTTTGTCTCGAGTGTAGCGCATAGCATTAACATAATTAGACCCAAGAATTAAGGTAATGAAGTCTTGTTTACTGATTTTTATAGTGAAACGATCTTATTTTTGATACCTCGTATACTTGGGGCAGGGTAGTTCATTCCTAAGTAATTTATACAAGTAGTTATTTTTAAATTAATATGATATAAATTTTTAAAATACCTGCATAAAAAAGAAATACATTGGCTCATTTTATTTGTCAAATTGCTATTGTATTTTTGAAAATCTAAAAGTAATAAAAAATGAAAATTGTAGTATCTCCTGCCAAGTCATTGGATTTTGAAACCACATTGCCAACTAAACAATATACAGAACCTGTTTTTTTATCATCGTCTGAGAAATTGAATACTGTTTTGCAGAAAAAAAGCCCTAAAAAGCTTTCTGAATTAATGAGTATTAGTGATAAGCTGGCGCAATTAAACTGGCAGCGTAATCAAGATTGGAAATTACCTTTTAATCCAGAAAATGCGAGACCAGCTGTTTATGCTTTTAATGGAGATGTGTATACCGGATTGGATAGTTATACTATCCCATCTGACAAATTGCCGATTCTACAAGATACGCTACGAATACTTTCTGGATTATATGGAATTCTCAAGCCATTAGATTTGATCCAAGCGTATAGATTAGAAATGGGAACAAAGTTAAAAGTAGGAAGTAAAATCAACTTATATGAGTTTTGGAAAAAAGATGTAACAGAATATCTCAATGATGAAATGGAAGCTGATGAGTTATTCATAAACCTGGCGAGTAATGAATATTTTAGTGTCATTGATAAGAAAACATTGAAAGTACCGGTAATCACTCCACAGTTTAAGGATTGGAAAGGAGATAAATTAAAGATTATAAGCTTCTTTGCAAAAAAGGCAAGAGGTATGATGGTGCGTTATATTGTTGATACAGGAGCTAAAACCGTGGATGACTTAAAAGGTTTTAACTATGATGGATACGGATTTAGTGAGGAGCATACAGTTAAAGCTAACGAATTGGTTTTTGTCAGGTAAGAAATAGAAATATATAGAATCTGAATTAAAAATTTTATGGATGAGGTTAAAATCGTATGACCAAATTTATTTTTGTTCGATAACTAAGGGTTTATAATCAATTCACCGTTAGATCTTCTGTAAGTCCTAAAGCATTGTATAAACCGGCATTAGAAGTCAATAATTTTACCTGAAGCTGATTTTCTTTGAGCTGAGCGTCTATTAATTTCCCTTCTCTACTATTGATAAGGAATAAGGAGCTTTCTCCTAGTGCAAATTTTCTTTCTTCTGCCATAACTAGTGCTGTATAATTTTGCACAACAGCATCAACTAAGTCATTTTGAAGTTCTAGCGAAGCTATTTCTGCATTCATAGCTTCTATTTTGTTCTGTATAGTTAATGCTTCAGAAGCACGCTGAAAATTAGCATCCTGTATCTTTAAATTAGATAATTTTAAATCTCCACGTTCTTTTCGTAAAAATAGAGGCACACTAAATGTGAGTGCTGCTTTATAGTTAGCTGTATTAAAAGTGCTTATTTGGTCATACTCTGTATTTAGGAAATTATATTGTAAGTCCAGACGTGGTAACAATTTGTTTCTTTTGAGAGATCGGTCTACATTCAGGCTTTCTATTTTATTATCCATTGCTCTTAACTTTGGATGATTTTCCAAAAAAGATGCTGTATTTGTAATACCCGTTAACTTTAAGGAAGATTCTAATATAGCTTGATCTGGAATCACAGGAGTAACATACTCCTGGATCTCCATAGGAATATTATTGATCCATAAGTAATTACTTGCTTTGAGTGTAGCTTTTCTTCTTTTTAATCGAGCTGCTTCTAGACTAAGCCGGCGGTTCTGGAATGTTATTTTGGCTTCAACAGAATCAATAGCTGCTTTGTCACCAACTTCTACACTACGTTTGATTGCGATAAATCTTTGATTAGCATTAGCGAGAAAAGTTTCATAAATACGTTGCTCATTGGTTGCTTCTAACCATTCAAAATAGACTTTACTAGCTTCAAAAATTAAGGTGTTAACTTGTAAATCACGCTCTGCTTTTGTTTGCTCTCTAAAGAATTTTGCCTTTTTTAATGTCGCCATACGGTCATTCATAAGAAATCCCTGAGCTAATGAAAAGGATACACCAGCACTGTATAAACCGTCATCGGGTACCGTAAGATTTGGATTTAAAAATGTTCCTGAGTTTTCTTCAAAATTGGCTTTGAATTCAATTCCGTACCAAGTTGGGATTTTGAAAGCCGCATTTAGCTCATCATAATATTCTGTGCCTTTAAATTTCTTTCGATCATAATCTACTTCAATTTTTGGATCAAAGCCACCTCTGGCTTTTAAAAGATTTGCTTCTCCTACACTTAGTGTTAATTCAGCCTGTTTAATTAATGGATGCTGTTGTTTCACATATCCCAGATATTCTTCAAATGATAATATTTCTTCCTGCAGTATAGCTTCAGATTGTCCATATCCAGAAATAGAGAGTATCAGTAATAATATCAAATATTGAATTCTTATATTCATTTATTTCTTTTCTTTAGTTGCCACATTTTTTTTATCATCTGGTGTATAATAATCTGGTGGGAAGCCATTAAGACGTCTCCAAAGCTCATACCAGATAGGAACATCTTTTAATAGAGAGATAGTATATGCTCCAGAACCTACTCTAATGTTTTCTGGCCATTCGTTTTCAGACTTGTCTGGAGCAATAAGGATTCTAAATTTTCCATTGTCGCTAATAAAGGTTTCTATGGCTACTACTTTACCACCATAAGTTCCAAAAGAAGCATTAGGCCATCCACTAAAAAATATTGCGGGCCAACCATCAAACTGAATTCTCGTGCGTTCTCCCAGGTGGATTAAAGGCAGATCTATTGGATCCACAAAAGTTTCTACAGCAAGTTCATAATTAGTTGGCATGATCTTAACTAATTTTTCACCTTCTTTAAAAGTTTCTCCGAGCCCACCAATTAATGCTTTATTAATAAACCCATCTTGTGGTGCTTTTATGTAATATAATGCATTTCGCATTTCATAATTAGTAGATTGATTGTCTAGCTTAGAAACTTGCGCTTCTGTATCATACTGATTAGATTCTGCACTGAATTTATCACTTTGTCCTTTGGCAATCTTGTCTGCATATTGCGCAGAGATTCTATTAATTTCTATAGTAGCATTCAACACTTCATTTTTGCTGGCTAACAATTTATTTTCCTGGGATATTAACTTAGCTTGCATTTCCTGAAGTTTTAATCGTTTTTCTTCTACATCAGTGATTGCTTTTAATCCTTCTTGTTGTAAAGTTGCTGTTCGATCATATTGCAATTGTGCAATATTAAAATTAGTTTTTACAGCTTCCAGATCAATACTGTCACTTGTCACTTTTAAGTAAGCTTGTTTCAGCTTGTTTTCACTTTGTTCTAATTTTAATATTCGCTCGCGGGATAATGCAGCAATCTGACCGTTCAAAGCTTTTACTTTTTCCTGATACGAAGTAACGGATCGGCTTTTGGCATCTCGCTGTATTTGAGTTCGCTCTAGTAAGAGTGGATCCTGATATTCATTTTTAATTTCTGAGATAAAGAGAATAGTATCTCCTTCTTTTACAAAATCTCCTTCCTGTACATACCATTTCTCAATACGTCCCGGAATTCTGGATTGTATAGTCTGTGGTCTTTGATCCGGTTTTAAAGTAGTTATAAAACCATTACCTGTTACATTTTGTGTCCAGGGCAGAAATAAAGTAATGAAGGCTAAAATTGCAAAAACAGCTAAAAAGCGATTAAAAAATTTATAGTGATTAGAAGTAAAAGCTTTCTTGAAAGCATCATATCCATCCAGCGTCACTTTCTGATTAAGTTTATTATTAGAGATATTAAGCATTACACGTTGTCTTTTATGGTTATGATACCTTCATTCAAATGAATTGTCCTATTAATGTCTATTTCCCAACATTCGTTTCTACTGGATACAATGATTCCCCACGGTCTTTCTGGAGAAGTCAGGAAATTAATGATTTCCTGCGCCTCTTCTTTTTCAAAATGATCTAAAGGATCCTTCAGAAGTAGTAGTTTAGGGGTATGTATAATTGCTCTGGCAAGAATGATTCGTTTACTGATTGTATATGGGATCTGTTGCCCTTCAGGATATAGTATTGTTTTTAGACCTAAAGGTTGTTTTTTTACAAAATTTAATAGTCCAAGATTTTTTAACACCCAATGAATTTGATCTTGTGGAATATCTTCTTTGCCAAATGTGATGTTTTCTAAGATTGTTCCTTCAAAAGGAGTTTGATCAGGAAGTACTTGTCCTATTTCTGCTCGGTATGCATTAGGCATAATACCTTTTAATGCAATGTCATTTACATACATAGCTCCATGAGTCGGGCTAATTAGACCAGAAATAATTTTGAGTAATGTTGTTTTTCCAGATCCTGAAGGTCCAGTTAATAAAATTCTATCTTTTATAGTGATAGTAAAACTAACATCTTCTAAAATTGTGTTTTGATCAGCAGTAATATACGTTATATCGTCTAATTCTACTCTGAAACTGTTTTTAGTATTAAAAGGATCGATACCTGTTTGTACGTCTAAATCTTTATCTACTACCTGACCTATTTTTTCTAAAGAAGTAAGTACATCATAAAATGATTCTAACCCTGCAATTAATTTTTCAACAGATCCAATTACTAATAATATAATAATTTCTGCGGCTACAAATTGCCCGATATTCATTTGTTGATTCAATACCAGTAATCCTCCGATGACCAAAAGCCCTGCAGTAACTAAAATCTTAAATACAATCATCAAACTAAATTGCTGTAATAAAATTCTAAAGTGATTTTCTCTAGCATTTAGATATGCTGTAGTGAGTTCATCATTGCGTGACATAGCGAGTTTAGTTTTTCCAGAAAGTTTAAAACTAATTAGAGAACGAGCAATTTCCTGAATCCAATGGGCTACTCGGTACTTACTTTTAGATTCTTTTAAACTGGTATCTAACCCTTTTTTTGCAGTATATTTAAATACGATATAGATCAATATGATCAATAGAAGTCCATAAATAATGAAAAATGGATGGTAAAAAGAGAGAAGCGCAAGTCCGAAGATGATTTGTAAAATGGCAGCCGGAAAATCAATAAGAATCTTTGATAATCCCTTTTGTACAGTTAGTGTATCAAAAAAACGATTCGCTAATTCTGGGGGATAATAATTGCGTAATTCAGACATTTTGATCTTAGGAAACCGGTAAGCAAACTCAAAAGAAGAACGTGTAAATATTTTTTGCTGAACGTTTTCCAGAATACGTTTTTGCATGATTTGTAAAGCACCTTGAAACCCAACTCCAAAAGTAACAAGAATGACGAGAATAATCCAGGAAGAGGATACTTGTGCACCCTGAATTAAATTGATAATTGCTTGTATTCCTAAAGGAAGCGATAGTGCTACAAGTCCTGCAAAGATGGCATAATAGAATATTTGCTTAATATCTTTTTTGTCCAGTTTTAAAAGACCTATAAATCGTTGCCAGGATGATAGAATGGTAGTATTCATTTAATTGGATGTTAAACGTGTTAAGGTTTTTGGTCTAATGTGAAATTCTATTGATTCTCAATTTTAAAATTAGTGATCTATTAACGCAAAACTGAAAGCCTTTTTTTAATAGAAAATAATAATACCAAACTAAATTTCTTTTTTTATTGACTTTGTCATTGTTTGGTATAGAAACTTAATTGATATTTATACGTAAAATGAACAGGAATGTTCTGGCGGTGGGATATGATTTTTTCTTCTAAAACCCTTATAATTGATATCACGATCAAAAAATGATGCTCGCTTATAATAATTACCTATATATAAAAATAATGGAGAAACAGGGTGTAATTCTATGTTTTGCAGATCGTTTTCTAGATTTTCAGAGATATCATTTTCTCCTTCTGTATCGTAATATTCAACTTCTGATTGTGAGTCCAAAGAAAAATCGAAAATAGGCTGTATAAAGATAGCAGCCGTTAAAAGAACAAGGATGATATGTCCTAAATGTTGACGTAAGTATTTGCTATCATCTCTCATGATGCAATTGTTTTAAACGTTAAATCGTTGTAAAATTGTATAATATTTTCTTTTCCTTTTTCATAATCCGTTAGTGCAGGTAAATGCTCTGAGAAATAACGCTGCTGATGAGATCCTTCTATTATGGTAGAGATCAACATATGAGGAAATTTGAAATCAGGGTTTATATCAATTACAAAATCGCTTACACGCTGCACTACACGTTTATAAGGTTTAAAAAAACCTTTTTTATTTTGTTCATCTACATCTTTTGTATGATATGCTTTAGACGATTCAGCTATAATAATACGATGTAATACAACTTCGTTGATATAGGAAAAAGCATTATCCTCCATTACTTTTTGCGTTAATATTCTAATAGCGGTTTGTAGTTTATCTTTTGCCTCAGGAATATTATTTGTTGCAAAAACCATTTTATACTCTACCCAACTCCAATACCAACACATTAAATAAATTAATAATTTGTGTTTGCTTTCAAAATATCTATAAATAGAGCTTTCATTAGAATTAATGCGTTGACCCAATTTTTTGAAAGTAAAAGCTTCAAAGCCTAATTCATCAATCATCTCAATACTATGAGAGACTATTCTACGTCCTAAATCAGAAGATTCCGGATTCTTAGTATAGAATTCTGATTCAATAGTGATCTGTATATTTAAGTTTTTCATATTTAGATTGCAAATTTAATAGTAATACTATCACATCCTAATAGTTTATGTTTTAATTAACAATTGTCAATTCTTATTTTAGGTGTATCAATTTTAGTATCTTCCCTTTCTAATTGACGCTTTATACCACGTGGATGCAAAAAATAATTAATTTTCTGGATTGGACTGGAGAGAAAATAGGTTCTGTAATTAGTTGGATTGCTTTGATTTTAGCAGTTTTGATTGGTATTGATGTTATCATCCGGTATGTGTTTCAGTTTACTTTTATTTGGATGATAGAATCCGAGATTTATCTATTCGGAATGTTGTTTTTGTTAGGTTCAGGATATACTTTTAAATATGGAACCCATGTTCGTGTAGATGTATTTTATGCTAAGATGTCTTTAAAAGGAAAAGCTTGGATAGATTTATTAGGAGGACTATTTTTATTGATCCCTTGGTGTTATGTTGTGATAGTAACTTCTTGGTATTATGGATTGGCATCTTTTATGATCCGTGAAAAATCTCCTCAACCTGGTGGATTGCCAGCACTATATGTACTTAAATTTAGTATTACAATAGGTTTTGTGTTCTTGTTGATACAAGGAGTGTCGCAGATACTTAAATCAATTCAGGTTATTTTTAATCAAAAATAGAGAATGGAATTTTTAGCAATTATATTATTTATTGTCATTTTTATTCTGATTCTCAAGGGGTATCCTGTGGCTTTTACACTAGGAGGTATTTCTGTTGCTTTTGCATTTGGTGTTTCTATCTTTTCTCCGGAATCTTTTACAATGTCTACCTTTTATTTATTACCCTCAAGAATTATGGGAGTTGTTAATAATTATGTATTGATGGCGGTTCCTTTATTTATTTTTATGGGCATTATGTTAGAGAAATCGGGATTAGCTCAGAGTTTATTAGAAACCATGGCAATGATGTTTGGTCGTATCCGTGGTGGTTTAGCAATTTCTGTAGTAATAGTAGGAGCCTTGCTGGCAGCATCTACCGGCATTGTAGGAGCTACAGTTGTCACTATGGGATTAATTAGTTTACCAACAATGCTTAAAAGAGGGTATAAAACAGAATTAGCAACGGGTGTCATAGCAGCATCAGGAACCTTAGGACAGATTATTCCACCTTCCATTGTATTGGTATTACTGGCTGATACTATTAATAGTGCTTCTAGAGGCGGTGCATCTGTAGATGTAGGAATGCTCTTTTCTGCAGCCATGCTTCCCGGATTATTATTAGTGGGGTTGTATATTCTATATATATTAATAAAAGCATATTTCTATAAGGAAGATGCACCGGGTATACCTACAGAAGAAATTAAAGCATTTAGAGGGGGTGATTTTGTAGGAAAGATTCTAAAAGCTTTGTTTCTGCCTGTGTTACTTATTGTCATTGTTTTAGGATCTATTTTTACAGGAATTGCTTCTCCTACAGAAGCTTCTGCAATAGGAGCAATTGGTGCCACCATATTAACAATATTACAACATAAATTTTCATTGAAGATAGTAAAAGAAGTAATACAAGAAACGACACGACTCACATCAATGGTGTTCTTTATTTTATTAGGAGCTACTACTTTTACCTTAGTATTTAGAACACTGGGAGGAGATCAATATCTACAGGAATTAATTGTGTTTTCTCAGCTAACACCACTGATGTTTTTATTGCTCGTAATGTTAGTAATTTTTATCACTGGTTTTTTTATTGATTTTATTGAGATTATTTTTATTATAGTACCTGTAGTAACACCTGTTTTTAATGCCTTGGATATTAATATGCTCTGGGTAGGTATTTTGATGGCGTTAAATTTACAAACTTCTTTTCTGACACCTCCTTTTGGGTTCGCTTTATTTTATCTAAAGGGTGTCGCACCAGAAGGAGTAGAAACACACCAAATATACAGAGGAATCATTCCGTTTATTCTTATTCAGTTACTTGTGGTAAGTTTAGTCTTGTTTTTTCCGGAGATTATCTTTATTTCTAGTTAAAGTTAAAATGTCATATCTATAAAAATAGGGTATAATGAGTTGTAAAAATATATATAAATATCAGGTCTTAAAAAGAAGTGTTCTTACATTGATATTATTCTTGATGGTTTCTTGTCTCGGAGATCCCCCGGCTGGTATGAATCCTGCTACCTATGCTGTTAAGAAACCTGATCAGGTTTTTTATTGGAAAATGACAACCACCTGGCCGCCTGATTTTCCTGTGGTAGGAGAAGTAGCGGAGAAATATGCTGCGTGGGTTGATGAGTTATCCAATGGTCAAATAAAAATTAAAGTATATGGTGGTGGAGAATTAGTGCCACCGCTAGAAGCATTTGATGCGGTCTCACAAGGTAGTATTGAGATGGGATGTGGCGCAGCCTATTATTGGGCAGGGAAAACTCCTGCAGCACAATTTTTTGCCGCAGTTCCTTTTGGGATGAATGCACAACAAATTAATTCTTGGTTAGAAGTGGGAGGTGGTTATGAATTATGGAAAAAAGCATATGCTAAATTTAATTTAGTGCCTTTTATGGGAGGTAATACAGGTGTACAAATGGGTGGATGGTTCAACCGGGAAATCAATACTATAGAAGATTTTAAAGGTTTAAAAATGCGATTACCCGGAATTGGAGGAAAAGTACTAGAAAAAGCAGGTGGAGCACCAATTTTAGTTGCCGGAAGCGAAATTTATACAAGTTTAGAACGAGGTGTCATTGATGCAACAGAATGGATCGGTCCTTATCATGATTATAAGATGGGTTTTCATAAAATAGCTGACTATTATTATACTCCAGGATGGCATGAAACAGGATCTCAGTTAGAATTCTTTATTAATAAGAACCTTCACGATAGCTTACCACCGCACTTACAAGCTGTATTGATGGCGGCTTCTAAAAGAGCACAGGTATGGGTACTGGCAGAATTTGACAAACAAAATGGAATTTATCTGGATAAACTGGTACAAGAAGAAAAAGTAGAAATCCGGGAGTTTTCTAAAGAAACGTTGGATATTTTAAGAGGGTATACGAATGAAGTATTACAAGAAATGATCGGAGAGGATCCGTTATCCAAAGAGGTATATGAGAGTTATGCTGCTTTTCAAAACAAAATGAATGCTTGGTCCAAAGTTACAGAAAAAGCATATTACAATAAGATAATGGATTGATATTTTGGGTCAATTGTAATATAATGAAAAAAGGTATTTCGGATTTTATTCCGAAATACCTTTTTTCTTAAGATACTAAAAGTTTCTATAGGAATCTCATTTAATTACATAGCATCGATCTCGTCTTTTAACTGCTCCTTTGTTTTACCTGTTTTTTCTTGTAGTTTTCCAAGCATTTCATCAAACTTGCCTTCTGCATAAGTGACATCATCGTCTGTGAGATCCCCATATTTTTGTTTGAATGTCCCTTTTATCTGTTTCCACTTTCCTTCTAATTGATCACTATTCATGACTATTGTTTTTTGTGTGTTAAACTTGTTTTTGATAATAACAAGATAGGTATAGAAAATCATTCGATTTAATCCTTTTGAACAGAATAATATCGTAAAAAAATAAAATAAACATAAATAAATGTGAAAATGATTCTATTAATTAAACCTTCTTCTAAAAGAACAGTTAAAAGAGGTATGTTTCTACATAAAAAGAAATAATTTTAGCGTAATAAAGCTATTATTTTATAGTCTTTATAAAAAAGGAACTTAATTAAAAAAAATAACATCGTGTTTTATAGAGTCTATGTACTAATGCTAGTTGTGATATGTTTCAGTTGTAAAAAAGAAACAACAGAAACAACAGAAACCGCAACAACCAACCAAACGATTACAGCTTCGGATCATGAGAAAAGTAATAAAGCTGAGATTCCTGTTTATAATTTTGAAGAATTCGAACCATTATTGTATACAGATACAGATACTACCTACATCATTAATTTTTGGGCAATGTGGTGCGCTCCCTGCGTAAAAGAATTACCTTATTTTGAAACTTTTAGTGAAAAGAATAAGGATAAAAAAGTAAAAGTTATTTTAGTAAGCCTTGATTTTCCTGATACGATTGATAGCAAACTTATCCCTTTCCTGAAAAAGAAAAATATACAATCAGAGGTTGTTTTACTGGATGCTCCTGATCAGAATAGCTGGATTAATAAAGTAAATCCTGATTGGTCGGGTTCTATACCTTATACTATCGTATTTAATCATAAAAACAGAGCACATTTTGAGCGCTCTTTTGAAAACCTGCAAGATCTGGAAAATGTAATTGCAGAAACGATAAATAATGAATAACAAATTTTTAAAAATTAAATTATAAACCCTTAATCACATATCAAAAATGAAAAAAGTAAGTTTTTTAATTATGATGATTGTACTATCTGCAAGTACCTTTGTTTCTTGCAAAAACAATCCAGAAGCGTCTAAAGAAAAAGTAGATGAGAGTTCTTCTGTTGCAGGAGAACACCCAGAAAGAAAAGGACCACCTCCCGGAGGTGATAGAAAAGGACCACCTTCGGGAGATAGAGCCCAGCAAACAAAAACCTTAGAAGAAATTGGTGGATATAAGATAGGAGATGTTGCTACAGATTTCAGTCTTAAAAATGTTGATGGCTCTATGGTATCCCTTGCATCTGTAGAGAATGCAAAAGGTTATATAGTAACATTTACCTGTAATGAATGTCCGTTTGCCAAAATGTATGAAGACAGACTTATAGCGTTGCACACTACCTATGCACCAAAAGGATATGCAGTTATTGCTATTAACCCTAATGTTTCTGTGGGAGGTAAAGAAAGTTTTGAAGCAATGGTAACAAGAGCAGAGGAAAAGAGTTTCCCTTTTCCATATCTGGCAGATGAGAAACAAGAGATATATCCACAGTATGGTGCTGTAAGAACTCCTCATATCTTTTTACTGGATAAAGAGCGAAAAGTACAATATATTGGTACTATAGATGATAATGCTAAATCTCCGGAAGATGTAAAGGTTAAATACCTCGAAAATGCAATAGAGGCATTAGAAAAAGGAGAAAAACCTAATCCTGATTTTACAAAGGCAATTGGTTGTCCTATAAAAGCTAAGAAAGCATAATACAACACATTAAAAGATGTATCACTAATACGTTTTTGATTCCTATCTTCCGTTTTTGGGAGATAGGAATCTTTTTTTTTAAATGTAAACTGTATTACTGACATTACATTTCGCACATCCTAATATCTAAGATAATTTACGTTTTTATTAGTTTTTTCCTAAGGATACATTCAAAAATCAGATAATAATCCTGTTTCTTTAAATAAAAAATAATAACTTCTTAGCAAACCTGTTGCAAGAAATCTGTCATATCTATATCTTGGGAGCTAAACGCAAAATAGCAAAAATAATATGATGAAGATCAAAAAAGTTTTAGTAGCCAATAGAGGAGAAATAGCCATTCGGATTTTCAGAGCATGTACAGAAATTGGTATTGAGACGGTAGGCGTTTATACTTATGAAGATCGGTATTCATTACATCGCTATAAAGCAGATGAAGCATATCAGATAGGCGCTAATAATGAGCCATTAAAGCCATATTTAAATATGGATGCCATTATTAAGGTTGCAAAAAAGAATGGTGTAGACGCTATTCATCCCGGTTATGGTTTTTTATCAGAAAATGCAGAATTTGCTAAAAAGTGTGGGGAAAGTGGAATCATTTTTATTGGCCCTAAAGTATCTGTATTGCAGTCTCTGGGTGATAAGATTATGGCAAAAGAAGTGGCTATTGCTAATGATATTCCCATTATACAAAGTAATAGTGTTGATCTTACCGATGTCAAAATTGCAATAAAAGAAGCTAAGAAAATAGGGTTTCCAGTCATGTTAAAAGCAGCTTCTGGTGGAGGAGGAAGAGGAATGAGAGTGATCAGAAGTGTCGAAGCCTTAGAAAAAGCGTATCCTGAGTCTCAACGGGAAGCACTCAATGCGTTTGGTGATGATACTGTATTCTTAGAGAAATTTGTAGAAAACCCTAAGCATATTGAAGTACAGATTGTTGCCGATCATCACGGTAATATGGTACATCTTTTTGAACGGGATTGTTCTGTACAACGACGTTATCAAAAAGTAATTGAATATGCTCCTTCTTTTGGAGTAGAAGAAGAGATTAAACAGCATTTATATGAATATGCTATAAAAATATGTAAAGCAGTAGATTATAACAATATAGGTACAGTAGAGTTTCTGGTGGATGAGGATGATAGTATTTATTTTATAGAAGTTAACCCACGAGTGCAGGTTGAACATACGGTAACTGAGGTTGTGACAGGTGTAGATTTAATTAAAGCGCAGATTTTTATTGCCGGAGGATATAAATTATCTGATGAGCAGATAAAAATCGGAAGTCAGGAAAGCTTATCAACTAATGGATTTGCATTACAATGTAGAATTACGACAGAAGATCCTGAGAATGATTTTAAACCAGATTATGGAACCATTACGACCTATCGTAGTGCATCGGGATTCGGAATCCGATTAGATGCTGGTAGCGTATATCAGGGAGTAACGATTTCACCTTTCTTTGATTCTATGCTGGTTAAAATATCTGCTAATAGTAGAACACTGGACGGGGCATGCAGAAAAATGCGGAGAGCACTTTCAGAATTTAGAATCCGCGGTGTAAAAACAAATATGCCATTTCTGGATAATATATTACAACATGATACTTTTAGAAAAGGTGCAGTAACTGTCAATTTTATTCGGGATACCAAGTCGTTATTTACCATAAAAGAATCACGTAACAGGGCAACAAAGTTGGTGAATTTTTTAGGAGATGTGATTGTCAATGGTAATGTAGATGTAAAAAAAGTTGATATACATAAAAAGTTTGTTACACCTGTAATTCCTGCATTCAATGAAGATGAGGCCTATACAAAAGGGACAAAAAATTTATTAACAGAGTTAGGACCGGAGAAGTTTTCAGCATGGCTAAAAAATGAAAAGAAAGTTCATTTTACAGATACTACGATGCGTGATGCACATCAGAGTTTGCTGGCAACACGGATGCGGAGCTATGATATGCTAAAAGTAGCAGAAGGATTTGCTAAAAATCATCCAGAAGTATTTAGTATGGAAGTATGGGGAGGAGCCACCTTTGATGTATGCCTTCGGTTTTTGAGAGAAAATCCGTGGGAACGATTACGGTCATTGCGAGTTGCTATGCCTAATCTCTTATTACAAATGCTGATTCGTGGATCTAATGGAGTAGGATATACTGCCTATCCCGATAATCTTATTGGCAAATTTGTAGAGCAGTCCTGGGAAAATGGTGTAGATGTATTCCGTATTTTTGATTCGCTTAACTGGATGAAGTCATTAGCCCCGTGTATAGAACATGTGAGAACACGTACCCAGGGTTTAGCTGAAGGTTCTATCTGTTATACAGGTGATATTTTAGATCCAAAACGAACAAAGTATACCTTACCATATTATATACAATTAGCCAAAGATATTGAGAATGCCGGAGCCCATATTCTGGGGATTAAGGATATGGCTGGTTTATTAAAGCCATATGCAGCATATGAGTTAGTTTCAGCGTTAAAATCAGAAATAAATATTCCGATACATTTACATACGCATGATACTTCTTCTGTGCAATCCGCTACCTATCTAAAAGCTATTGAAGCCGGGGTGGATGTCATTGATGTTGCACTAGGAGGACTTTCTGGATTAACCTCACAACCTAACTTTAATTCTATAGTAGAGATGATGAGGTTTCATGAACGAGAGAATAAGATGGATATTACCAAATTAAATGAGTATTCTAATTATTGGGAATCTGTACGTGAATACTATTATGCATTTGAATCTGGTCTAAAAGCCGGAACAGGTGATATATATCAACACGAGATCCCTGGTGGACAATATTCTAATTTAAAACCACAGGCAGAGGGACTAGGATTGGCAGATCGTTTTCATGAAATTACAAAGATGTATGGAGAGGTAAATGAGCTTTTTGGAGATATCGTAAAAGTAACACCTAGCTCTAAAGTAGTAGGAGACATGGCGCAGTATCTGGTGAGTAATAACCTAACTATTCAGGATGTAAAAGAAAGAGGAGATACCATTTCATTTCCATCCTCTGTAGTCAATTTATTTAAAGGTGAATTAGGACAGCCCGTAGGAGGATTCCCTAAAGCTTTACAGAATTCTATCCTCAGAGGACAACAACCATTTACAGATCGACCTAATGCCCATTTAGAACCCGTGGATTTTGAAGAAGCGTATAAGGATTTTGTAAAAGTCTTTAAAAAAGGAATGGGAAGAGAACTGGATATTACTGATTTTCTTTCTTATAAATTATATCCACAAGTATTTACCGGGGCTTATAATCACCATATCAAATATGGGAATGTGATGAATATCCCTACCAAAAACTTCTTCTATGGAATGGAGCCGGAAGAAGAGATCATTATAGAGTTAGATCAGGGTAAAATCTTATTAGTGGAGTTGATCTCTGTAGGAGAACCTAATGATGAAGGAAAAGTAACTGTTTTCTTTAAGGTAAATGGCCAGACACGTAATGTAGAGATACAGGATAGTTCTGTTAAAGTAACAAAAGTTGTTCATGCAAAAATAGAAAAAACTGATACTAAGCAGATTGGAGCACCTCTACAGGGATCACTATCTTCTATATTAGTAAAAACTGGTCAGGAAGTAAAAAAGAATGAACCACTTTTTATCATAGAAGCAATGAAGATGGAAACGACTATTACTGCGAATGAAGATGCTATTATTAAGAAAATAGTATTAAAACCGGGTACAATGGTAGAGGCTGATGATTTAGTAATCACATTAAAATAGGTGTAAAAAAGTTTGATGAATTTTAGGATTAGAAATAGAAACTAGATCATTTTTTTGTAGTGACAGCTGTTAAAGTGGTCTTGTTTTTTTAGGAAAGATATAATTTATCTTGCCAGAAAATTCTACAGTAATCTTACTGCTTACGGGTATGCTATTTTATTAGATTCTAAACTTTTGAAACAAGTAGGATTTCCTTTCTTTTGGTAGACGATGTGATATTTGTTTAAAACAAAAAGGATGAATCACTAATCATTTCTTTTTGCCTACTTTTACCAAATGTATTACTACTATCTGATAATTGCCTTACAAGGTTTCTGTATTTATCACGTGATAAAAAATAAAAATGAATATTACTGGTATTTTGTAATTTTCTTCTTACCCCTTATAGGGTGTATTATTTATCTGTTTACACAGGTATATAGTAAAAAAGATCTTGATGTCGTGCAAAATGAAATTGTACATGTATTGAATCCAGGTAAGAAGGTAAAAGATGCTCAGGAGCGAGTGGCATTTGCTGATACTTTTCAGAACCGGGTACTACTAGGAGATACGTTCTTTGAGATACGAGAGTATCAAGCAGGTATTGCTGAATATGAAACTGCATTACAAGGTAATTATACTCAGGATGTAGGAGTCGTTAAAAAATTAATAGAGGGCTACTATAATATCAATCAATATGAAAAAGTAATTATTTGCGCTGAGAAAATTAAAGATAAACAGGGGTTTAATGGTTCCAGAGGGCAATTTTTATATGGGCTATCCTTAGAAGAACAAGGTAGATCAGAAGAAGCAGAAGAGAACCTGAAACCTATTGATAAGCGATATTCTAATTATGAAGAACGTTATATTTTAGCGCAGTTTTTGATTAAAAATGATAAAAAGAAGGAAGCAGAAGAGATTCTAATGGATATTATTGTAGAATCTGATCATATGTCAAAGCCTAATCGAATTGCATATAAAAATGTGGTAGCGGATGTGAAAAAGCTGGTAAGTACATTGTGATTTTACTACTGACTCTTAAAGTTTTCATATTTTAAAGAAGAAATAAACTATCTTTTTCTCTTCTTTAATTGATAAACCAATACTAATAAGACAAATATAATAATAGTTCCGCCGATTAAATAGTATATCAAAGGTGTACTATTTTTTTTAATTTCTAAGTTAAATACCGGTGACTGAATGTTCGTAATGAACTTTGTTTCTTTGCCCTTAGGATTGGAATAGGTATGATAATTTTGTTGAGATTGTAGATGTTCTAATAGTATTAAGTTAGATATTTTAACAACATCTGTACCTTCAAATATCAATGTGTAATTTGTAGAATGACTATGATCCGGGTTTTTAGTAAGTATCACTTTTAATAAAGGTAAAACCTTTCCTTCAGCATTGAAAAGCTTTAATTTATCTTGTATATAGTTAAAGAATATGAGATTAATATCTTCTTCTGTTTTTGCATTTTTAAAAGAGTAATCATAATTGATTAATGCATTGCGTATGCTCCACGAAAATTCTGCCTGTATGATGGTAGTTTTTTTCTCAGTTATGATGTTAAAATAGGCTTTATCAGCATCATGTGCATATCCTACAGACAGGCACATGAAGACTAACAGTTTTATCACAAACGGGTGCATATAGGGGGAGTATAAAAAAATATTTTAATTAGGGCCACCGTTTCCGCCACCTAATGTAAAATCATCAGAAGGGGTTCCAACAAAATACCTAGGGATACTTGGGAATTCATCACCATCGGTTAATATATAATAATATGTTCCTTCTGGAAATTCTGGAGTAACTCCTGTCCTTCCATTTGCTTCATCTAAGGTGCCTTGCCCTTCAATATATTCAAAATCGGCAGCATAAGCTCCATTATATTCTGAGCATGGAGCGGTCACACCATCACCAGGTCTATCTCCTTCTTTTAGTTCATAGCTCGAACTCATAGCGACAACCTCAGAACTACTATCATCAGCTGTACTATAGGCATATTTGTAGTAAATAGGAAACCCATCTGCAGCCCATCCAATATGAACCATTTCACTACCATCTGCATTTGCTATAAGATCATATAAGGTAGCAGCTCCATGATAATGATATTGCCCGGTAGGCTGAACGTGCCCGTAATTACAATCCAGCCCAATTCGCACATTTAAAGCTTCTAAGTTCCAGTTCCAGTTAACATCCGGATCCATAATTCCTAAATCGCTATGCGGCCAGGGCTCTGCGGCTATGGGGTCCAATTCGACACCATTTAATAATATACCAAACCTGTATACGGGGCCGGTATCACTTTGTAAAGATATTAGATTACCAGTTTCTTCCGGACTTGTAGTAATGGTGTACCTTTCATCCTGTGCAGATACATCAGCATTTGGGAATGTGCCTACCATATGTTCAGGAATGTTATTTGCTGTAATGACTCTATTCTCTCCTTCAATAAGGATTAGGAATTCTGGAGCGATATCAAGTGTTGTATTACAAGTTCCTGGACCGTCAATTACTTCATACTGTTCACAATCTACAGTACCACTGTCATCATCATCAGACGAGTCATCTGTATCATCAGTTCCACAAGATTGCAATCCATGAAAAAGAAAAATGGACAGGAAAAGTATTATGACTGGTAATGATTTATTTGCTGGTTTCATCATAATTAACGTTTTAAATATGTGATCTGTTATACTCAAAGTTAAGTAAGTATTATTAAAACGAGTAGGCTTAAGATTATATTTTAAGGGAAACCTCTTTAATTTTCAGTTAAATAGTGCTAATGAATGGGTAAATGTCTAATATTTGACTTTGGAGAGGAGATGTTTTATGAATTTTTTATTGTAAAAAAGAGATCTTACTACTATAAGAATATAAAAAACTTTGGATTTCAAAGAATCTTTCTATTTTTACAAAGAACAAATCTTTTTCTATTTATCTTGAAAATCAAACCGATCCAAATAGCATTATTCTTACTACTTATTCTAGGAGTTTTATTTGGAATTATGTTTATCAGTGAAAAAGGAGGAATCAAAAAAGCGCAAACAGAGGAAGATGGTTTTTCATATGAAGGACTTTCTATTAAATACCCTACATATAGAAGGTTTTTGCAGTTAGACAAGGATACAACCTTGTCTAAACAGGATTTTCTACAAGTGACACAGACTGTAACTCCATTAGCAGAAGAAACTGAAGGCGAACAGGCAAAGACTGATGTTTCTGATACATTGATACAACCAGAGATCCAACAAAGACCTGATTTTTCTAAAATAGATACGACACAATTAGTAAGAATACGATATCCCGATAGCAATCCTAATTTTGCTAATGAGTTAAAAAAGAAACTTTCTTCCAGATCCTGTAGAATTATTCATTACGGCGATTCACAATTAGAAGGAGATAGAATTACAGGATATTTAAGAAATCGTTTACAACGGATGTATGGAGGTAGTGGTCCTGGGTTTATTCCTGTAAAACCAGTATATAATCAAATCAGTGCCCTGGTAACCCCTAGCGAAAATTGGTTGAGGTATGCAAAATTTGATCCTACACAAGCTAAGTTTTCGCATAAAAAGTATGGAGCATATATGTCAGTTTCCCGATTTACAGAGTATAATGCACAAGTATTAGATAGCACAAAAGTAGATTCTTTACCAATAGTAAAGGCATCCGTAACGATTAGTAAATCAGATAAAACATATGCTAAATTCAGGCAATTTACCCGTATAGGATTACATTATGGTCATTGTAATTTTCCAATAAAAATATCGGTTTATAATGATGGAGCATTGATCCAGCAGGATAGTCTAATATCCGATGGTAAATATCATCATTATAAGATTAAAACCGTTACCTCACCAACCAATCTGAAAATCGAATTAGAAGGAAAAGTAAGTGCAGATTTTTATGGATTAACATTAGATGGAGGATCAAAAGTACAGATAGATAATGTAGCAATGAGAGGCTCATCGGGTACTATTTTTTCTGGAACCAGTGCTACTACCTATAGTCGCATGATGGCAAATCTTAAACCTAAGATTGTCATTATGCAATATGGAGGGAATACGATTCCATATCTAAAGGATTCTACAGAAGTAGATAACTATGCTAGATATGTGGTAGGCCAGATCAAATGGATGAGACGTCGTGCTAAGAATGTTAATTTCGTATTTATCGGTCCTACAGATATGTGTATTCCGGTAAACGGTAAGATGGAAACTTATCCCTTGTTACCTTACCTCAATGAGAAATTAATGGAGACCTGTCTGGCGAATGATGTAGCATATTGGAGTATGTATGATGCCATGGGAGGGAAGGGTTCTATGGAATTTTGGGTAGAGGAAAAGCTGGCAGGTAATGATTATACTCATTTTACACGCAGTGGAACTAAAATTATTTCAGAATTATTTTTTACAGCCCTATACCTTGATCTTAAAGAAAATATAAATGACGATACATAAACTAGTAACTTTTTGCTTTGCCTTGATTAGTTTTTCCTCGATGGCACAGGACTATACATTATTGGATAGTATACAATCCAGATATCCTTTTATTAATTGGAAGGCAAACGAAATTAAGTTTGCAGAAGATGCACCCTCTTTTAAAAAATTGTATCAAAAATTAGATGCTATTGCTAATGGAGAAGAAGAAGATGTACATATTTTTCATATCGGTGGATCGCATATACAGGCAGATATCTATTCTAATAGATTACGTACCTATTTACAACATATGAATGCTACAGCCAAAGGACAACGTGGATTTGTTTATCCCTTTAAGCTGGCGGGAACAAATAATCCCAGTAACTACAGTATAACAGCTGATGGTGCATGGAAAGGATATCGTTGTTCAATCAAAAAGGATAGTGTTGCATGGGGATTAGCAGGGATTTCAGCTGTTTTTAAAGATTCTGTATCTAATATTTCTGTAAAAGCAAATCATAGAGGGTATGATCAACAACAGTATGATTTTAATAGAATTCGGGTTTTTTATGATGATTGGAGTACGGATTACGAAATATCATTTAAGGAAGCCTCATTAATAGCGGATATCATCGTTAATAAAGAGGCACATTATATTGAATATGCATTGACTAAAACAGTAAAAGAAATTGATTTTTGTGTAAAACGGATGACTGATGCTCCGGAATCAGAGTTTTTAATGATGGGACTGGAGTTAATGAATGATAACCATGGGGTTGAATATACATCGATTGGAGTCAATGGAGCTAGTTTTAATTTTTATAATAGATGTCGATATTTTAATGATCAACTGATGTTATATACACCAGATCTGTTCATCGTTTCTGTAGGCACTAATGATGCCTATCATCCGGATTTTGATCCAGAAGCGTATGAGATGTTTTATGAAAAACTTATGATGGATGTACAGAAGGCAAACCCTGACTGTGCAATTTTATTAACTGTACCTAATGATTCTTATTATAAAAGAAAAACACCCAACCCCCGAACCAGAGTAATGCAAAAAATTATTTACAAGCTGGCAAAAAAACATCATATGGCAGTTTGGGATTTTTATGAAATCATGGGAGGATTTAATTCTTCTATGGATTGGTATAAGCATAAATTGATGCCATCGGATCGAATCCATTTTAAACAATTAGGATATCGCATTAAAGCTGATCTTTTATTACAAGCATTAGCTAATTCCTGGGAACAATCATTAGGATTAGAACATAACACTGTTTTGAATCGTATTATTCATGAATAGATTACAAGACATATTTGCTTTTTCTGAAGATTTCCCTTTGGTGTTTACGCAAGCAGATTTTTGGATTTTCTTTGCTGTATTATATTTTATGTATGCGATTGTATATCGTAAAAAAAGTGTGCGAAGTGCATATCTTTTTGCAGTCAGCCTACTGTTTTACTATAAAACAAGTGGTCTTTTTATAGGTATTTTGTTATTTAGTACAGTCAATGATTTCTTTCTGGGAAAAGCCATTTATCAAAGTTCTTCTCAACTGGTGAAGAAAACATTAGTTTCTATTAGCGTTATTATCAACTTGGGAACACTTTGTTATTTTAAGTATGCCTATTTCTTTACAGATTCTTATAATAGTCTTTTTGATACAAAATATGAAGTAGTTAATTATCTTGCTCAATGGGCAAATACTTGGGGATCGGTTGATTACTTTACGGTAGATGCGATTATTTTGCCAGTGGGTATTTCTTTTTATACGTTTCAGACGATTAGTTATAGTGTAGATATTTATAGAAAGCAACTAAAGCCACTGGATTCGATCATTGATTTTGGGTTTTTTGTAAGTTTCTTTCCACAGTTAGTAGCAGGTCCTATAGTGCGTGCTGCTGATTTTATTCCGCAAATACATAAGGAGATTCATATTACCAAAGCGCAGTTTGGCAATGCCACTTTTATGATACTGAAAGGCTTGATAAAAAAAATGCTATTTGCAGATTTTATTGCTATGAATTTTATGGATCGGGTTTTTGATATGCCTGAGATGTTCTCTGGATTTACCAATATTATGGCATTATTTGGATATTCATTACAGATCTATGGCGATTTTTCCGGATATACTGATATTGCTATAGGGTTAGCATTGCTTTTAGGTTATAAGTTACCTGTTAACTTTAATTCGCCTTATAAGGCTATTCATTGTGGGGATTTCTGGAAACGATGGCATATATCACTGTCTAGTTGGTTAAAAGATTATTTGTATATTCCTATTGGGGGTAACCGTAATGGAACCGTTTTTTCTTATGTCTTTGTTTTGGTTTTTGTTTTTCTGGGGAGCTATGCAGCCCTGGGGTATGCCATTGCATTCTATATTGCGGTAACCATGGCAATATTACTTATAGTTACTTTATTCTCTCCTAAACTTGCATGGCATTTTAATAGGAATATTAATATTATGATTACCATGCTTATAGGGGGGCTATGGCACGGTGCTTCCTGGAAATTTGTTATTTGGGGAGGATTGAATGGTTTGGGTGTCGTAGCGTATAAATATTGGAGAAAGATCAGTCCTTATGAACATGCAACCGTTTGGTTAGCGACTGTATGGAAGATTGCAGTCACATTTTTATTCATCACTTTTACACGTATTTATTTTAGAGGAAATAGTATGGATCATATTGATCGGTTTTATCATGCTGTACTAACCAATATGGATTGGACAAATGCACTCATTGTATTATGGGAATATCGACTGGTATTTATCGTGATGTTGATTGGATATATTACCCATTGGTTACCATATAGAACCAAAGATTGGTTAGAAACTCAATTTACAAATAGTCATATTGTGATTAAAGGTTTAATATCTGTCATTGTAGCAATTATTTGTTATCAAACATATGCGGCAGACTTTCAGCCCTTTATTTATTTTCAGTTTTAAATAATTATATAGTTTACTTATAACCATTTGCTAAAAGCTAATACATAGATAAAAGATTCTTGAGAGTTTTAAAAAGTATTGAAGTGTATGCCAATCATGAAGTATCGGCAAAGAATATAAATACGTTACTCCCGGATCAACTTATTCAATATAATCGGGAAAAAAGGAGAAATGGAGAAGATTGGATGGAAATTTTTCTTGAGAATAATAAGAAGGCGTATATCAAAAAAGATACAAGCGCATTCAGTGTATGTGATAAAGTAATACTCGATGATGATAGTGCTTTAGGGTTTGGTTATAGTCAAAAAACAGAACCGCAACTATCTATTGATAAACTGTTTTTTCCACAGGGTTATTTGACTTCTTCGGATCATGAAATTGGAACGGTTGAAATGAAAACTGTTGAAAATTTTGAAGAAAAAAAAATGATATCTATTCATCTTGAATATCTGGAAGAAGTTGTAGATGTTAAAAGAATTTTCTTTGTAAAAGAAGAAGAGTTTTACATTATCAATCGATTTTCTCCATTCATAGAGGTAGACAATTTGAAAGGTAAAAAAGGATTGTTATTAGATAAAACGAATAGCTCAAGTGCATACGACAAATTTATTCAGAATGTTGCAATTATTATTGCCATAGTAACTGTTTTGGCGATTTTTCTTGGATTTCTGGCAAATGGTTGGATTGTAATTAGTAAGCTGATGGTTATTGCTGGATTTGTGGTAGCCATAGTAGCTATTTTTATTCTGCAAGCTATACTGATGGCTTTCAAAGAAATCTTTGAACAGATCCGCAAACGATTTTAAAAATAAGTTTTTTTTAAAGTTATATAAAATTATGAATCTATCAGACATAGGTAATGTGTTCCTATATCTTATAGATTCATAACATTTTGGATACATCAACGATGTTCTTTCTGGATTGGATATTTGCTAACATCCTTTTAATTAGATACCTTATTCTTTAATTACTTTTTCAACTAGAACTTGCTGTTCGTTTACAATTTTAACAAAGTAAATTCCGGATTCTAGTGTATTAAAATTTAAAGTATTATTTCCACTTTTAATAGCCGATTTAAATACAATTTGCCCCGCAGTATTGATTACTCTGGCTTCTGCATCTTTTGATCCGTAAAAATCAATAGTCAATATGTTAGAAACAGGGTTTGGATAGATCACCACTTCTGATGTATCATTTAAGGAGGATACCTTATTAGAGTTATCAGTTAATCTCCATTGAGACCAAGTTCCTTTCCAATTGGTTGTGCCCACGGATATCTCATTTGTTCCACTAGATAATCTTGAACTATGTGCTTTATTATCTATATAATAATAATTACCAATTTTAGATAATTCCCATTTTACCCAATCACCAGTATTAGTGTTATCTACAATTTTAACACCTGCTTCACCAGATTGACCTGTTCCTTTCAATTTCATGTTATTTGCTACATTTTCTATATAAAAATAACCATCGCCGGTATCCGTAAATTCCCAAAGACCTCTCCAGCCTGAATCACTAGTATTAGCGTCTATTACATCAGTATTTGATGCATTCGTTTTTAGACGCCTATTAGCACCCACATTATCTACATAGTATTTTGAACCCTTAAGTTCTTCTACCAATGAATTAGTTAATGTCCATTGCGCCCATGTTCCCGTCCAATTTGTAGAACCAGCAGTAATTTCATCCGCAGTATTATAAAGCCTAATATTATGCGCTTTATTATCTATATAATAATTATTACCAATTTTAGTTAATTTCCACTGTACCCAATCTCCATCAAAAGTATCGGCAACAATTTTAACTCCTTCAGAGCCACTTGAACCGTTAGCGTGTAATCTCATAGAATTGGCGACATTTTCTATGTAATAATAGCCATTACCTGCATCTATTAATTCCCATTTGCCTAGCCAACCCAGGTCAGTAGGTCTTTGAGCAGGTTCAATATCTGTACCTCCTGAATTTGATTTTATTCGATTATTAGTAGCTACATTATTTATGTAATACGCAGTATTGTTAGAAGTAATATTCTCTAAATTAATTTTGAATGTATCAGTGGTAGTAACTCCGTTAGTAGTATATTTTACCGTATAGGTTCCCGCATCTGCAGCACTTACATTATTAATTCTTATAACACGCCCCGACTGGCTAAAATCGTTAGGTCCGGTCCAACTCCATTTGTTTTCGACACCAGTACCAGTAATTCCATTTTCTTTAATTTGTGGAGCTAAAATTATTAAATCGTCATCTTCGGGTTCTAATACATCATCTGTAGTATATGGGTTGTCTCCTAATTTTGATTGAAGTACAATAGATAGTTCAGTCACTGCAATATTATTTCCTAGTCTATAGCTTATGGTAGCCGTTTCATCATCAGTAATATCTTGATTCACATTATAAATCAAATCAAATAATCCCGTTTTTGGGTTGTTATATATTTGCCAAAAATCTTTTCCGTGGAAGGACTGATTAACAGTTTCCCATGTACTGCCGTCTACAGATTTATAAAGTATTGGATTTGTAATATTAGTAAGTCCACTAAATACTAAAGGAATATATCCAGCTCCTCCAGTAATGGTTACCATACCAGAATTCCCTATGGTTTCTACAGTTAGTGGATAATCTGTAGATATATTATTTGTGGTCGATGTAGCATTAATTTCATTTTTAACCGCTTCACGGTATAATATTTCCCAAGAATTTTCATTCAAAGCCAAAGCATTTTTAAAATTGGTATTTGGACCATAATAGTCTCCGGCTCTACGAGGAAAAATCATCGCTTCTATGGTGAATTCAACAACATCTCCCGCGGCAAGGTTGTTCACATCCGGAGGAGGAACTAAGCAGTAGGATACTGGGTTGTTTCCTGATCCAGCACCAGTAGAAGGTCTTTCTCTAAAATAAGGTGTGTTCTTTCTAACTCCTCCAAAAGTAGCTTTATAATCTCGTATGATAAAAGCTGTATTTGCTCTGGTTTCTTTGTTAGCATAATTCTGTCTAAAAGGTTCGCCATCACCTGCCCACACCCATGGATTTTTGCCGGTTAGTGGTATTGGATCTGTTGTGTAGCTACTTAATACATTAGTATGCGTAGCATCAAATTTACCTGTTAAACCTTCGCTGTTGCCATAGGCTACATCATGCGTTAGGTTTTTGGCATACTGATCACTACCTAATTGAAAAAAATCATAACGATTGAACGAGGCAGTTTGTAAGGCTTCTATTTTTACTTTATAATATGTTCGCATAAAGTCATCAGATCTGTTCAAAAAATAAGTATAAGTAGTACGTATTTTTCTGTCAGCAGAATAAAAACTTACACTTGTTTCTGTTAAATTAGGCCCATATTTATCAAAATTAGTTTTCACTTCACTTTGATAACTTTTTCGTCCAGAAGAATTAAAATAGTTAGAAAAATCGATGCCTCCCACATTACCCGTCCATCCACATCTATTTGAAGAACCTCCATAATAACTATTTGTTGTAAGGAAAGGTCTCCAATCAGTACCATTAGCCATTCCATACAGGTAATCTGGAGAATGACATATATTTTCACCAAAACCTCCTAAACTCGCTTGTAGCCACCCCATACTATCCCAGCCTTCAATACCTACAAGACTTAATTGATGTGAAGAGGCTGCATAAGTTTCTCCCCATTTAGCTCCTACTTTTGTATAGTCAAAAATTATGGTAGATTGTGCAGGTACTATAATTTCGGTATATTCCTGTAATTGATTCCCACCAAATTGTTGTACAGCTGAGTTTCCGTGCCAGTTTTTAGATATTTGTAGTATATGACCAGATGGATCTCCATTGTTATTACGAAGCATCCCAGTAAAACCAATATGACTAGAACTATTAAATTGTTGAAAGCAAAGTCTCACCTTTTTATCAATAGAGGTAGTGTTCGCTAATTTCATATCAACATTTTGCAAAACATTTGACTTTGTACAATTATTGTACCCCTGTGCATATCTAGGAGTTTCTAAATAATAAATTCCCTCATCACTGTCATAATTTACAGCTATACTTTGTGAGTCTGGAGCACTTTGCGCTGCTGTAACGGTTACCTCACCTTCTTCTGCATCTGCTGTTTTATATTTGTTTTCGATATTACTATCAATAGGGTAAAAAATTAAACTTAGTTTATAGGAGTTATTAGCTACCAGGTTTGTTTGGTTTGTTTTGATAGTTATAGTGTTTCCACTAACATTTACTGAACCAACAGTTGTACCTGCTTTTAATGCAAACCCTTTGTTTGAACTATCGGCAAAACTATACATAGTTCCATTATTTAATTTATTAGAATATTCATCAGGCATTTCTATCGCAAGTTGTAACTGTCCATTAGTAATAGTAACAGTGGGTCTTACATGAAATGTAACCTTAAAACGATCATGCCAATTGGTAAATTCAATTCCTGTAAAATTATCTTTAGTAGGAGCATTATTTGTAAAACCAAGATGATCTATCATTCGACGATTACACCAAGTTCCAAATTCTGGTAATTGTGTATATGAGGCTCCTTTATCGGTTAATCCCATTCTTGTAGTTGGCTTTTTATGGATTACAGCACCGTTTTTTAAAATAGCATAACTAATGTTGCCTGATTTTGGATTTGCAAATAGTTCAGAATCTTTTTTGAGGTAAGCATCTGCAGGCGATAAATTTGTTTCATTTATACTTAGTGAATGAAAAGAAATCGTTTCATAATTTACAGACATTAAATATTTTTCTGTATAATTATTAAATCGTAAATCGGATGCAGTTATAGTTTTATAATTATCGTTCCAATTAGTATAATTGTAAGAATTTTTAGAATTGTCATAAGATTCTTTATTTATCTTATATGTTGTGGATTGTGCGATTAATACTGCATTTATAAAAATTACACTAAGTAGGGAAATAATTTTTTTCATAGTTGTTGGCTGTAAATTGGGTTTACTGAATGATAATTTTTTTTAATTTTCCAGATTTTTAATTATGACGTGCCAAATATAAAAATGGTCGATTAACTTTGGTGAATACTTCTAGTAAGTGTAGGAAATCAAATAGAATTCGAAATATAAAAAACAATGAATTATAACTTATGTTTTTACATACACATCCATACGAAACTTTTTTTCCAAAAGGAGCTACAAAATTGATAGTTGGAACCCTCCCGCCACCACGTTTTACATCAGGTCAATTAAAAAAAGGAGATGTTAATTTCTGTTATGGTAGTATTAGTGGTTTATTATGGCCAGTATTAGATCGGATTTTTAATTTAAATCTGAAATTCGAAACTACGCAGCAAGCAGTAGATCAACGAAAGCATTTTCTTGCTTCTCGCAACATAGGAATTTGCGATATTGTACATAGTTGCGAACGAGAAAAAATAGATGCATCCGATCTGGGAATGCAAAATGTACAGCTTAGAGATATTATTTTTTATCTTACTAAATACCCTAACATAGATACGATACTTTTTACAGGTGGTAATAGTAAAAATGGTCCGGAATATTTCTTTAGGAAGCATCTTAAGACATATGGATTGTCCCTGGAATTGGTTTCTAATGAGATTCCAAGAATACATCGGTTTCAGCTAGGACAGAGAAGTATCAAAACTGTATCACTAACAGCACCTTCAGGAGCAGCAAATCGTGCTATAGGCAGTTTGCAAAAATATAAAGATTTAAAAAATGTAAACCCCAAATTTAATACGATTGATTTTAGGGTATTGCAGTATCAGGAATTTTTTTGATAATTATAGGATAAAGTTAAATTTTGATGTGTTTTAGTGGTAGTAATTAAAAAAAATCAAATAAATAGGGTAACAAAATGTCAACTACTGACACTATAAGGTAGAAACATATAACTGAGATGAATAATTCTGGTAACCAATTCTGGGGTTTTAAAAACTACGTAACAGACCAAAGTAAGTAGGGGAGTATACCAATTATAGGGATGTCGCTTTGTCGACATTCTAAAAGATCGTTAGTTAGAAACAATATAAGGAGTGTGTTTTGAAACAGTCGTATGGAAAAAGAATCATAGATTTTCAATAAATTTACTGTAATTCAGTATTTTAACATTGTTAAAATTATGCTAATACAAATTTTGTATGTATTTTTGCGCTCCCTAAGTCTCAAAATAAAACCTATGCAAATAAAACTACTTTTTGCTCTTTTTTTTAATTTTATTTATGTGTTTGGTTCTACAACTGAACCTACAGATTCATTGCAGGTGGATACTAAAAAAACCACAGAAGCAAAATACGTTTTTCTCCCCGAATTGGATAATAAATTTCCCATTCCCACCTCAAAAAAGGCAATTTCTTATGCAGAATTCACTTTTGACAGACTTGCAAAAGAATTTCCAGCTACCCCTACTTATATAAATGATTCGAAAGCAGAAGCAGAAGCTGGTTTTAGAGAGATTGATAGCACAGGGCGATGGATTGGTTCTTTTCGTAATGAGGATATTCAGGTATTACCCGTGGGGATTAAAAAGGAAATCAGTGGTGTAGAATATCAATTGGGATTTACCAAAGCACGTTTTAGTAAAGATTATACGGAGTTGACAGTATTTGTCAAAATCATTTTACCACAATCAGATGAACAAGGAAAGCCTATAGAATTATTCTTTGGGGCTAATAATGTAAAACTATCACATCAGGGGGGAATCATAGGAGATGCTAATCTGGTATTGCTTGGTGATATGTTTATTCCTTTTAATGGAGGAAATTGGCTTTTAATTTTAAAAGGAGGTTTTGATTATAAAACAGGCAATACGGCTAATAGAACTTTTGTAAATATTACCTGTAATGGGGTTAAAGAAATGGGTATTGAAGGCGAACTTCAATTTTCAAGAAATATAATTTTACCAGTAGGAGCAGTAGGAGAAACCCTACCAGAAACCAGAACGTATCAAGGAGCATTAAAAGAACCTATTCAAATACCTAATCGGGTGAGTGGAGCATTTAGAGCGACGGCTTCTGATTGGAATGATATGATCGTAGAGATCAATCTAACACCTTTTGTTATTGCTAGTCAGCCGGATAAATTTATGTTTTCTGTAAATCAAGCGATTTTTGATTTTAGTGATCTCCGAACAGAAAATGTCCAGTTTCCTCAGTATTACCACGATCAGGGATTATTATTACCTAATGCAGAAACCTGGAGAGGGGTCTACGTGCAATCTCTTGATGTTAGCTTGCCGCAAGAATTTAAAACAGAAGAAAGTATATCAACTAATGGAAGAGTATCTTTTCAAGCGGCTAATTTATTGATAGATAGTTATGGAGTGTCAGGTTTTTTTTCTGCAACAAATGTAATTCCGTTAGAGTCCGGTCGGACTTCAAAATCTAAAGCGTGGGCATTTTCATTAGATAAAATAGAAATAGAGGTAGCTGCCAATCGATTAATAGGTGCAGGATTCGATGGAAGATTAGTGTTGCCTGTTTCTAGTTTAGAAACTACTAATGATTCTGGTAAGCTCGGTCTGGGATATACCGGGATTATCTCAGAAGAAGAATATTCATTAACTGTATCCACCTTAGATACCATTAATTTTGATGTCTTTAAAGCAAAAGCACAGTTATTACCTAACTCGGGAGTTCAGCTTGCGGTAGTAGATGGTAATTTTTTGCCTAAAGCTGTCTTAAATGGCAGATTGGCTATTACTGCCAATCAAAAGGAAAGTCTGGAGAATGAGGGAAGCCGTGATGATGAAAAAACAATTCAATTTAAAGGAATAGAATTTCAGAATTTAACGATACAAACAGTATCCCCTATTGTTGATGTAGATTATTTTGGATATAAGGATGAGGTAAAGCTAGCTAATTTCCCTGTATCTATTGCCGATATGGAATTGATTTTCAATGATCAGGAAGCGGGATTAGCATTTGATCTTGCTATTAATTTAATGAGTGAAGATAGCAAAGGTTTTGGAGCAAGTGCACGGTTGGGGATTTTTGGTAAGTTTAGTGAAGAAGGATATCGACAAAATTGGAAATATGATCGTATCGATATTAGTGCGATTGGCATAGAAGCAAAATTAGGAAAAGTAGGTTTTTCAGGTAGGGTTGAAATTTTTGAAGACGATGTAATCTATAATGATGGTTTTACAGGGCAATTATCTTTGGATCTCTTTGATGTAGAAGGATTAGTTGATGCTAAAGGATTGTTCGGTAATAAAGATGGGTATCGTTATTTTTATGTGGATTTTATAGGAATTTTGCCTGCTACTGTGCCCATCGCACCACCGGTAGGATTAAATGCCATAGGAGGAGGGTTATCCTATAATATGGAACGCGTATCCAATGATTTTGTGCAAACAGCACAGGGTAATGCCGCTATAGATAATAAGGGATTATCATTATCTGGTATTGTGTACGAACCAAATAATGAAATAGGGTTAGATTTGCGAGCTGTTGGGTTTTTAGGTATACAAGGGTCACAAGCATTTACAGGTAAAATTATGTTAAGTATGCTCTTTGATAAAGAGACCGGTAGAATTGATAATATCAGTTTTGATGGGTATGCGGAGCTAATGGTATCTGCCAATCTTGACCTCTCTGTTAGTCTGGATCTCGAAGCTCTAAAAGAGATGCTGGGAGTACCTCAGTTTTTATCTAAAATAACGCCTAATGAAGTCGAACTGTTTCAGGTAGGTTTAAAAGAAGAATTTGCTAAATCCAGTGTAAAAGGTGACTTGAGTATTGTATATGATTTTGAAAATAAAACACTTCATGGGGAGTCTAATATTTATATTTCATTAGTAGATGGTATAGTTCGTGGAATTGGTGCAGAAGATCGCGCTGGTTGGATGGTGTTTCATGTATCACCAGATGAGTGGTATCTTCACCTTGGTTCCCCTACAGATCGCTTAGGACTCAAAATGGGAATAGGTTCTTTTAGCTTAGAGACAGGTGCTTACTTTATGATGGGAAGCCGCATCCCCGGGAGTCCTGCTCCACCACAAGAAGTAGCAGATATTCTAGGAGTAGAATTAGATCAACTTGATTATATGAGAGATCTTAATGCGCTGGGAGACGGAAAAGGATTTGCCTTTGGCGCAGATTTCAAAATTGATACTGGTGATCTTAACTTTTTAATTTTATATGCTCGTTTTCAGGCAGGGGTTGGTTTTGATATTATGTTAAAAGATTACGGAGATGCCAGTTGTGTCAATACAGGTAAAAAGGTAGGAATCAATGGTTGGTATGCTAACGGGCAATCGTATGCATATTTACAAGGTGAATTAGGGATCAATATCAAACTCTTTTTTGTTAGAAAGAAAATACCAATTATTAAAGGAGGAGCTGCCATCTTATTACAAGGTAAAGGACCTAATCCTTTTTGGTTTAGAGGGTATGCAGGTGGATATTATGACCTGTTAGGAGGATTGGTCAAAGGAAGTTATCGCATGAAAGTAGTGATAGGAGAAGAATGTGAACTAGATAATGCATCTCCGCTAGGAGGCATCAAAATGATCACGGATCTTTCCCCTAGAGATGGAGATACAAATATCGATGTTTTTGCTGCACCACAGGCAGCCTTTGCTATGAAAATTAATCAGCCTATCATCATTCCTGAGGATGATGGTGATAAGACATATAAGGTGATTTTGGAGCGCTTTCAGGTAGTTGATGCATCACAAAAAGAAATTATTGGGGAGTTAGAGTGGGGACAGATGAATGACCGTGCTACTTTTATTTCAGAAGATATATTACCACCGGATACGAAACTGACGGTAACCGTAGAAGTGAGTTTTCAGGAAAAAGTGAATGGCAGTTTTAAAACTATCTTAGAAGACGGACAAAAAGCGATAGAAAAAGAAGAACGGACCTTTACTACTGGTGGAGCACCGGATTATATACCATTACATAATATACAGTATGCATACCCTGTGGTAGATCAACAGCTATTTTATCCGGATGAATATGACACGGGATATATACAATTGCAACGTGGACAGGATTATCTTTTTGATAATACACAATGGAAAAGTACCGTAAAATATATCAGTGAAACGGGAGCTTCAGAAGAATCCGTTTTTTCATATAATACATCTGATAATAAAGTAAGCTATGCATTGCCAGACGTAGATACTGAGACTGCTTATATGATGACAATTGTAAGTGCATCAAAAGCAGCGGGGAGCACTTCTACAGGAGAGACAACCAGAACAACACAAAATTATGATGATGAGAATACATCAGAAATCAGACAAAATCAAGCAGAAAATGTAGTAAATGAAGGAGAAATTGAGCGTCTTAGTTATGAGTTTACATCCAGTGAGCATAAAACATTTCGAGCTAAAATAAGAGACCTTAATGTAAGTGATCATTTATGGGGATATATTAATTCTACAGTTGTTTTCCTTTCTTCAAAAGTGGAGTCGAATGAAGGTTTTGATTTAGTAGAACTGGTTGGGAATACATATACAGAAAATACACCATTAGTCATACCAGAATCTGATCTCGAAGATAAATACTTTGGTACTGATATTAATCCTGTTATTTATCAAAAATATCAACTCGGGAGTACATATAGTATTTCCAGAGACCCATCAGTCTATGGGTATGTTCCAAAAAGAGCGTTGCCTATTATATCCAGTTATATTACTAACCTTGAAAATAGTACTAATTTGAATTTAATCGCTACCCGTTTTCCTTTTAGGTATAATTTACCAGATATTTATTATAAAGACTATTTGGATGTGAGAGATCGAGTTATAAATGATCGTGCCAAAGGTGTTTTAGGAGCTAATGCTCCAGAGTTAAGCATTGTTTCAAAACCATATGAATTTATGCGTTATGGAGATTATACCATCAAATTAATTTATACACTACCAGGGGGAATTAAGGGTACAACTGGATTATATCAATATAAAAACACTATAAATATTAGATAATATTGTTAAGTTTTATGTACAATAAGAAGAGCATTACATACTTTCTAAAATATATACTCTTGTTTTTTGGGGGAGTTCAGTTTTCCATTGCACAAGACGCGACTGTAATAACTAATGAAATAAAAGTAATTACCAGAGTACAAGAGGATGCTATTCTTTTGCGATGGGCGGCAACTACACCTGTATCTTGGCTGAAAGGAAATAACTTTGGATATCAAATTGAACGATTTACTATTTCTAGAGATGGAATGATGTTACAAACTCCAGAAAAAAAAGTACTTACTCAGACACCTTTAAAACCAGCTTCATTAGAAAACTGGGAAAATATGGTTAATGATAATGACTATGCAGCCATTCTTGCGCAAGCATTATATGGAGAAACATTTGCTGTAGAGCAGACACAAGGAGGATTAGCTCAAATTATAAATACAGCTAAAGAAATCGATCAACGGTTTGCCTTTGCTTTATTTGCTGCAGATATGAATTTTGAGGCAGCAAAAAAAGCAGCCATGGCATATACCGATAGTAATATTGTAGCCAATGAAGAATATTTATACACTATAACTTCACAAATTCCAGAGGAGATTTTAAGTGTTAAGCCTGGGTTGGTAACTGTTAAGGTTACAAAACCAGAACCGTTACCTGTACCTTTAGATTTATTTGCAGTGCCAAAAGATAAAAATATCCTACTTACCTGGGAATATCACTTATTTAAAGGCGTATTTACCTCTTATTATATAGAACGTTCAGAAAATGAAATCGATTTTAAGCGATTAGGAGATACCCCTTTGGTTAATATGAATGATAAGCCAAATGCTCCAGCTAGAAGAATGTTTTATATAGATACCATTGCTCAAAACGATACCACCTATTCGTATAGAGTACAAGGGATTTCTCCATTTGGAGAATTAAGTCCTTATTCTGAGGTTGTTTCTGCAGCGGGGATAAAAAAGTTAGAGGCGGTTGCTCATATTAGCGGACATTCATTTGATGATATTGGCGGGGTTGATATCACCTGGGAATTTCCGAAGGAAGCAGAGCAGGAGATCACAGAATTTCAATTGCTAAGAGCACCACAGGATCAGGGACCTTATAGTATCGTGGCAAAAGAGATTGCACCAGATGTACGTACTATCAATTGTCAGGAACTATATCCTTCTAATTATTTTAAAATAACAGCGATCGGAAAGGGGAAAGAAAAAACCACTTCATTTTCCTCTTTTGTACAGGCTATTGATTCTATTCCGCCTATTGCTCCTGTTGGGATGACAGGTACTGTGGACACCTTGGGTATAGTAAGGGTAACATGGCAACATAATCCAGAAAAAGATTTGTTAGGATATAGGGTATTTCGTGGTAATCTGGCAAAGGAAGAGTTTATACAGTTGACCGTTGCTCCTATAGAAAAAGCCTCCTTTATTGATACAGTGCAGGTAAAATCATTGAATGCTCAGGTGTATTATAAAATAGTAGCTGTAGATAAACGATATAATATGTCTCCCTATTCTGAAGTATTAACGCTTAAAAAACCAGATGTAATACCTCCTTCTTCTCCCATTTTTAGGACCTACAATGTGAGTACAGAGGGTATATTATTACAATGGATTAATAGTAGTAGTGAGGATGTATCCACTCATCAGTTATACAGGCAACAAACAAAGGATGTGTCTAGAGGATGGTTGCCTATATTTACTACAGATACTGTCAGTAGCTATATAGATAAGGCTATCATACCAGAAACCTCCTATCGCTATGCCATTTTTGCAGAAGATCAGAGTGGATTGCAATCCAGTCCTTCTACGCCAATTACCGTGACCAGCCAGCAAACTAAAGAAGAAGGAGTAAAAAGATTAAATACTATAGTGGATAGAGTACAAGGAAGTATTACCCTTTCCTGGAAACTACCCGCAGATGATATTGTAGAAATTAGCATCTATAAATCTAAAAAAGAGGAGCCACCTGTATTGTTTAAGCAATTACCAGGTACGATAAAAGAAGTAATAGATACAGCGGTATCACCTAATAACACCTATATATATCAGATAAAAACTGTGACCAAAGGGGGAGGTCACAGTTCTATACAAACTAAAGAAGTAATTTTTTGAATATGAAGAAGATTTATAGTGTCTTAGTGTTTTTAATAGTATCAGTTTCTTTGTTTGCCCAAGGGTCTAAAGTGGAGATAACGAACCTTAAATTCAATATTTGGGGGGACGAAGCTATATGCAGTAATGTTATACAGCTTGACGTTAATTTTACTGATGGGAGTTTTGAACAGATATTTTATGAAGATGAAAAAGGGGTGCCTTCTCCTTTTGGAGGATTTTATTGGGATGATGGCGATTATTTCTATGATGATATTACTGTTTATTACACAAATAAGGTAATACGATCGATTCGTGCCAGAGTAAATACACATGAAAAAAGAGACGGTAGGCGATGCAGTAGCGGAACAGGAAGTTTTATATCACAAGATTCACAAGAAGATGGACCTATAATCATAAGCTATGACCCTTGTGACTTTGGTTTTTACGATGAATTCAGGAGAAATGGAGGAGAAAAGGAAGTAGAACATACTTTGTCTTTTAATTGGAGAGTATCGCCTACCCCTGTTGTATCCAGAATAGGTTCAGGTATTGCAGGCTATTCTCATAACCTTAGGGCAATAGCAAATGGTAATTTTAATGACTCCGTATATGGATGGGAATATCAAATTACCGATTTTGGAAGTACGCCTAATGCTAGTTCATGGAATACAATTCCTGGAGCTTCTAATGATAAAGAACTCTCAGTTCGATTAGATTCTTTTTTACCAGTTTCTGTGGTAGGCAAATCAATTCACGTTAGAGTAAAATCTTGTTTTTATGCAGAACCGAGTGATTCCAGAGATTATCTGATTCGATATTCTGCACCTAATATTATCAAAGCACAAACTGCAACTACGGATGTAAGTTGCTATGATAACGAAGACGGTGTGTTAGTACTTACCTTTGACCGGGCATTAGACCGATCCAGAGATTTGTTCGATTATTCTATTCTAGACCTAAGTGAAGGGATAGTCATAGCAACTGCTCAAGTACCAATTACCACTTTTGAGACCGGAAACAGATTAACGATTACAGGTTTGCCTCCAAGTAAAACTGCATTTCGATTTAATATTCTAGGGAGCTATAATGGAGAGGTTTACTTTACAGAAGGAGTAGATCATACTGATGAGTTTTCTATTGGTAGAAATGACTATGTCCGTTTTATTGGCGAACCTCAGGACAATGTAGTGAATGTATGGTGTCATAATGGAGAAGATGGGGAGATAAACTTAGAAGCTTATGGTGGTATCGGTAATTATGAATATCTAATCAAGAAGAAAGAAGATGTCTGGTCAGATGATTGGCAACCATTTGATAATGGTACTAATCATACCATTAGAGGACAAAAAAAGGGAACCTATCTTATTAAAATAAGGGATGTTAATAATGGAGTGTTTTGCGTGGCTAAAAAAGCCACTATGGGTGCTGATGGAGAAACTGTGTTAGGTATTGAGGTAGAAAAAGAAGTAACCATCACAGAGCCTGAGTTCCCAGTTTCGGTTGAGGTTAACCTCGTTAATGAACCCAGAGCTTATGACTTTGAGGATGGAAGAATTCAGGCAACGATCCGCGGAGGTACCGCTTATGCTGATGGGAGTTATATCTTTGAGTGGGTGGATAAATCTTTGAATCCAGTGACAACAACTAGTACTTCCTACAATGACGATGGTGATTTTGTAGTAGCTCTACATAGTATTGGACAAGGTGAATATACCATTATAGTGAAAGATGCTAATTTTGATAGTGCAATAACAGAAGAAGGATGTACCACGACCAGCGCATCATATACCTTAAATCATCCCGAGCCAATTACTGTTAGGATTGAAGTACTTAACGAAATATCTTGTCATCGGGATAATTCATATTCTAATGGGATTGATGATCAGCTTCCTTTTAATGAACCAGATCAGTTTCAGGATGGAGTATTGGTCGCGTATGTGAGTGGGGGCGTATCATTTGCCGAAACTCTTGCAGAAAATGATGAGTGTAGGGCTAATTTCATGCCTTATTGCTACCGTTGGACAAAAAACGTAGCAGGTGTTTGGCAGGACCTTGCGATCAATGATAGTATCATCAGTAATCAAAGCGAAGGTACTTATGCCCTCAATATAGAAGATCAAAACGGGATTGTATTAGGAACTTATCTTCCAGTAAGTACACCTACCGGGCAAGAGTATGTGTTGGAGCAAGCTATCGATAGTACACTATATCTTGCACAACCCGATCAGCTGTTAGTATCATTTAATAGTACCGCAGTAACTTGTGACAGTGGCGCTAATGGATCAGCGACCGCCATCGTATCGGGTGGAACACCTCCATACACTTATCAATGGAATACCAGTGCGACGACCGCAGAGATCACAGATTTATTAGCTGGAAAATATACTGTGGAGATTATTGATGCTAAAGGTTGTGAAGTGAAGGGAACAATTACTATTAACCAACCTAATGGATTGGAGATAGAAGCAGTAACATACATTGCTCCCACATGTTTTCAGGGAAATGACGGACAGATCGAACTAGCGATTCAGGGAGGAGTACCTCCCTATTCACTTGCCTGGGATACAGGAGATACTTCAGCAACACTCACAGCACTAACAGCAGGAATCTATAGTGTAGAAGTAACGGATGCACAAGGATGTAAAGCGGTGAAAGAATTTATTTTGAACGATCCTGATCCCATTGTAGTGATACTAGAAGAAAAAAGGGCAATTTGTGGCGATCAATCCTTATTATTAGATATCACAATTAATGATCCGGGTGCTACTTATGAGTGGTCTTCTGTAAACGGGTTTACAAGTAGAAACAGTAAGGTAGAAATTACAGAGGCAGGACAATATACAGCAACCATCACGAGTAGCCTGGGCTGTATAGGTACGGGTACGATTGATGTGGATGTGTTTACGACTCCTATTGATGCTGATTTTTTATTGACCACACAGGCATATACTAATGAAGAAGTCATTTTAGTAAATGTAAGCGCTCCTATGGGTGAACGTGTGGTATGGACGATACCCGAAGGAGCAACACTGGTTTCAGAATCAGATGAGCAATTAATTCTGATGTTCGAAAAAGAAGGCCCATATGATGTATTGCTTACATCACTGCAAGGGGATTGTTATGAAGAATATGTTAAAACCATCTTAGTGCAGCCAGCAATAGAAACCGCAGCAATCAATATATCTTCCTCCAATTTTATAGAAGAGTTTATTGTTTATCCTAATCCAGCTAGTGCTAGTTTTAAAGCAAAAGTGACCTTAGCAGAAGATGCTAATGTGACGCTAAAAATTGTAAATTTAGTTACAGGAGTTACGATGAATGAGCAGACAGGAGATGGCAATAGAGAATACTTGATGGAGTATACAATGCAGCTACCTACAGGTATATATTTGATGATGCTGGAAACGATACAAGGAACGGATACCCGTAAATTAGTGATTGAATAAAAGAGTTATGCAGATAAAAGATTTCAGACACTTACCCTATCCAATGATAGCACTACTTTTTTTACTAGGCTGTGCCAGAGAAGAAGCAGTGCCAGTTAGTGTAGACTTTGATTATGAGGTGTTTAATGAAGACTTCTCGATCCCAGTACAACTCGTGTTTTTTAATAAAACAGAAGGAGCAGATGAGTATGAGTGGATTTTTGAAGGAGCCACCCCTTCACGCTCCGTCAATCGTAGTCCTGGTGTAATAGAATACACAGAAAAAGGGATTTATGCGATTACCCTTTCTGCGAACAATCAGGATGGAGAACAAGATACGATGACGGTAGAGATTCAGATTGATGCTCCTGTACTAGTCGATTTTGAAGTAACCAACCTGATCGATACTTTTTCGCCAGCTACCTATACAATACAAAACAATTCGTCAGGTGCCGATCGTTTTTCATGGATTTTTGAAGGAGGAACACCAGCAACATCATCACAAGAATCCCCTGGTGATATTATTTTCGCACAGCCCGGAGAACACCTGATTACCTTAGAAATCAGCAATGGAAGAGAAACCTATACACAGCAAAAAACGATTACAGTTGCGCCCTTTTTAATGCCAGATTTTGACTATGAGGTGGCGTTTATAGACAATGATTTTCAGGTGCCGGTAACCATACAATTTCAGAATAACTCTGTAAGTGCTACCGGATATCAATGGAGTTTTGAAGGATCTCCCATGAGTACTTCTATAGAAGAACATCCAGAGGTCACTTTTACCACCCCGGGAACCCATAATATCTTGCTAGTAGCAACTAACGGTAAAGAAACGCAACGTATCCAAAAAGAGATTACTTTTTTTACAGACACCAATCTACGGGTGTTAGAAGATATAAAACTAGGGATCAATACTGCACATACCGCTAGTAGTGTTGGTAGCTTTTATGATCTGACCCATCGTGTAGTATACACTGCTGCAGATATAGAAGCAAATCCATCGTTAGGAAGGACTATAGAGTTGGTATTTTATGGATTAAGTAATGCTTTTACTACCAATAGTTTCGTTAGTCCTGATGATTTAAGTGAAACAGCTTTTTTAGAATTGGAAAACGCTCAACAAACAATTGTTATCAATTCACAGGAATTATGCAACTGTTCAGCTTCTTTAACCGTCGCACAGTTTGATGAGATGCAGGAGGATAGTCCGCTGGATGTATTGACGATAGAAGAAACGGCAGGAGGAATACAGGATTTTGATAACACGATGATGCCAAGAGTGGTTCTTTTTCAAACGGAAGCGGGGAAAAAAGGAGCAATTAAAATCAAAGAATTTGTGATCGATGGACAAAATTCTTATATATTAGTCGATATCAAGGTTCAGAAAGTTGAATCGTAAAAATTAATAATTTAATTTAAATCAATTTAATATTTAAAACTCAAAACAATGAAAAAACTATTTTTAACCAGCTTAGTAATCGTATTGTCAATAACAACTATAAGTTGTGGTGATGACGATGGAGGAAGTGTAGAAGAAACACTAACAGGTGGCACGTGGAAATTAGTCAGTTTAGAAGTTAATGGAAATGATGTGACCGCTACAGAACTTGATGCATGTGATCTGGAGGAAACCTATGTGTTTAATAATGACAATACATTTGTGTTTACATCAAATCGAACTGATGACAGCACTGACACTTGTGTTGAGAGTACGGTAATTGGGGCATGGGAAGTCAAACCTTCTAATAATACCACTGAATTTATCGCAGCTTATGATGGTGATGATATTACTAATGAAGATGATCAATTAGATTTTAGAATTGAAGATCAGACTTTAGTAGAGATTATCGAAGAACCTGTTGCTAGTGGGGGTTCTGATAGTTATAGATATCGTTATGAAAAACAATAATATATAATAAAAAGGATTGGCAGGCTTTTTTAAACAATAGCCTGCCTTTAGTACTTAAGACTATATGAAAAAACATTATTTTAAAAATAACAGGAATACCTTGATAGTAAGGATACTAACATTCTTTTTATTGGGTACACTTTATGTTCATTCACAGGTATTTCCTGTTAATGTTACCCCACAGGTAGTACCACCTTATAGTCTAAAATTATCAGAATACAATACCGCTGTTACAAATAAACTGGTTCTTAATTTATTGCTCACAGATATTACAGAAGCGAACCGACAGGTACGGCTTAAGTTTTATCTGGAGAATAATTCGGGAGTATCCGTACAGAGTAGTGATGTAGTGATAGGCGCAAATCCTATATTTCTGGATGGTGGCATCCCTACACGACTCACCAATCTGGACCTGCAGGCTT